>CANGNA010000010.1 GCA_947455215.1 Chitinophagaceae bacterium
AATGGTGCCTATATGAAGGGAACCAACACGTTCGGTACGTGCGCCATCGTATCTATCGATACGCTGAGTTCGCCGCATATGCTTATCGTACGTTTTGGTAACGAAAATTGCGTGTGCCTGGATGGTAAGAGCCGCAGGGGTACTATATCGGTTTCTTATTCAGGACACTACACAGACTCTAACCAGATACACACGATCACTTACGATAATTACTACGTAAACAACATACAGCTGTCTGGTAATACCAAGGTTACCCGTGTAGACACTACTGTTGTTGGCAACTGGTACTACAGGGTATTGGTTAACGACACCATGACGCTCAGCCCGAACGTTTATGTTACCTGGAAGGGCGCACTTACCCGTAAGTGGATAAGCGGCTATGGTTCAGGCGACAGGAGCGATGATGCTTTCTCTATATCCGGTAACGCTACGCTTGTAAGGCCTAACGGTCACTTGTTTGCCTGCGATATCCAGACACCACTGAAGTTTGCGCTTGACTGTAATTATGCCGAATCAGGCGTGGTGAATGTTACCGGCTTCAACGGCGAAACACGTGTGCTGAACTACGCGCTGGGTGCCAATACTCCCGGTCAGTGCGATAATTTTGCACAGCTGAATATTGGCGTACACGTGTACCAGCTGGCTATGAGTTATTAATACAAATTGTCACGATATTATCACGGACAGGCGGCTTTTGCCGCCTGTTTTCGTATGTGCCTGCCATTCATCAACTTTTCCGACCGTTGGTCAACAATAATCGTTTCCCGGCTTTTCGAGGTGGTAATTTTAGTACAGAAGTACATGTAGTAAAAAGGAAAGGAGGCTTTATGACACGGTGTAGTATGGGAATGGTGATCGTAGCGATAATGGCATTGGGCCTGCCAATGGCAAATGCCCAGACGATAACAGTATTTGCTGGCAGTGGTAGCCAAACATATAACGGAGAGCATATTGCAGCGGTAGCTGCCGGCATAGGCAAGGCCGCCGCCGGAGCAATGGATGAACAGGGCAACCTGTTCTATGCCGATGCCGTAAACAATCGTATCAGGAAGATAGATGCCGGTGGCAAGGTGTTTACCATTGCCGGTAACGGTATAGCTGGTTACACGCCCGATGGTGTGCAGGCTACGGATGCAGCTATCAGTCAACCATCGGCCATAGCTATTGATGCGGAAGGCAATATTTACTTTGCAGAATACCTGAACGCAGTCGTCAGGAAAATAGATAAGCAGGGCATATTGACAACTGTGGCAGGTAGTGCTGTAAGCGGATACTACGGTAATACCCGCCCGGCTACAGAGGCTAAGTTACAGGGGCCTTCGGGGCTGGCTATAGACAAGGCCGGCAACTTATATATAGCTGATGCGGACAACAATTGTGTGCGTAAGGTAGATAAGGCAACAGGCATCATCACCATATATGCAGGCAATGCCAAAGGCCATGGCACAGGCCTGGGTGGCTATAGCGGCGATGGGGGCAAGGCTATAGCCGCGCATCTGAACCAGCCAGGCAGTCTTACTTTTGATGAAGCAGGCAACCTCTATATTTCCGATTGCTTTAATCATTGTATACGGAAGGTGACTCCGGCAGGTATCATCAGTACTGTTGCAGGTACAGGCCAGCCCGGTTTTAACGGAGATGGGAATGTGGCGACCACAGCTCAGCTGAGCTTTCCTGATGGGTTGGCCGTAGACAAAGAGGGTAACCTGTACATATCAGATAACGGCAACAGCCGCCTAAGGGTAGTGAACAAGGCAGGCATAATAAACACAGCAGCAGGTAACGGGGAAGTGAACCGCAATTTTGGCAAGCCGGGTTTTGTAGTGCTCAATAACGACGGCGATCTGTTGGTGGGCGATAATTCCAGGATACGGTTGGTAAAAGATACACGGGGTGGCGTAGCGCATACCCCCTGTACAAATACCAACAGCCATGTTTCTTCTTCAGCTATGTCTGTATCCGGTGGTGGCCTGTAATGCTATCAGATGCAGCTGAGCAATATGCTGCAAGCTTGCTTTATTTCTTCTTCGGTAATGGTAAGCGGTGGTGCTATGCGGATGCAGTTGGCAGCGAACAGGAACCAGTCGGAAAACAGGCCCTGTGCCAGGCAGCGCTGTAATACCTGCAGTACAGCATCAGCACTATCCAGCTCTACCGCCATCAGCAAGCCTTTGCTACGTACTGCCCTTATATTTTTATGTTGTAACAGCGAGCGGAACAATGCTTCTTTTGCAGCCACACCTTCAGTGATCTGTTCGTCTATCAATGCCTGCATACCTGCCAGGCCGGCAGCGCACGACACAGGGTGGCCACCAAATGTGGTGATGTGCCCCAACACAGGATTATCGCTAAAGACACTCATCAGTGTATGCGATGCCACAAACGCACCCAATGGCATACCTCCGCCAAGGGCTTTGCCCAGCAGCACTATATCTGGCACTACATTGTAGTGTTCAAAGCTCCATAGTTTACCCGTTCGGCCAAAGCCACATTGTATCTCATCCAGTACCAGTAACGTGCCTGTGGCTGTGCATTTTTCGCGTACGCGCTGCAGCCAGTTATTTTTCGGTTCTATTATTCCGGCCTCTGCCTGTATGGTCTCCAGCACCACACACGATGTATTTTCGTTGATGGCTGCTATCAGTTCTTCAGAATTATAGTCGTAGTGCCATACACCAGGCAACAATGGCCTGAAGGCATTGCGCCAATACTCATCGCCCATAATGCTTAAAGCACCCATGGTGTGTCCATGATAGCTGTTGTTGCAGCATATGACCTCTGTACGGCCCGTTGCACGGCGGGCAAGCTTCAATGCCCCTTCTGTGGCTTCGGAGCCCGAATTGGTAAAGTACACACAATCAAGAGCCGCTGGCAGAAGATCGGCCAGCAGCTTGGCATAACGCACCTGGGGGCTCTGCACCAGTTCTCCGTATACCATTATATGCAGGTATTGGTCGGCCTGCTCCTTTATCGCAGCAACAACCTTGGGATGCCTGTGCCCCACATTACAAACGCTGATACCGCCAATGATATCCAGGTATTCTTTACCATCGGCACCGTACATTTTAGTGCCGCTGGCCGATGTTATTTCCAATGCCAGCGGTGCCGGCGATGTTGGTGCAAGATGCTGCTGAAATAATTGCCTGTTATTCATGTTTTGCCGGTTGCAGGTTCAGTTCCTGTGCTTTAGTGAGCAGCAGCTGGTAGGCTGCATCGTATGTATTGGGTATGATGCCGTCCAGTATGGCCTCCCGTATTGTCGTCTTCAGGATGCCTACCTGGCGCGATGGTTCCAGCCCGAAGAGCTGCATGATCTCGTCGCCCGATATAGGTGGTTGCCAGTTGCGTATCTTATCACTTTCTTCAACTGCCACTAGCCTGGTCTTCACCATCTCAAAATTCTCGAGATACCGTTTTACCTTTTGTTTGTTTTTAGAGGTGATGTCGCTCTCGCACAATATCATCAGGTCCTCCAGGTCGTCGCCGGCATCAAAGAGCAGGCGCCTCATGGCAGAGTCTGTTATGTCTTCTTTGCTCAGGCTGATGGGCCGCAAATGCAGCGCTACCAACTTGGCCACGTACTTCATCTTCTCGTTTTGCGGCAGCTTCAGTTGTTTGAATATCTTCGGCGTCATGCGCTCGCCCACAACCTCGTGGCCGTGGAATGTCCAGCCATGGCCTTCTTCAAAGCGTTTGGTAGCGGGCTTGCCTATATCATGCAGCAGGGCAGCCCAGCGCAGCCACAGGTCGTTGCTGCGTGCTGCGGCATTGTCTATTACCTGCAGCGTATGGTAGAAATTGTCTTTGTGCCCCTTACCGTCAATAAATTCAGCCCCGGCCAATGCCACCATCTGTGGAAAGAAGTGGTGTAACAGCCCGGTGCGATAGAGCATGTCCAGGCCTATAGATGGTTTGGGCGCTGCCATTATCTTGTTCAGCTCGTCGGTAATGCGTTCCTGCGAAATGATCTTGATGCGCTCTGCATTAGTAGTTATGGAGCGGAAGGTCTCCGGCACTATGTCAAAATTCAGCTGGGTGGCAAACCGTATGGCCCGCATCATACGCAAAGGGTCGTCCGAGAAGGTCACATCGGGTCCCAGCGGTGTGCGGATGAGTTTATTGTCCAGGTCTTTAAGTCCGTTAAAAGGGTCTGTAAGCTTGCCGTAATCGCCGGGGTTAAGGCTTATGGCCAATGCGTTGATGGTAAAGTCTCTGCGTAGCTGGTCGTCTTCTATTGTCCCCGGTTCTACGTCGGGCTTACGGGAGTCCGCCCTGTAAGATTCTTTACGGGCCCCTACAAACTCCACATCAAAATCGTGGTAGCGGAAATGTGCCGTACCAAAATTCTTAAAGTAGCTCACCGTCATTTTTGGCGATAGTTTTGCCGCAGCCAGTTGGGCCAGGGCTATCCCATCGCCGGTACATACAATATCGGCATCCTTGGTAGGCCTGCCCAGTAACTTATCTCTTACAAAGCCGCCTATCAGGTAGCATTGCACATTCAGCTCTGTTGCTGCCTTGCTAACTATTTCGAAGATTTTATTCTCTTCAGGCGTGCAAACAATTTCCATACGGCGGCAAAACTATGATACAGGCGGCAGATATGAAAGATAAAAGCCTGTAATTGAATAATGAAAGTGTCATAAAAAGCATAAGACTCCAGAGAACTGAAGTCTTATTTACACCTTATGAAAAATATACCCGATATAAATTTAGATAAAATCTTTTGAATAAAAACAAAAAAAATAAAATTATTTTCCTGTAAATCTTTGGGTCTCAGGCAAAAAAAATAAGACTCCAGAGAACTGAAGCCTTATTTACACCTTATGAAAAATATACCCACAACAAATGTCGGAACTATTTTTGAATTGCCAACTTTTCAATTGTTAATTTTTTATTTTTCGAAAAGTAATGTTAAAGAAATATGGTTTATAAAATCAGGTACGGGTATTGCTCTTTAGCTGATATGGAAAGAACATCAAAGATCGGTACGCTGTTACTGGGTTTTATCCTGGCCACTACAAGTACATATGCCCAGGTATCTGATACACTTTATGGCGGACAATTGCAGGAAGTAAAGATCAGAAGCCGCTGGAAGAACGACGTTGAGCGATATCATTATAACCAAACCAAATACTACGTTACTACTATCTTGCCTTACCTTAATGCATCTACAGCGCTGTTCAATGAGGTAAGCCGGAAAGAGGCAGATCCGAATATATCGAGGAGAGAATACAAGCAATTCATTGCCCGCAAGCAGGAGGAAATGAAGACGCAGTTCGAGGATAAGATCAAAGCATTGAACGTAACACAGGGTGCCCTGCTGGTGAAGCTTATAGCGCGGCAAACCGACCTGAACATCTATAAAATGGTATCGGAAGTAAAGAACCCCGTTGCAGCCATGAAATGGCAAAGCTGGGCCTTGCTGAATGGCTTGAACCTGGACAGGAAATATCACCCTGAAGAAGAGCCCATGCTGGAAAATATAATGGAAGACCTTGGTTACCCCCTACCCGCAAGTTATGCGAAGAATTAAGGGTTAAGCTCGAACAGCGTGGTACGGCCCGATGCAGAAGTATAGATACGGTGGTAATGCTGGCCAATGTACTGTTGCAGCCCATCGAATCCCGGATCGCCGGCAAATTTGCTCACGTATCCCCAAACGACAATATAGTTGATAGGTGTGCCTGAAGTGGCCACGTAATGGTCTATATCAGCTGATGGCGGCAGCCCTTCTATGCCATTACCTGTCGATAGGTGAGCGTAGGGATTCATTTTATATTGCCACAACAATGGGAAATAGCCGGTGTTGGCTTCGTAGTTATCCAGCAATATAAGTGGTTTGCTGCAGCCGGTATAGTGCAGTGCGTGTGTAAAAGAATAGTTCCTGTTGGCAATAGTATTGGCGTGGGTATTTACACCTTCAGGTGCCAGGTCCAGCGGCAGCACTACCGAATACGGCTTGATATAGGCCGCTACAGAGTTATAGTCTTTAACGGCATCAGCCACATCATTCATTACGCCAAATCTGATAAATGACAGCGCAATAAAACAACACATCATCACCAGTCCGCCTGCATTCTTGATCTTCTGGGGCAAGGTATAAGCTGCTACAGTTCCTGCAATGGCCAGTAAGAACAACTGGGTACGCATAGTGATGAGTATGGCCCTGTGCATGAAGTTTTCGGGAAAGAACAGGTAGATGATAAGCAGAATGGCAAAGCTGTAGATAAAGCCGTCGTACTTATTCACCCATTCTTTTTGCCGTACGCGCATTACCAGCGCTACAATAAACATGGTAACGATAGTAAAGCCCGAGATAGCGGCAAACAACTCTTCCCTGGCGCTGGCAACGATACCATATTTATATTGCACTAATTCTACTGCCCGGTAAAAGTGATGCTTCAATTCTATGCCTGCTCCGCCTTGCTTATCGGTGAACCAAAACATCAGTCCAACATAAGGTCCTATCAAAACGCCAAACTCTGCGGCGGCTCTTATAAACTCGAACGCGCGCGGACGTTTAGATGACGTCGATGTGGCTATATGGGATATCAGTAGTGAAAAGCACGTGATGGCGCCAAAAGCAAAGGGCAGTAATTGGGAAAAGAAAGTAAGCCCGGTGAAAACGAAGAACAGCAGGGTATTGATAGTGTTGCGTTGCGCTATGAAGCGCAGCCAGCTCCACACCATCCAGAAATATAATGCTGTGCCCAGCGAGAAATTGTAAAAGCCTTTGGCAAGGGTGTGATGAAATACAAAGAGAAAAACAATGGTGATAATATAAGAGCTGCTACCACTTACCTGTTTGATGACCTTATAAAAGCCTAATGCCAGTACCAACGCATAGATGGTAAGGAATAGCTTTTCTGCCACTACGGCACTGGCAAAGTACATGAACCACCCCATAATGATGCTGGATAACCAGTTGGGATTAGGCGCATAGATGACATCGTAAAAACGCTGATAAAAGCTGGCATCGTGCCTGTTCCATATATCGTGCAGCACCTTGGCATTGTACAAGTGGCAGGGGCCGTCGCCGGTAAGGTAATAGGCAGGCCACCATATCTGCACCAGGCACATGGCTATTCCGGCTATCATTAAGGTATATAACAACTTTACCCTGGGCATCCTGTTTTTATTATGGCGCTTATATTATACCGCTACCGTTACTGTGCAAAGATAAAGCGCAACGTTACACCGGCCTTGGTGTTTGTGGTAGGGTACGATGTAGATACGTAAGGTACTGTTTGCTGGCGATCGAAGAAGAAATGGAGCGTAAGCTTGGAGTTTACCGCATAGTCTACGGATGGTGATATACGCAGCACCTTCTGTCCGCGCGACGTAACACTGATGTTGTTGGCGAGGAAGGTATTGCTGTTCTTATCATCGCGCAGGCCTATGTCCATTTTAAAGATCAGCTCGTTCTTCAGTTTCTGTATACCAAACACTTCAAATGGCAGTTTTACACCCTTCTTCCTGAAGCCAAATCCTATTACGTATTCTGTACTGGCGTTCTCGCTTACCTGGTAATCTATCAGGCTAAGGCTCATCGTCTTCGATTTCCTTATTTCGAACTTAGCAGTAAAATTGTTCTTCATGGCCAGGTCTATACCTATCAGCGGGTTGAATGCCTGCTGTATGGTAACGTTAGGTACCTGGAAGAACGGCACATAGTTATGCGAGTTCGAATCGATGAATGATGGGAAGCCCAGGCCATACAGGTCTTTGTACAGCAACGATGAGTTGAAACCATTCATAGACATGCTACCCGTATAGTTGTGCGTAATGGTAAGGTTGTTCAGGTACTTGGCGAAGAACGGATATTTGCTCAGGCCATTGTACTGCACCTTCCAGTTAGGCAGCGGATTGAAGTACTTGAATGGATTGTCGGATATGGTTGTATGCTTATAGTCTACCAGCGCCTGGGTTTGTGCACTGTTGCCGGTAAAGGCAGCAATGAACGCCGGTATCAGTACATCCTGGGAGAACTGCGTATAGCCCTTGGTATAATTAGGGTTAGCAGGGTCAGGCAATCCGTTGGTATACGGGTTGCTGCTACCCAGACGGGTAGATATGATCTCCCTGTTGGCCAGGAACTGGTTGTACACATCAGAGTATACTGCAGTATTCTTCATGATCGTTTTAACCGCTATATAGCTGATGTTGAACGATCCATTCTCGTACGGGTTAAAATGATGGAACTCGCCGGTGCCGGTGTCCTTGAACAGCTCGTTGTGCGATTTGCTGAAACTCTTGCTCAAAGAAAGGTCTATCCTGAAGTCTTTGAACGGAACAAGGGTTGCCGTACCTGTAAGGTTAGAGGTATAGGTCTGCTGGAACTGGGCATTGAACAGGGAATCCCTGGTCAGCTTGCCTTCGGTGGCTTTTTGCTCCAGCCATGCCGCTGTAGGCTGGTAGCCATAAACATAGTTAAAGCCCGGCGCTGCAGAGTAGTTGTTCACACCCATAAAGCGTGTGCTGTCCAGGTAACCCGGTAATATGGTGCCGCCTGTTTGCGTGTAGTTCACAGATACGCGGGTCAGCATGGTAAGTATATGCCCTGCCACACGCACAGGAGCCGACAGCTCGGGCAGCTTTGCACGGCGTGCTTTACGGGCAGCCTTACGTGCCTTCTTCTTTTTCAGCTTCTCGGCCTTATGCCATGCATGGTCTATAGAGTCCTGCAGGTCTACCAGCGAATCCAGTTGCTGATCTGTAAGCGATGCCGTATTGATGTTCTGGAACACATTTGGCGGGCCTGCCGGGGCAGTAGTGGTAGGTATATTATTGCCCTTGCCATTATTGTTACCGCCGGTGTTGCCTGTAGTGTTACCTGTGTTATTGCCTCCGTTGTTATTATTTCCGGTGCCGGTATTACCTGCATTATTGGCATTGCCATTACCGCCCTTTGGTCCTCCTGTATTACCCTTAGGCCCGTTGTTGCCAGCGTTGCCTGTATTGTTGCCTCCGGTGGTGTTAGTATTACCTGTGCTGCTGTTGCCTGTATTATTGCCGGCATTATTGCCTGTAGAGGTGTTACCAGCCGGGTTAGGGTTGGTAGTATTATTGCCTGTTGCCGACCCGCTGGCTCCTGTAGTGCCGGTATTGCCTGCTGTGCCGCCGCCATTAGGTGCGCCGTTGGTATTGGTTGTGCCATTAGTACCAACTGTATTGCCACCCGGAGTATTTACACCATTACCCGCACCTGGCCCGCCGTCGTCTACGTCTCCCTGTATCTGTGCGCCAGGCAATACCTTACCATTGCGCTTCAGGTCTTCTATCCGTGGCGCAGGGCCGGCAGGGCGGCCATTATTGCCCGGTACCGGTTCGTTTTTATTGCCCTGGTCGCCCCCCTTGCCCTTAGGACTCGGTTTGGCATTCAGTGCCCTCAGCCACCTCCATTTAGAGTATAGCTTGTTCATGTCCAGATCGCCCGATATCTGCTTGGTGTTGGTATTGCCAATGGTATTACCCAATTCATACGCCACAGGCGCAGCTCCCGTCCAGGTATAGTTGGCGGAATAGCTCATGCGTACGTTGATCCAGTCTGTTGCAGGCAATTTAGACAGCGGTACGGTATACGAGCTATTGAAAGTTTGGGTATAGGATGTGTTGTGCCCAAAGCGGCTGATAGCCCGCAGCACAGAGTCTTTCTTCTCCTTGGAATCAATGCGGCCATACGGCTCATCAAGGCGCGATACATTCGTAGCGGTATAATCCAGCGAAAGAGACTTGGTCAGCTCCCATCGGGTATTATATACGCGTGTCCAGTTGAAGTTCTTATAGAAGGTGGATGGGCTCACATAGCCGGAACCGTCATTCAGGTCGCGCACACGTGTTTCCTCTACCAGCCTGTTCAGATCGTTACGGAGAGAGAAGCTGGATGGTAAAGGTTTTATATTAAAGTCCTTCACCAACGCAAACCATTTAGACTTGGACTTGATGAGTTTCTTGAATGGTTCAATAGGCTTGGATGGCAGGCTGTACGTATAACCAATACCCAGCTTCTGCGTATTGATATTATCCAGTGCTATAAGCGAGTTGTGCTTGAACTGGTTATTGTAAGAATAGGTAAAGTCGAAGTTCTTAACGCTCCATGGCATGCGTGGTCCCTTGGTATTAGGGCTGCCATTGATGCGCACATTGGTGAGGTTGAGGCTGGTAATAGAGGTGAAGTCCTGCGATGCTCTTTTGATAGAGTCCGCTTTGGCTGCACTGCCGGCAGAGCCCATCGCATCAGAAAGCAGCACGTCCTGGTTGTAGGGGTTGTACTTGGGGGTGGTAACGTTTTGGGTATAGCCGGCGTATACGGGCAGCTGCACATGCCATTTCTGCGGCATCAGCTTACCCATGTTCAGGTTGGTAGATACGTTATACTGGTAATAGTCGTCCTGCGAACGCTGACCTATCTTTTGGTCTATGCTGCCGTAGCCCTGCGTATGCATGCTGCCCGAAAGGTTGACGCTGCCAAGGTCGGCCAGCTGCACAGATACTTTACCTGCAGCGGCATAGCCAGGATGGTCTTTGGTGCCCGCCATGCGCATTTCGTCAAACCACAATTCCACGCACTTGCCCAGTCCGTCATCGCCCGGTGTCTGTGTTGTTTTCTTGGGGTTCAGTACGCCCAGCATGATGTTCTTGGCTCCGCCTATATTAGGGTTACCTACTACCACTATGGTATTGCCCTTACTATCGGTTACATAGTAGGGTATGGTAGATGGCAGGTTCTGTGCATCGCGTGCTTTCTTGGCTTCAACAAGGTCCTGCAGGGTCAGGTTCATCTGGTTTGCTGCCGGCCATATCAGGTTCTCATCGCGGTTAACGGTAGGTTGTGTTATAGTCACCGGCATACGGTACTCGTAATAGTTGCCGGTAAAGTCTGCGCCAATACGGATAAAGGCACTCACGTCGGCATCTTTCACCGGTATCTGGCCTACCTGCGATTCCGCATGCACAAACATGCGCAGGTAGGTAAACTGGCGCATATCTACATTCACTTCTTTGAACACACCGCGGGCATCGCCGTCTTGTAAAGAACATGCCCTGAGTGACAGCGCCTGCTCATTTTGAGCGATGGCCTGGCCGGTGCTTCCTGTGGTCAGTTGCCTTTGTACGCCGGGGGGCAGCACGTACGGCACCGGTGTGCGGGATGCGTTTTCTTCAACGCTCACAGAGGTTACAGAGAAGTCGGTACTGCTCGCATTTTGTTGTGGCTGGTTCTCACCCGGCGTGGTAAGTGAGTAATTATAGGTACGCCACTGGCTGCGGCCCAGCTCCAGCGATGCAAAACGCATAACGGTGCTGTCCTGCCATCCGCTTAGGAACATGCGGATGAAACGGATAGAACGGAAGTCGGCAATGCCACCTACCACATTGTTATAGTTCCTTACCGGTATTTTGAACTGGTACCATTTTTCCGAGGATATCTGCCCGTTGGGTAGTTTTATCTTGCTTGCATCCTGTTCGCTGATGATGTAGTTACTACCTACACGCATATTGTTGGGGTCCAGGTCTAGCCGGTACTGGTAATAGTTCTCAGCTTCGTTCAGTGTATTATCCCTGTTAATATCTTCAGACTCCGGTATGGTAGTGGCCGACGTAGCGTAGGCAGAGTTAGGGTCGGTTACAGGAGAGTTGCCTTCAGGGTTGTTGAAGTGCTTGTAGCGGCCCATTATCCCCGTTTTATTAGCATCGTAATCCGATCCCCTGTAGTATTTGTAGTCATCACTTGCCGGGTCTGTAGCAGTCTTCAGGTAGGCCGGGTTTGATGCTCCCAGGCGATTTCTAAGAGACGTAAGGAAGTTGGCAAACTGCGTAGCTTCCCTGGTGTTGTTCATTTCATCGTAGCCAACGTCCTGCGCCGCACGTGCTGAAGGATCATTATCAAACGCACGGGTTATCTGCTGCTGGAACCGGGGGACATATCCCCATATCGTAGTGTCCAGTTTGGTCTGATCAAAAGGATAGGGTACACCATTCTCAAAAGACAATCTCGAGTCTTTCAATACATCTTCCGATACAGAACCGAGGTTGATATATAACGAGCCGCCTGTCTTTAGTCCTTGCGCGAATGGGTCAAGCATCCAGAACTGGATATACTGTACATTCGATGCTTCAAAGTCGGTATTGTCTATAGCGCGCTGTATACCGCCCCATCTGTCTTTAGGGTTGGTCAGCTTACCGCTGTCGTCTATATGTACAGCATCAAAATTGTATGGGCCACGCTCACTTGGATAAAACGCAAGGTCGAAGGTGCTGAGTGATGTTTGCAAGGATTGCTGCGACCTGTTAGGGAACACATCCTGCACCTGCACCAGCCTTATGAAGTGTTGGTTACTGTCGTTACGCACATAGTCCGGTACGCCTTGTCCCGGGTCTACCAGGGTTGGTTCTATGGTATACCATGCCAGTCGGGCCCTGTTCTCGCCGTATTTTAGCTGGTCGCTCAGTGCGGCCTCGGGGAACAGTGTTTTGCCCGATTTGTCTACCGCACCAAATGGGGTAGAGGCCAGCGACCATGCCTGTGCAGGGAAGCGCAGATCGTAGCTGCTGGTAGTACCTTCAAAGTCGTCGATATACACCGCACCCTCGGGGTCCAGTGAATTGATCTGGCTGGGATGGCCCGGCAATATGCCCGCTACCTCGCCCGATACATTGATGAACGACGGCGCCGTGGTAGAATAAATAGGCAGCTTGTCCAATATGCGGGTAAGCGCCGGCACTTCCGACTGGTAGTTGGCATCCAGGCCTATCACCGTGTTTTTTATCGGGTCTTCCCCAAAGCTCACCTTCTGGGTAAACGGTCTTTCGTTCAACCTCATGATGGTACCGCCCAGGGTCAGCTTCTTGTTCATGTAGTAGTCGAAGCGCGCACCCATAAAGTTCTGCTGCTGGAAGCCAAATGTAGAGTTGTCCTCGTACTGGATGTTGATCGGCACACCGGAGCTAAGTATACCCGTGTTCAATATCTTCAGCCTGCCCAGGCCATACTCTATCTGGTAATCCTGGTTTTCCACCAGCTTGGTACCACCTGCCGTTACGCTCACAGAGCCTGCCGGTATGTTGAAACCACCCAGGAATATTTCCGAAGAGGTAGACGATTTATATGTACCCTTCAGCGCATACCTGTTCAGGTTCTGGAACTGCTGGGCTATTGTTTTGGTAGAGTCATACAGTGCCTGGAAGATATACCTGCGCTGCAGTATGGGTGTGGCCGGTGCATCAATGGCGGCGGCAAGGTCGTTACCGAACGGTTCCAGCACGGGGAAGATGATCTTACCCTGCTGCATGTTGATGGTGATACCATCCACAAAGTCGAACACCCCATCCGGCTGCGCCTCGTTCTGCGAGTTCAGGCGGTCCAGGTTCAGCAACTGTATAAATGGGATCCCCTTTTTAGGTCCTTCAGGAAAGTAGCGCTTATCGCTGCCCGCAGGGTCCTGGTACATCACGTTGAGCGTAAAGTTCTCCTTGGTAAGGCCAAAACCACCCAGGGCATATACGTTCTTCATCATCAGCTTCCATACCGGCAGCTTAGGACGATTAGAGGTGCCCTTCAGCAACTTCAGGTACAGTACCTTAGGGTTGGTGGTGTCAGGCGGAAGGTCTTCCGCAAATTCACCCACCTGGTATACCTGGCCCTTGTACGTATAGCGGTAGGCAACACCCAGCACATCGTCAGGGTTCATCTGCGTATGCAGCATGATGTAGCCCAGCTGTGGGTTAAAGTTATATTCGCTGGCGGCCAGTTGGCGTGCCGTAGTGCGTTCAAAGTCTTGTCCCAGTCCCAGCCCCAGTCCTATGGCTGCGTTCGATGCGTAGCGCTGCTGGCGGTTGTTGGGTGTCTGCTGCAGTTCTGTATACAGCCTGTTGCTGCGGTTGTCCGGCACGCCATCGCGTATGCCGGGTGCTCCGTTATTCATGCTGGCCATGTACGGGTTAGCCTCACCTAGATCCTGGAAACACAGCACATCGCGCACGCCGTTCACCGCACCCGTACGGTTGGTGATCCACACCTGTATCTTGGTGATCTGCACCTGCGAGTTGATGACCGGAAAATCCTTCAGCGCTATGTTATACCTGTCGTGGAAATACTGCGCCAGCAGGAAGTCTTTGTTTTCTTCATACGCATCAGCCTTTATAGAAAACTGTTGTGCCTGTGCACCGCCTTGAATGGTAAGGCTTTTGCGCTGCGATTTTTGTTGAGAGATAACACCGGTCACCCACAGCTTGCCAAACTGCAGCTGTGTCTTCAGACCAAACAGCGACTGCACGCCGCTGATGAGGTTGCTCTTCAGCGGGAAGCTGATATTGCCTGCCTCTATCTTTTTGATCATCTCGTCTTCCTTGCCGCTGTAGTCCAGCTTCTGCATGTTCTGGTAATCAAACGTGGCCTTGGTGTTGTTGCTGATGTTCAGCTTCATCTTGTCACCAATAGTGGCCAGCAGGTTGATGTTCATCTGCATGTCAAAGTCGAAGATGCCGTATTTCTGTGCGCGCTGCACCAGTGTAGGGTTCTTGATGTTCTGCCAGTTACCACCAAAGGTCACGTCCACATTACCCTGCGGCTTTACGGAAATGGTGTTGCTGCCAAATATGCGGTCAAAAAGACCGTCTTTGTACATCTGCGGCAGTTCCGGCTTTTTGTTGAACAGCATCATGGCATCCAGGCGGCGCTGCCAGTAGGCATCATCGTCTATCTTGGCCCTGTATTTCTGGTACTCGGCAAGACTCATGTACGTTGGGTTCCTGTTGTACATAGAGCCCATCTTGTCGTTGTAGTAGTAGCGGTTCGAGTCCGGGTCGTACTCAAAGGTCTTTTTCTCCAGCTTCGGGTCGCCCAGGTCTATCGATTTTGGCCTTTCCAGATCTATGCGCGGATCGCCTGTCTTATCGTGTATCGGGAACTTCAGCTTATGCGCGGTATCCCCGACGGTATCCTGTGGTGGCGGTGGCGGGAATGGGAAGAAGATACGCCTCGGACGCGCTGCGGCATTCAGTATGATCACCGCCAGTATTATGAAACCAATTAATTTATATCCGAAAAAACGCTTGCCCTTCAATGTATTATCCCTTTTTATAAAGCGCGAAGCGCCTCTTTGATCAGCTCTTCTACAGATAAAGAAGCGGCATTGGCTATTTTTTTGATAGCCGCTTCCGCCATATTCTTTCCTATACCTAAGTTGACTAATGCTATTAACGCATCTTCAGTTATTGTATTGTGTTTCTGGGCCTGTGGTGATACACTATTTTTTCCGGGTTGCAGCTTGCCTTTCAGCTCTAAAACTATCCTTTGTGCCGTTTTGGCACCTATACCTTTTACTTTTTCTAATGTTTTGGCATCATCAAACGTTACTGCACGCTCCAGTTCGGCCGTGGTAAGCGACGACAGGATGATGCGCGCCGTAGCTGCGCCCACACCGCTGATGCCCAGCAACATGCGGAAAGTGGCCCGCTCTTCTTCCTCGGCAAAGCCGTAAAGTACCCAGGCATCTTCGCGCACCTGCAGGTGCGTGAACAAGCGGCAACGATCAGAATTGACAATAAGGCTGTAGGTCTGCAGGGTGATATTTACCTCGTAACCAACGCCCCCAACATTCAGATATAACAACGACGGCGATTTGTAAACCAGTTCGCCCTCCAGAAATGCATACATAGTACTTGATGATATAGTTTTATTGCGCCCACAACAGGCAATAAAAATAGGCGTGATCTCACGCCGCGCGGAAAGATACAAAAAAAGCATGTTATTTACTTTTTTAAGTAGGTCGGTGGGCGTTGAAACGTGTAAATCGGTGTTGCGGTTCACCTTATCTTAAAACCCTTATTCAGATAGTTTTTTCACAAATGCGTAAGTGGCCGGGCAATGCACTATATTTTTTCTGAATGTTTCCACGTATTCTTCAAATGGCTGTTTTTCGTGATGTGGGAACCCGGCACAATCAGCAGGACGTATGGCATAAACCGAGCATTTATTGTCGGGCAGTAAAAACTGGCAGGGCTGGCTCGTATTCACCCAGTGTCCCGATTTTGGTTCTTTTTTCAACCAACGCGTTTTAAAATCTGCCGGCTTCATGCGCAGGTGGGTAGCTATGCGGATGATATCTTCGTTGGTAAATGCCGGGGTCATGGTCTTGCAGCAGTTGGCACAGGCGAGGCAGTCGGTCTCCCGCCACGCTGCCGCATTAGCTTCCGCTGCGTGTGCTGCAAAGTTGGCTGGCCGTTCATCCTGGGGTATATTCAAAAAGGCTACAAGCGTAGCCTTTTCTTCCTGTGCCTTTATCCTGAATTGCTCAAGGTCCATGCTATAAAGTTAGCCATTTATATGGCTGTCATTACCTCGAAAACTTATTTTTCAACGCGCTCAGGGCATCATTCATGCTCACCGGTGCTTCCTCCTTTTTAGGTGCCGGCTTACCGCCGCTGAATTGCTTGGGCTTCGGCGGCCCTTGTTTGGTGCGGGCTTCTGGTTCCTGTGTCTGCTTTATAGACAGCGCAATGCGCTTGCGGGCAGCATCCACTTCTGTTACCTTCACCATTACCTGTTGGTTCAGCTTCAACACCTCGTTAGGGTCGGTGATATACTTGTGCGATATCTCTGATACGTGCACCAGGCCATCCTGCTTCACCCCTATATCCACAAAAGCACCAAACCTGGTCAGGTTGGTTACCACACCAGGCACTATCATACCCGGTTTCACATCATCTATCGAATAGATAGCGGCAAATTCAAACTGCTGGGCCTCGCTGCGCGGATCTAGCCCCGGTTTCTTCAACTCGTTAATTATATCGCGCAAGGTATGTTCGCCTATCTCGGCTGTGATGTATTTCTTCGGCTCTATTTTCTTTACCAGCTCATCATTGCCTATCAGCGATTTTACGTCCGTGCCTATATCATTGGCCATTTTACCTATTATGGCATATACTTCAGGGTGTACCGCGCTGGCGTCCAGCGGGTCTTCGCCATCCTTTATGCGCAGGAAGCCCGCACACTGTTCGTAAGCTTTATTGCCCAGGCGCGGCACCTTCATCAGCTGTTTGCGGCTGGTAAACTTGCCTACCTCTTTCCGGTAACTGATGATGTTCTCCGCTATCGATGGGCCTATGCCGCTTACATAAGATAGCAGATGTTTGCTGGCCGTGTTCAGGTTCACGCCTACGGTGTTCACGCAGCTGATCACCGTCTGGTCCAGGCGCTCTTTCAGCCTTACCTGGTTCACATCGTGCTGGTACTGGCCTACGCCTATGCTCTTAGGGTCTATCTTCACCAGCTCTGCAAGTGGGTCCATCAGCCTGCGGCCAATGCTCACCGCACCGCGCACTGTAATGTCTTCTTCGGGGAATTCTTCCCTCGCTATTGCTGATGCCGAATAAATAGAGGCACCATCTTCGTTCACTAAAAATACCGGCAGACCAAGGTTCAGCTTTTTAATAAATCCTTCTGTCTCCCTGCCTGCGGTACCGTCGCCAATGGCTATACACTGCAGGTTATAGGTTTTGATGAGGTTACGCACTGTATGCTCGGCATCTACCAGGCGGTTGTTGTTTTCGTGTATGTAGATGAGGCCGGTCTTCAGTAGGTTGCCCTGTTCGTCCAGGCACACTGTTTTGCAGCCTGTGCGGTAGCCGGGGTCTATGGCCAGCAGGCGCTTGCTGCCCAGTGGCGAGCTCAGCAGCAGCTGGCGCAGGTTCTCTGCAAATACATTAATAGCCTCCTCATCGGCCTTTGTCTTCAGCGCCATCCTGAATTCGCTCTCCAGGCTGGGGTGCAGTAATCTGCGCCACGCATCCTTTACGGCCTTCTTCACATGGTCGGCAGCTTCGTTATTGGCTTTTACAAACTGTTTTTCGGCAAGGGCAATGGCATCTTCCTCTACCGGGGTGATGACCATGCGCAGCACACCTTCCATAAAGCCGCGCATAATGGCCAGCAGCCTGTGCGATGGTATCTTGGATATCGGTTCAGAGAATTCGAAATAGTCTTTATACTTGGCTGCCTCGGCCTCCTTATCTGCCAGCACCTTACTTTGCACGGTGGCTGTTTGTTCAAATAGGCGACGCATACCCGCACGCACTTCGGCATGCTCATTCACCAGCTCGCTGATGATGTCGCGGGCGCCCTGCAGCGCTTCATCAACGGTTTTTACTTGTTCGTTGATATGGCTCGCAGCAACTTCAGCAAGATTAGTATTGCCTTGTTCCAGCAGCAAGTTAGCCAGTGGCTCCAGGCCGTTCTCGCGCGCTGTCTGTGCCTTGGTCTTGCGCTTGGGTTTGTAAGGCAGGTAAAGGTCTTCCAGCTCTGCCAATGTCAGCGCTGCGTCTATCTTACTCTGCAGGAACTCGGTCATTTTGCCTTGCTCTGTAATGGTCTTTTCTATAAAGGCTTTACGTTCGGCAAACTCTTTCAGCGCATTGGCTTCATCCTGTATCGCCTGCACCTGCACTTCATCCAGCGCTCCGGTTTTATCCTTCCTGTATCGGGCTATAAAGGGAATGGTAGCACCCTCGCCCAGCAGCGTCAATACTGCTTCTACATCCTGTTTCCTTAAATTCAACCTGGCGCTCACGCCACTCGCAAAAGCTAACATACGTATTCAATTCTTAGGGCTGCGAATGTAGCTTGCCTATGTGACTCTGAAAAACAAAATATTTAATAATGTATAACGTGCAGTCTACATATAACAACAAAAGTGCCCCAGACCCGTAAGCCCGGAACACCCGTAACCGCACATGTGTAGCGGTTTTATCGTTAGGCAGTTGCCTTCGCTTTATGTAGATATTTGTCAGCTTGTTTTACCAGGTCATCTGCTTTTTTCTTCAGCTTCCGGCCTTTCGTTTCGGTATCACTTTTTACCTTCAGAAAGGTGTTCTCCAGCAATAGCCCCGCTATCACTCCGGCGGCTGCATATGTCAATAGGCGTGTCATTGTCATGATTTTATCTCTGTTCTCATTATATGACTAAATAAATTGTGCCAACAGCATTTCATGCCTGATCTTTAACTTTAACTATTCAACTACTCATATGTTCGAAAATAAACGGCAGGCAGTAGCGCCGGTCAGCGTATTCTACAGCCGCATATTACACAGCTTCGCTATCGGTCTGCTCATCTTGTTAATTTGCCTGGTCATCGGCATATTGGGTTATCACTACCTGGCTGATATCCCCTGGATAGACGCCATACACAATGCCTCCATGATCCTCAGCGGCATGGGGCCTGTAGCAGAAGTAAAAGGCACCGGAGGCAAATTATTCTCCTCAGCCTATGCTTTGTTTAGTGGGGTGGTGTTCATTACCAATATCGGTATTATCCTGGCACCTGCCGCGCATCGCTTCTTTCACAAATTACACGTGGAAGAAGATGACGATGATGATCAGGGTAAATAAATATTTCGCGAAATTATATAAGCCAGCAGCACCCATATACCATGTATCTTTGCGCCTTCAATAACAGATCGCCATGGGCTATAAAGAAATACCACGCGGAAGAGTGCTGGAGTGGGTAAAAGAAACTTACCTGGGTAAAGAGGTGACAGACTCACGCTCACCTGCGGGCAACTGGTTGCATTTCACGCTGGAACATATAGAGAAAGGTAGTGCTACACTCACTATGGAGGTGCGCCCCGAGATGACCAACCCTTATGGTAACATCCACGGCGGCATGATGAGCCTGGTGATAGATGAGGCCATAGGATGGGCTATTGTGAGCCTGGATACAGAGATGCATTACACCTCGCTAACGCTCAATGTTGATTTTCTCTATGCTATCTCTGCCGGTCAGCGCCTGCGCGTAGAATCGAAAGTGATGCGTTCAGGGAAAAAGATCATCTGTGTAGAATGCCACGTATACGATATGGAAGGCAAGATACTCGCCCGAGGCAACAGCAACCTCATCGTCACAGGAATGGCTTTCGTATAAAAAACAAAGTAGAACACGGTCATGGCGAGGAACAGCCTGTCCCGAACGCTTTCGGGAAAGCCATCTCACATGTGGACGTATTCATTTTCGGACACTATTCTATATCGAATATCGGGTAAGCATAAAACTGTAAATTGCAACTACACCTCCCTTTAGGGCCGGGGTTTAATTAAGCATCCACACTCATCATACAATGGCAACCTTCACTACAGAACGCCTCAAACAGGCACTCAAGCATTTCTTTGGTTACGACGATTTTCGCTTTAACCAGTTGCCGGTAATAGAGCACGTACTGGCCGGTAAAGATGTGATGGGCATCATGCCCACCGGCGGTGGTAAGAGCATCTGCTACCAGCTGCCGGCTATGTTATTGCCCGGTATCACCATAGTGGTATCCCCCCTCATCGCCCTGATGAAAGACCAGGTCGATTCGCTTCTGGCCAACGGTATCCACGCCGCCTACCTCAACTCTACACAAACTCAGGAAGAGCAGCGCGATATCATAGCACTGGCAAGGGCCGGCAATATCAAGTTGTTGTACATCGCTCCGGAGCGCATACCTTCCAACAGCAGTTCATTTATAGATTTTCTGCGTACGCTTAACCCTTCACAGTTCGCTATCGACGAAGCACACTGTATCTCATCGTGGGGCCACGATTTCCGTCCGGAGTACCTGAAGCTGGCCGTGCTGAAAAGAAACTTTCCCAACATCCCGGTCATTGCCCTCACAGCCAGTGCCGACAGGCAAACACAAAACGATATTTTGCAAAAGCTGGATATCCCATCTGCAAGTGTATTCATCTCCAGCTTTAACAGGCCCAACATATATTACTACATACGCCCTAAGCAAAATACCATGGCGCGTATTGCAGAGTATGTAAAAAAGCATAAGAACGATTGCGGTATCATTTATGCCCTTTCTCGTTCTTCTACAGAAGATATTGCGGCCAAGCTGCGCAATGTAGGCATCAATACAGCACATTACCATGCTGGTCTCGATCCTGCCGAGCGCGCCCGTGTCCAGGAAGCTTTCCAGAAGGATGATATCAATGTAATAGTAGCCACCATAGCCTTCGGTATGGGTATCGATAAATCTAACGTACGTTACGTTATCCATCACGATGTCCCTAAGAACATTGAAGGGTACTACCAGGAAACAGGCCGTGCCGGCCGCGATGGATTGAAGAGCGATGCTATCCTGTTCTTCTCCCGCGGCGATATCATGAAACTGAAAGGTTTTGTAGAGATAGATGGCAACCCGGAGCAAACAGCCGTATCGTTGAAGAAGCTGAAGATGATGGAGCAGTTCTGCGAAAGCGATACCTGCCGCCGGCAATACCTGATGAACTATTTCGGTGAGCAGTTCCCCGCATACTGTGGCTCGTGCGATTATTGCATGAGTTCACTGGAAGAACGCGACGCCACTATCGATGCGCAGAAGTTCCTGTCAGCTATTGTGCGCACCAACGAGCGGTATGGCGTAGGGTACATCATAGACATACTGCGTGGCTCTAATAGCGAGAAGATACAACCTGCACATAAAGAACTAAAGACCTATGGCATAGGTAAAGACCTGAAGAAAGAAGAGTGGCAGTGGCTGGCACAACAACTGCTGGCTGGTGGCTTTGTGTCGCGCACAGAAGATCAGTATGCCACGCTCAAGTTGAACGACAAAAGTCGTGCGATACTGAAGGGCGAGAGCAAGCTGATGCTGGTGATGCAGAAGGCAGAGCGCGAGGATGTGATGCAGGAAGAATCGCTGGAGTACGACCGCGAGCTGATGAACACACTACGCTCCGTTCGCCACGACCTGGCTGAGAAGGAGAATGTACCCGCCTACAACATTGTGCCGGATAATACGCTGGTAGAGCTGGCTACTTACCTCCCTACAAGCTTCAACGAGCTAAAGGATATATCCGGCTTCGGCGATTATAAGGTGAGCAAATATGGTGGGGCTTTCCTTAAAGAGATAGACCGCGCCATCCGTACCCGCAACCTGCAGTCGCGCATGGACATGAAGATGCCGAAGAACTTTAAGAAAGGCACGGAGGCCAAACCCGCAGCAGGAGAAACACACAAGGCCACACTGGCACTGCATAAAGAAGGGTACACCATAGAAGAGATAGCAGAGAAGCGAAAACTCTCCTTATCAACAGTAGAAGGCCACATCGCCAAGTTCGTCACTACTGGCGAGGTGGATATATTCAAGCTTGTATCGCCGTACAAGGTGGATAAGATAATGGAGCTCATCGCGGAATCGAACAATCCCAACATCGGCTTGCGCCCGCTGAAAGATCGCCTGGGCGATGACTTCAGCTTCGGCGAGATCAGGCTGGTAATGGAGTATAACAAACTGTTGAAATGATAGTACGCGGTTATTGCTGTGCGGCATCAACACCGCATGTCATCTCCCTCTCCTTTGGAGAGGGCCGGGGGTGAGGCTAAGCCAACGTACGAAAAAACGGCAATCACGTCCGCGCGCTATTAAAACCTCCCCTTAGGCGATGGCATTTTAGTCAAAAAGGGCCGGTCTGAAAGACCGAAAGATAATAGCCCGGGATGCAGTCCCGGGTGGGATTAAACAAGTAGGGTAGAGCTCTGTAAGAGCGAAAGATACCCAACAGAAGGCTCTTAAAGCCATAGCCCCAATTGTTAAATTACCAATGCCAATTAAACAATACTATGTCATTACATAAATTCACTATAATTTAGCAACCACATAAAAATTAATATGAATCGGATCAGTTACTTTATACGGACCTCCGTATTATGCTCGGCGATAGCCATCGCCCTGCCTGCCATTACGCGTGCGCAGGACCTGAAAGCACCCATTCCCAAAGACCCGGATGTTGTCACCGGCAAACTGGATAATGGGCTTACCTATTACATCCGCAACAACCACAAGCCTGCGAGTAAGGTGGAACTGCGCCTGGCAGTAAAGGCCGGCTCTATCCTGGAGACCAACGAGCAGCTGGGTCTGGCCCACTTCATGGAGCACATGAACTTCAACGGCACCAAGAACTTCCAGAAGAACGAACTGGTAAGCTACCTGCAGTCTATAGGTGTACAGTTCGGTGCCGACCTCAATGCCTATACCGCTTTCGATCAGACAGTATATATCCTGCCTATCCCTACCGATAAGCCGGGTAACCTGGAGAAAGGTTTCCAGATCATTGAAGACTGGGCACACAATGCATTGCTTACAGACAAGGATATAGATGAAGAGCGTGGCGTAGTATTGGAAGAAAGCCGCTTGGGCAAGGGTGCTGACGATCGCATGCTGAAGAAGTACTTCCCTAAGCTGGCATCTGGTTCTCTGTACGCGCAGCGCCTGCCTATCGGTAAAGATGAGATCCTGCACAACTTCAAGTACGAGACCATCCGTAGCTTTTACCACGACTGGTATCGCCCTGATCTGCAGGCGGTAATCGTAGTAGGTGATATAGATGTGGCTACTGCTAAGAAGATGATCCAGGATCACTTTGGTGGTGTGAAGAATCCTGCCAATGAAAAGAAGCGCAACTACATTGATGTTACTGCACGTAAAGCTCCGGAAGCGATGGTGGTTACCGACAAGGAAGCTACTAACGCTGAGCTGACCATCATGTTCCCGTATACTAAAAAGACAGAAGACAAGACCGTAGGTGATTACCGCAATAGCCTGGTGCGTGCACTGGCTATACAGATGATCAACCGTCGCCTGTCTGAACTGACGCAGAGCGCAGAACCTCCGTTCCCATATGCTTACGCAGGTAACGACAACCTGATCCATGGTTATGAAGGCTTCGTCATCTCCAGCGGTATCAATGGCAACGATGTGGAAACAGCTATGAACGCTGCCACCGGAGTATTGCTGAAGATAAAGCAGTTCGGCTTCAATGGCTCTGAGCTGGAAGTAGCGCGCAAGAACATGCTGAGCAGCATAGAAAAAGCATACAACGAAAAGAGTACTACCGATAGCAAGATGTATGTGGAAGAGTATATCCGCGCCTTCCTGGATGGTGAGTCTTTCCCTGGTATCAACAACGAATTCAACTATCAGAAGAACCTGCTGCCGGGCATCACTGTAGCAGAGGTGAACGCTGCCATCAAGAAATGGACAGCAAGTCCCAACACATTCACGCTGATCACTGGCCCTGACAAAGCTGACCTGAAATTCCCTTCAGACAAGGAATTGCTGGCCATGACCACCAAGAGCTTCAAGCAGGCAGTGAAGAAGGACGAAGAGAAGAAAGTAGCTGCAGCACTGATGACCACTAAGCCTACAGCAGGCAAAGTAGTAAGCCAGCAGGCCGAGGATGGTTTCGGTGCTACTACTTACACATTAAGCAATGGTATAAAGGTGACCATCAAGCCTACAGACTTCAAGAGCGATGAGATATTGCTGACAGGTATCAAGAAGGGTGGTTCTAATAACTATGGTGTTGCTGATAAGAACAACGTGAAGTTCGCTACAGAGATCATGGATAACATGGGCTACGGCGCTTATGATCCTACCGAGATCGAAAAGATACTGGCTGGCAAGAAGATAGAAGCTTCTATGACCATCAGCGAAATAGATGATGAGATCAAGTGCAGCAGCACAGTGAAGGACTTTGAGCCTATGCTGCAATTGCTATACCTGCAGATCATGCAGCCGCGTAAAGACGAAGCCCTGTTCAAGGCATATAAAGACAAGCAGACAGCTATGCTGCAGTTCATCACCGCCAATCCTCAGGCTGCCTTTGCTGATACGATGCTGAAGGTGATGTTCAACAATAACCCGCTGGCGCGCACTGCCTTCCCTAAGAAAGAAGACCTGGCCAGCATCAACCTGGACCGTGCTATACAGATATACGCTGATGAGTTCGGTAGCGCCGATGGTTACCATTTCTTTATGGCCGGTAACGTAAAGCCTGAGACTGCTATACCATTGCTGGAAACATACCTCGGCAGCATTCCTGCTAAGAACAAGACCGTTTCTTACAAAGACAATGGTGTACGCATGGTAAAGGGCACTAACCAACTGGCAGTACACAAAGGCAAGGAGCCTAAGAGCCTTATCCTTACCTTCTACTCAGGCGAAATGCCATATTCAGAAGACATGTCTCTGAAAACAAAGGCAGTGGCTGAGATACTGAACATAAAGGTGATAGAAGAGATGCGCGAGAAGATGGGTGCTATCTACGGTGGTGGCTTTAGCGGCAATATGTCTAAAGAGCCATATGAGCGCTACGCTATTCAGCTGGCACTGCCTTGCGGCCCTGAGAATGTAGATAAGCTGCTGGCAGCCGCTAAAGACGAGATCAAGAACCTGAAGGAAAAAGGTGCTGATGCCAAGGACGTAGACAAGGTAAAGAGCCAGTGGATCGAGAAGTACAAGACCGATGTGAAAGAGAACAAGTTCTGGACAGAGAAGATGACCGCTAACCTCTTCTGGGGCCGCGATAAGGACAGGATACTGAACTACGAAAGCTATGTGAACAAGCTGACAGCTGCAGACATACAGGATGCTGCCAAGAAGCTGTTCACCGATAACAACGAGTTTACAGCTATACTGTACCCTGAGTCTAAATAAGAACAGGAACTGCATTCAATGAACAAGCCGCCCGAAAGGCGGCTTGTTTGTTTATGTAAAGTGTTGATGAAGCTGGACAACTCCCCTCTTTGCATAGCCTATGCGCGCCGGCTGAAAGAGGGGACGATATTCGACCAAGCGAAGCGCGTTGTCGAATGTCGGGGGTGATTACTACGGGTTACACATGCTTTAAAACGAGCTAGGTCACGGTAGTCAATTGTGGGTCTTAGGAGTGCTGTTATGTATCTTATCGTGTTCCCCATTCCCACAACCCGAACTGTATCTTCTTATCTACCGGGTGGCCGCTTTGTTTCAATGCCATCATCAACTGCCCCCTGTGGTGCGACTCATGCGATATCATGTAGCCCAGGAAGGTCATAGGGTAGGGCTTCATGCCTTTTATCTTGCCTGTCTCAAGGCCTTGTGTCAGCAGCTGTTCTATGGCAGCACTGCTGGCATTTAGTGCAGCCGCAAGTGTTGCTTTGGTCAGGTTGTCCTTCTCTAATTTGTCCAATCCTTCAAGTAAGGCTGGTGCTGATGCCTTCAGCCACAGCAGCCGCACGTTGTGCATATGCGCCAGTTGCTCACCTACTGTGCGTCCTTTAGACGAGGCAGTATCATTGAGATGTTCTTCTGCTATGGCATCCAGCAAGTAAATGTTGATGCGATTATGTATCTGCCAGGTGGATATAACTTGGTCCAACACGAGCTACTCAATTATTTAAGGTAGATGTATGCGCCTATCTGCACGATGATCCCTACAATATAGCCCAGCCATACATCGCCGCGCTGGTGTGCCTTCAGCAGCATACGCGCCGTACCTATAATGCCGGCGATCACCATAGCACTAAAGAACGGTACGATCATATTC
Organism: Chitinophagaceae bacterium; assembly: GCA_947455215.1. Taxonomy (GTDB): domain Bacteria; phylum Bacteroidota; class Bacteroidia; order Chitinophagales; family Chitinophagaceae; genus Flavipsychrobacter. The sequence continues at coordinate 26,349 of CANGNA010000010.1, forward strand.
ACCGGGCTGGTCATCATCAGTACTATGATGATACCCAGCATACCACCGGCTGCAGCGGTGTGCATGCTTATCTTGGTAAAGATGTTGATGACGAACAACAGGATGATACCCCAGAAATTGCCCAGCATCAGCACTTTCAATATGAAGGGCACCGATATCTCGGTCATGCTGTTGAACACGTGGCTTATCCAGAAGTAGAACACCATGGTCACCATCAGCGGTATGGTACGTTCCTTGGCCGTAGGCATATGATAGCTGGTAATAAAGCCCAGCGGCTTCATCAGTAATATGGCAAACAGCGGGAACATTACCGACGAGATAACAATGTTGATGAGCAGCATGCCCTGTTGCTTCGGTGTGATACCGCTAAAGCTCACCGGCGACAACATATTCAGCACTACCGCCATTATCAGCGGCATGAACACCGGGTGGCATATATAAGATACAATGCTGGCCAGTATGCGCACCACCTTGGGTTGCTGGTCATCGGTTGTTGTTACTTGTTGTTCTGTAGTGCTCACTTGTTATTGCTTTAACTCTTCAATACAAAGCTATATCATTAATAGCTGTCAAATATAATTTACTCCAACACCGGCATCAGCCATTTGGTGGCTTCTTCTATGGTCATGCCTTTGCGGCGGGCATAGTCTTCCAGCTGGTCGGGGAGTATCTTGTTGATGCCGAAGTAGGTGCTCTGCGGGTGACTGAAGTACCAGCCACACACCGATGCCGCGGGGTACATGGCCAGCGATTCTGTCAGGGTGATGCCGGCGTTCTCCGTTGCCTTCAGTAGGTCGAACAGCTTTAGCTTCTCTGTATGGTCCGGGCAGGCAGGGTAGCCGGGCGCAGGGCGTATGCCCTGGTATTGCTCGTGCACCAGTTCGCTTATGGGCATCTGCTCATCTGCTGCGTAACCCCATAGCTCTGTCCTTACCTTCTTGTGCAGCAGCTCGGCAAAAGCCTCTGCCAGCCTGTCGGCCAGTGCCTGTAGCAATATCTTATGGAAGTCGTCGTGATCATCCATAAAGCGCTGCAGGTGCGGCTCTATGCCATGTATGCTTACGGCAAAGGCACCCATGTGGTCCTGCTCTTCTGGCTTTATGTTAGCGGGTTTTACAAAGTCGGCCAGGGAGAACTCTGGTTGCCCGTCTGCTTTCTTTACCTGCTGGCGCAGCATCTCTAAGGTCGTCAGCTTATTGCCCGCCTCATCTTTTATAACCAGGGTATCCGGTGCGATCTTATCTGCCGCCCAGAAGCCGGCTACACCTTTCGCCACCAGCCATTTTTCGGCAATGATCCTATCCAGCATTTCATTGGCTTCGTTGTAGAGCCTTGTCGCTTCTACGCCCACGTGCTCATCATTCAGTATCGCAGGGAACTTGCCCTTCATCTCCCAGGCTATAAAGAATGGCCCCCAGTCTATGTACTGCCTTATCTCTGCCAGCTCGTGGTCGTTAAATACGGTCACGCCCATGTGTTTGGGCTTGGGCAATTCGTAGTTGTTCCAGTCTATGCTTACAGGCGTGGCCTGTGCGCGGGCAAAAGGTACATATTGTTTATTGCCCTTCTTATTAGCAAAGTCTTCGCGCAGCTTGTCGTACTCCGTGTTTATCACCTGCAGGAAACTGTCTTTGTTCTCTTTGCTCAGCAGGCTGCCAGCTACGGTCACGCTACGGCTGGCATCCAGCACGTACACCACGCCATTGTCGTATTGCGGGGCTATCTTCACTGCCGTGTGCATACGGCTGGTGGTGGCACCACCTATCAGTAACGGTTGCTTCATGCCGCGGCGCTTCATCTCTCTCGCTACATGCACCATCTCGTCCAGCGATGGGGTGATCAGCCCGCTGAGGCCGATGATGTCTACCTGCTCTTTCTCTGCTGTGTCCAGTATCTTATCAGCAGGTACCATTACGCCGAGGTCTATAATGTCGTAGCCATTGCAGCCAAGTACCACGCCTACTATATTCTTGCCAATATCGTGTACATCGCCCTTTACCGTTGCCATCAGTATCTTAGGTGCCCCGGCTGATTCCTCATTTATTGTACCGGCAGCAAGGTGTGCCTGGCGTTTCAGTTCTTTCTCTGCTTCTATGAATGGTGTAAGCCAGGCCACGCTCTTCTTCATTACACGTGCACTCTTTACCACCTGTGGCAGGAACATCTTGCCACTGCCAAAAAGGTCGCCTACTACGTTCATGCCATCCATCAGCGGCCCCTCTATCACCTCCAGCGGTACGGTATATTTAGCTCTTGCCTCTTCCGTATCGGTATCTATATAATCGGTAATGCCGTTTACCAGCGCGTGTTTCAGGCGTTCTTCAACGCTTGCCGTCCGCCAGGCATCATCTACCTTGTGTTCTTTATCTTTGGCCTTTACGGTCTCTGCAAATGTTACCAGGCGCTCGGTGGCGTCGGGCCTGCGGTTCAGTATCACGTCTTCGCAAAGCTCACGCAGCTGTGGCTCTATCTCGTCATATACCACCAGCTGACCGGCATTTACTATGCCCATATCCATACCCGCTTGTATGGCATGATACAGGAACACGCTATGCATGGCTTCGCGCACCGGATCGTTGCCGCGGAACGAGAACGATATGTTACTTACGCCACCACTCACCCTGGTCAGCGGCATGCGCTGCTTAATGATACGCGTGGCTTCAATAAAGTCTACCCCGTAGTTATTATGCTCTTCTATACCCGTGGCTATCGCAAATATGTTGGGGTCAAAAATGATGTCTTCCGGCGCAAAGCCCACACGCTGGGTGAGTATCTTATAAGCCCGTTCAGAGATTGACACTTTCTTCTCCAGTGTATCTGCCTGGCCTGTCTCATCAAAGGCCATTACTATAACTGCGGCTCCATAGCTATGGCATATCTCCGCCTGCTCTATGAACTTGTCTTCGCCTTCCTTCAGCGAGATAGAATTAACGATACACTTGCCCTGTATACACTTCAGCCCCGATTCTATGATGAAGAACTTGGACGAATCGAGCATGATGGGGATACGCGCAATATCGGGCTCCGCCTGCAGCAGGTTCACAAAGGTGGTCATGGCCTGTGCGCCGTCCAGCAATGCATCGTCCATATTGATGTCCAGTATCTGTGCGCCATTCTCTACCTGCTGGCGGGCAACAGACAAAGCTTCTTCATACTTATTCTCGCGGATGAGGCGGGCAAACTTCTTAGAGCCGGTGACGTTGGTTCGTTCACCCACGTTAACGAAATTCATATCCGGGCGCACCACCAGGGGCTCCAGCCCGCTCAATCTCAGGAAAGGTTTTATTGCTGTCATAATTTATGCGGGGCAAAGATAGTATATATAGCAGGCATAAGCTTTGGGAGCGGTTGGCTCATTATGATATGGCTACTATATAAGATGATAATTGTTATATTTGATAAATTTTTGTATTTCAATGAGAAGGATATTTACACTTGTTTGCATTCTTACTACGATGCTGGGTGCCCAGGCCCAGATAACTATTACGTCGAGCGACATGCCTGTTTCTGGCGATACCCTGCGCTACAGTAATGCCAATATAGTAGGGAACACCATAAACCTGGCAGATAGCGGTGCGGGCTTTGCCTGGAACTACAGCGACCTGGTGCCAATAACACAGAATGTAGATACCTATAAAACAGCGCTGTCTGTGAACCTGGCCTACGCGTTGATCTCGTTCACTGCCTATGGTTACAAGGTGTCTGATTCGTTCCCCGGAGCCAGCTCGTTCCTTCCCGTGTCAATCAACCAGCTCTATACTTTCTTTGAGAAAAAGACCAGCCCCAGCCGCTATTCAGCAGTAGCTTTTGCCGCTAAGATAGGTGGTTTGCCTACTCCATTCAACTATACCATAGACGATGACTGGTACTACTTTCCGCTTACCTATCACAGCGCAGATAGCTCCAGGTTCTCACTCACTATAGGGCTTTCAGGTACTGCTTCGCTGAAGCAAACCGGCTACCGCAAGACCACTGTGGATGGCTGGGGTACTATTACCACCCCTTATTACACATCGCCCGTTAACTGCATACGCGTGCGCTCGTTCATCAGGGAAATAGATTCTATTGATTTCAGCGGCTTCCCGTTCACTATACCACGCACTACAGTAGAGTATAAATGGTTGGTGAATGGTGGTCATTACCCTGCGCTGTGGGTAACGGCCAATAAAACAGACACCGTTGACAATACAGGCGCTGAGATCATCACCAATATACGCTACCGCGATGTTGCCCGCCAGCTTAATGTAGGTGTACCCAAAGAGCCACTTCGCGGTACTGTAAAGGTATTTCCTAACCCCGCAGTAAATGGTAGAGTGACGGTTGATGTGCCTGCTGACTGGAAGACGTATAGTATCACGATCTATGACCAAACATCAAAAGCAGTAATGACGACCAACAAGGCGGAGATAGATATCAGTAACCTGCCTGCCGGCATGTATGTAGCACAAGTGATACATAATGCGGATGTGGTATATGCACAGATAGTCAGATAATAATTATCTCTTGCCTTAGTAGATGTGGCATCCCGCATGTGCGGGATGCCACATCTGTATTATGTAATTGAGTGATTTAATATCCTCTTGCTTCTTTCTGCTCCATGTAGTTGATGAACGCACGGTTGGCTACGCGGTTGCCCCCCGGTGTGGGGTAGTTGCCGGTAAAATACCAGTCGCCTTTATCGTTGGGGCAGGCGTCGTACAGGCCTTCTATGCTCTGGTAGATCACATCTACCTGTGCATTTACATCGGCGTGGCGCAGCATGCGGGCTATCTTTGCGCTGATCTCTTCGGCAGTGAACGGCTCATATATTGCCCTTACAAAGTTTTGTTCTTTCAGCTTATTGTTTTGCTCGGCATCTTTACACAGATTGTAGGTGTCTGTGAGGACGTGTTCCCTGCCTGTTTCCTTAAGCAGCTGTACGGCGGCCTGGAAGGCAATGAAATCGCCCATGCGGCTCATATCTATACCGTAGCAATCGGGGTAGCGGATCTGCGGGGCAGATGATACTACTATGATACGCTTAGGGCCCAGGCGGTCGAGCATCTTGATGATACTCTCTTTCAGAGTGGTGCCGCGAACGATCGAGTCGTCAATGACCACCAGGGTATCGACATCGCGTTCTACGGTGCCATAGGTAATGTCGTATACGTGTTGTACCATCTCGTTGCGCGAGGCATCTTCCGTGATGAAGGTGCGCAGCTTGGCATCTTTGATGGCTATCTTCTCGATACGAACACGACGATTGATGAGTTCACGCATTTCGTCGGCGGTCAGCTCGTCTTTGCGCGCCATGATGCGCGTGAGCGTTATCTCTTTCAACCAGTCTTCCAATCCCTTTATAAGGCCGTAGAATGCAGTCTCGGCAGTGTTGGGGATGAAGGAAACGATGGTATGCTTGAGGTGATAATCCAGCTCTTTGAGCACGGTTGCGGCCAGGTTGCGGCCCAGCTGCATACGCTCGCGGTATATAGACGGATCGCTGCCGCGGCTGAAGTAGATACGCTCGAAGCTGCATGCGGTGAGCTTGCGGGCAGGCAGTATCTCTACATCTTTAAAGTCGCCATTGGCAGATATAATGATAGCATGGCCTGGTGCGAGCTTGATCACGTCTTCTTTTGTTACATTGAATGCCGTCATAATAGCAGCACGCTCTGATGCAGCCACTATAACCTCGTCGTTCTTGTAATAGTAACACGGCCTGATGCCGTTGGCATCGCGCATCACGAAGCTATCGCCATTGCCGATAAGCCCGCTGAACACATAGCCGCCATCGAAATGGATAGTGGCCTGTTTGAGGATACCCTCAATGTTCAGTGCTTCAGGGTTAGTATCGTCGGCCAGGCACAGATAGTAATGTATGGTCTCGATCATGGCGCCGAGATCGCTCTCGCGCATAGTACTTGTTGGGTGCTGCGTCAGCATATCAAACAGCTCGTCGGTATTGACGAGGTTGAAATTGCCGGCCATAGCCAGGCTACGGGTGGGGTTAATATCGTGCTTGATGAACGGATGGCAGAATTCTATATTGTTCTTGCCCTGTGTGCCGTAGCGCAGGTGGCCCAGCAGCAGCTCGCCCGCAAAACGCATGTACCCTTTCATAAAGCCGGGGTGCTGCAGGATATTGGGGTATGCTTTTTCGAGATCGGCAACCTCTTCGTTGATGTTCTGGAATATCCGGGCAATGGCCTGCTGGCCGCTTACGCGCAACCTGTGCATATTTTGGTTGCCGGGAGGCACATCCAGCTTTACACTGGCGATACCGGCGCCGTCCTGGCCACGGTTGTGCTGTTTTTCCATGAGCAGGTATAGCTTATTGAGGCCGTACACTGCGGTACCGTACTTGAGGTGGTAATGAGAGAGTGGCTTGAGCAGGCGGATGTACGCCAGGCCACATTCGTGCTTTATCGCGTCGGACATGAGGGTGTAAAATTAATTTAATTTCCAGGAATGAAACTCCAAATTTCAAGAGAGGAGATGTTAATTGTGATCGTCTGAATCAGAATTGGCCAGAATTTTAAAATTTACAGAATTTAGATTGTCTGAATCAGTATGGTGAGTATTTGAGTAAAGGCAGTATTGGAAAAAAATGAAGACAATCGGGTGTTGTTGGTGTTGATTTTGAATGGATTGTGGAATTTGGACCGGGTGTTTTTGTCTGAATCAGAATTGGCCAGAATTTAAGAATTTACAGAATTTGGGTTGTTGATTGTTATCGGAAACAGTATGGTTAGTATTTGAGTATTGGGAGTATTGATTTTTAAAAAATGAGCAAAACGGGTGTTGTTGGTATTGGTTTTGAATGGGTTGTGGAAAGTGAACCGGGTGTTTTTCGTCTGAACCATGATTCATAGGATTTAGGGATTTTCAGGATTTACGTTTTAATGCTGAGGGCTTTTCAGGTGATGGTTTTTTATGCATGAGAAGGGGTTTTAGGTGGTGCAAAGATACGTTGGAACAAGAGGGTGTTCCAAATAAAGATATGCACAAAACGAATGTATAATTGTTGTTTTAATGATTGGTGCAGGGTTAAGATCGCTGGACAAATTTTAGCTGTTTTTTAGAAACGATAGCCAACAAAAATATTTCCAAGTCCTTTGTAGCCGTACCCTATTTCCCCGCCAAAACTCACAAAGCGTGCCTGGTATTCCAGTCCTAATAAAGTAAGTTGCCATGTATATTCCGACCTGCTATGGGCGTATGGATTTGTTGGTACTTTACCTTGTGGCCCGTAAAACATATTGGCATACTTGACATTGTCTACGAATGTATATGTTTCAGTGCTTTTTGTAGAGCCAACACCGATACCGCTATAAAAAATCATATTCTTTTCTGTATCTATAACATAAAAAGCACTCTGCGGCGATCGTATACGACCTTCTTTTATAATAGCCGATTGAATACACAGAAGAAAATGTACTGGAGTGGGGAGGGCCGTAGGACAGCCGTCCCGACTGGTTGTCTAAGCCCGCAGTTGCCCTGACGGCCAATTTATTAAAAAAAAGTCTGCGATAGGTAATGAACGCAGCGCCACTATATCCCTGAGGAATGCGGGGCATATCCATATAACCAACCAGCGGCCCATTAAATATGCCCCGGAACTGATAGTTGGAAAGTATGCCTCCGCTAAGGGAGATCTCATTATTATTTTTAGCTATTGAAACCTGGAAAAACAAAGTGCAGAGCAGGGTAGATAGTATGTATCTCATACTACAACAACGGAAAGAGTATGATTTTATTACAATTATAATAGCAACACAGTAAGGCCATAGTCGGCGAAGAGGATGAGGATGCAGCTGACCACGACGGCGGTTGTGGATGCGCGGCCGATCTCGAGTGCGCCACCTTCTACATGGTAGCCAAAATAGGACGGTATAATGGTGATGATAAGGGAGAAAACTGATGATTTGACCATAGCAAAAACCAGGTTGTATGGTACAAAACCTGTGGTAAGGCCGGTAAGGAATTGCTGGCGGGTGAGGATGTGAGAGAATAAACCAGCAAGGTAGCCACCCGATATACTGATAGCAATAGCCAGCACAATAAGACATGGCACTACGATGATGCCAGCCAGTATTTTAGGCAGGATGAGGTATGATCGGGTGTTTATCCCCATTATTTCTAATGCGTCTATTTGTTCGCTGACGCGCATATTACCGAGCTCCGAGGCTATTTTGGAGCCAACCACGCCAGCGAGGACGATACAGGTAACGGTAGGCGAAAATTCGAGGATGGCAGAATCGCGGACGAGGGTACCGATGATGGACTTGGGTACGAACGGGCTGACAAGCTGGTAAGAGAACTGCACCGTCATCACCATACCAATGAACAGGGAGATGATGATGACAATAGGCAAGGAGCGGATGCCAATGTCGTTGCATTGTTCCATAAACTCTTTCCAGTAAACTTTCAGGTTCTCGGGCTTTGTAAAACCTCCCTTTATCATGAGGGATATTTTGCCGACGTGCTCCAGGAATGTCATCAGGGGCTAAAATTAGGTAAAAATGGTATTGGTATGTGTGATAATGTTGTCTTAAAAAATGGGGCCAATGGATTTTTGTGTGAACCCGGAGATCAGAAAGTAAATGCGTATAAATTTTGTCAATGTGTTATCCGGGTCAGTCGGAGACTGATTCACTTATGTCGTCAGGAGAGCGCTATGCTGAACTCTCGCGACAGGAGGAAATTGTATGTGCTCGATCTGTTTTTCGATATTGATATTAAGAATTGGATAATAGGCAAGTAGTATTAAAGATGGAGATAATAAATTACCTTTGCACACCGAAAACGAGGGCGAAATGAAAGCATTTCGTACATTGAAAAATAATACTCAACATCATACATATTGAAACAGATCATACAATCATTCAAGACGGGCGCGACAGTGCTGGAAGAGGTACCTGCACCTGCGGTAAAGAGGGGATGTGTATTGATACAAACCACCCGTAGCCTGGTATCGCTGGGTACGGAGCGTATGCTGGTGGAGTTTGGCAAGGCCAACCTGCTGCAGAAGGCCCGTCAGCAACCGGACAGGGTGAAGGAGGTACTGGCCAAGATAAAGACCGATGGTCTGAAGCCTACCATTAATGCCGTGTTCAACAAACTGGGGCAGCCCCTTCCGCTGGGTTACTGTAATGTGGGCAAAGTAATAGCTGTAGGCGATGGCGTAAATGAATTCAAAATAGGCGACAGGGTAGCATCTAACGGTCCGCATGCAGAATATGTATGTATACCTAAGAACCTGGTTGCATCGGTACCTGATAATGTTACCGATGAAGAGGCGGCCTTTACTGTTATTGGTTCCATAGGCTTGCAGGGTATACGCCTGTGCAATCCGCAATTGGGGGAAACCATAGTAGTTGTGGGCCTGGGCCTGATAGGCATGATAACAGCAGAACTGTTGGTAGCCAATGGCTGCCGTGTGATAGGTGTAGACCTGGACCCGAAGAAGATAGCCATAGCGAAGGAGAAAGGTATCATTGCCATCAACCCGCGCGATGGTGTGGACCAGGTGAAGTATGTGATCTCTGTAACAGACGGGCAAGGTTGCGATGGCGTGATCATCACGGCCAGCGCCAAGACCGACGAGATAATAGCGCAGGCTGCCAAGATGAGCCGTAAGCGTGGCCGCATCATATTGGTGGGCGTGATAGGCCTGAACATAAGCCGTGCTGATTTTTATGAAAAGGAACTGACCTTCCAGGTGAGCTGCTCGTATGGCCCCGGCCGCTACGACGACCGCTATGAAAAGGAGGGTATAGACTATCCGCTGCCATTTGTGCGGTGGACAGAGAAGCGTAACTTCCAGGCGATACTGCAGGCGATAGCCACCAGGAAGCTGAATGTGGCCGGGCTGATAACCGAGCGTGTGCAACTGGAGAATTTTGACCAGATATATGGTAACATCAGTAACCCGAATTCGATAGCATCGATACTGGAATACCCTGAAAAGAGCCAGCACGCTGTGTCTGTATCTATTACTGATGGAAAGTTTGAAGCAGGCAGGGGAGGGATAGGCATAATAGGTGCGGGCAACTTTACTGCGATGACCATGCTGCCGGTGCTGAGTGAGATCAATGCACCGCTGTATGCTATAGCCAGTGCGCAGGGCCTTACCGGCACCACGCTGGCCAAGAAACACAAGATAGGCAAGAGCACAACCGATTATAATAGCATCATCAACGACCCAACAATAGACCTGGTGATCATTACCACAAGGCATAATGAACATGCCCGCATGGTAACGGAAAGCCTGGAAGCGGGTAAACACGTGTTTGTAGAAAAGCCGCTGGCGCTGAGCCGTGAGGAACTGGACGGTATCATTAAAGCTTATAAGGGTGACAAGACGCTGACGGTAGGGTTTAACCGCAGGTTTAGTCCGCATATGCAGAAGGTAAAGCAGCTGACGGGCAATGTGCAGATGAACGTGATAGCTACCATGAATGCCGGCCATATACCACAGAATGTATGGGTGCATGACATGAAGGTAGGCGGTGGCCGTATAGTAGGTGAAGCCTGCCACTATATGGACCTTATTACTTACCTGACCGGCAGTAAGATAAAGAGTGTGTGTATGAATGCCATGGGCATTAACCCACAGGCCAATACAGACAGCGCATCGATACTGCTGGAGTATGAGAACGGCAGTACCGGTGTGATCAACTATTTTTCTAACGGCAGCAAGTCTTACAGTAAAGAGCGTATAGAAGTATATGCACAAGACAGAACGATAGTAACCGACAACTTCCGTGTGACGGAGGGCTTTGGCTATAGCGGATTCTCTAAGTTGAAGACCGGTATAGACAAGGGGCATGCTACACAGTTCAAGCTACTGGTAGACAGGGTGAAGAATGGCGGGCAGGCGCTGGTGCCGTTTGATGATGCGGTAAACACAACGCTTGCCAGCTTTGCAGCTATTGAGAGCCTGCTGACAAGAAGGTGGGTGAATGTTGATTAATGGCTCAATGGCTTAATAGCTTAATGGCTCAATGAATGCGGCAATGTGGTGTATAATGGCTCAATGATAATGGGGTAATGAGGTGGGAGATTTTAATTTTTGACTTTTGATTTTTTAGTTTTTAAGATATGCTCATAGATATAATAGCAGGCGCGAGGCCGAATTTCATGAAGATAGCACCGATAATAGATGCTATAGAGGTGCAGCAGCAAAATGGCAAGGATATTCAGTATCGCCTTGTGCATACTGGCCAGCATTATGACAAGAAGATGAGCGCTGATTTCTTTGAGCAGCTAAATATACCCGCGCCTCACCATAACCTGGAAGTGGGCAGCGGTACGCAGGCTGAGCAGACCGGCAAGATAATGATGGGCTACGAAAAGCTATTGCTGGAAAAGCCTTGTGACCTGTGCATAGTTGTGGGTGATGTAACATCGACCATGGCATGCTCTATAGCTGCAAAAAAGCTGAACAATATAAAGGTAGCGCACGTGGAAGCAGGCATCCGCAGCGGTGACTGGACGATGCCGGAAGAGATAAACCGCATGGTGACGGATTCTATAACAGACTATTTCTTCACCACATCGGACGTGGCGAACAACAACCTGCGCAAGGCGGGAATAAGCGAAGACAGGATATTTTTTGTGGGCAATACCATGATAGATACGCTGTATAAGCAGATGCCCCGTTTTCAGCAGCCGGAAGTATGGAAAACACTTGGGCTGAAAGAGAGGGAGTACATCATTATGACGCTGCACCGCCCTGCCAATGTGGACAGCCAGGATAACCTGAAGTACCTGATAGATGAGATCGTTAAATCATCGCACGGGCTGCCGCTGGTATTCCCGATACACCCGCGTACGGCTAAAATACTGGAAGCTGCGGGCGTAAGTGCGCCTAACCTGCATATTATAGAGCCGCTGGGCTACCTGGAATTCAACTACCTTGTTAAAAATGCCAAAGCAGTAATAACAGACTCCGGTGGTATTACGGAAGAGGCAACGGTGATGAGCATACCATGTATGACCTTGCGTGACAGCACAGAAAGGCCTGAGACATGTACCGTAGGCACTAACGAATTGCTGGGTACAGACCCCAAGGCGGTAGCACCTGCCATGGAAAAGTTGTTTAGCGGCAACTGGAAGAAGGGTGGCATACCGGAAATGTGGGATGGCAAAACATCGCCAAGGATAGTAGCCCACATCATGCAGCTTTTTGGTATCAACTAGTAAAATAACAATGCACCAGAGCGGAGCAGATACATATACAATTATTGCCCAGACCCTCGGCCACATTGGCGAGGTAGTGATACGTGTGTCGAACGAGAAGGTGGTAACGGATGTATGGGGCGATGCGGGCAAGCAACTGGTGACGGCCGGAGCAACGCTGGACAGTGCGCCATTATTACTGAAGTACAAGACAGAGATAGAAAAGGCCATTGCAGCGCGTTGCGATATACGAAGTGCTACCGAGGTGCAGATATTCAGCATATGTGCGGATAAGGATGGCATTTACATAGTAGTGCTGCCACACGCCATGGCAGAGCCAAGGCTGCAGGAAGAACGCTGGAAAACAGCGCTGGATGCAGCCGGTGACGGTATGTGGGATATGGACATGGTTACGGGAGATGTAGTATTCTCCGACAAGTGGCATAGAAATTTTGATCAGTATTTTAATAAAATAAATAACCGCGACGAGTGGCGCACTATTGTACATCCTGATGACTTTGCGATGTCGAGGGAAAAGATAGCGCTTTATGAAAATGGCGACTCAACCCACTATACGTGTGAGCTACGCTACCGGTTAAAGGACGGTGGCTATAAATGGGTGCAGAGCTCCGGCGTGATTATCCGGAAGGCTGCCGATGGCACGCCACTGCGGGCTATTGGTACCCACCTGGATATTGACGAGCGAAAGAAAAATGAACAATTACATTCTTCAACACAACAGTTATTGTCTACGCTGATCAGCAACCTGGAAGATGGCCTGGTAGTGGTAGACGATGTGCCGCAGATACTGTTTGCCAACCAGGCATTCTGCGACATATATGACATAGAAGAGTCGCCTGAAGAGTTTGCAGGTACGCCGATAGCCCATAGCATTGCTGCGCGCAGCCTGAAGGTAAAAGATCCGAAGAAGTTTGCGGCGCGTGCGGAAGAAGTGCGTGCGGCCCGGAGGCTGGTGAGGAATGATGAGATAGAGCTTTTAAATGGTAAGACCTACAGCCGGGATTACATACCTATATCGCTTGGCGACGGCAGGAACGCAGAGATATGGAAGCTGAGGGACATAACTGAAGAGAAGAATGCCAATAAGCGATTTGAAGAGCAGCGGCTCTTCTATGAACGGATACTCAATAACATGCCAGCAGATATTGCTGTACATGATTCAGAACATCGTTTCCTGTTCATTAACCCGAATGCAGTGAAAGACGACGTGTTCCGTAAATGGCTGATAGGAAAGCGCCATGCCGACTATGTAGCCTACAGAAACCTGCCTGTTTCGATAGCGGAAGAAAGGGAGCAGAGATTTGAAGCATTATTAGCCAAGAAGGGTCTGGTAGAGTTTACAGAACGGCTGGTAGGGAGAGATGGCCAGGTGTCTTATCACCTGAGGCGATTGTCCCCGGTATTTAATGAGGCAGGCAGCCTGGACCTTGTTATAGTATATGGCGCTAACATAACCGAGCTGGTACTGGCACAGCAGGAACTAAAGAAGAGCAGAGATACATTTGCTAATGCCTTTAATTATTCCGGCACGGGCATGGCCCTACTTAGTCCTGACGGTAAGTGGATAGAAGTAAATAATGCACTGTGCGAGATAACCGGCTATACCCGCGAAGAGTTGTTGAACGTAACGTACAGAGAGATCACCTTTCCCGGAGATCTGCCCGGAGATGATATTGCGATAAACAAGTTGCTGAATAAGCGGGAACAATATGTGATATTGGAGAAGCGCTATGTGTCCAAAAATAACAGGATCATATGGGTATTACTGAATGTATCGCTGGTGTGGAATGAAGACGGTACGCCTGGATTCTTCATTGCACAGATATCTGATATCACGCAACGTAAGGAACTGGAGTCGGAGTTGAAGCGCAAGAACACAGAACTGGAAGCGGCCAGGTTGAGCCTTGTGAATAAGATAGGGCAGATGAATGAGCTGAACCATATGATAGCACATAACCTGCGTGGCCCTGTGGGTAATATCAAGATGTTGTCTGACCCCGACGAACACTCGTTTGACGCATTGGAGAAGGATGAGGTGATGAACCTGATACACCAGAGCAGTGTAGCACTGATAGACAGCCTGAATACGCTGATGGAAACAGCGGAGATAAAGCTGAACAAGGATATAACCTATGATGATTGTGACTTTAATGAAGTGATACACAACATCATTAACCAGCTGCATGCCACTATATACGAGAAGCATGCACAAATAGAAGTAAGGCTCGAAGAGGCTTCGATGAAGTATCCGAAAGCTTACCTGGAGAGTATATTATATAATTTGCTGAGCAACGCACTTAAGTATACCCTGCCTAATCGCCCGACGGAGATAATAGTATCGACTAAGAAGGAAGACGGGCACACGGTGCTACGGGTAAAAGATAATGGCATTGGTATAGACCTGAAACGCTTTGAACACAAGCTCTTCCACCTGAACCAGATATTCCATTCGGGATATGACAGTAAGGGTATAGGGTTATTCATCACCAAGACCCAGGTAGAATCTTTGGGTGGCACCATCTCTGTAAAGAGTGAGCCGGACAAAGGAGCTGAGTTCATTGTTGTATTTTAATGTATGGGCATAGCAGGTAAAATAAGCAGGATAGTGAACCTGGCCGGTAATATGGGCATGCGGTATATGCGTTTCCGTGCCGGGCACGAGGTGATGCGCCGTTCGGGCTTGCTGAAGCGAAAGTTTCCCGCGGCACCTGAGTATAAACAATACCTGACCCTTGCTGAGTGGAAAATGCTGCCGGTGAGCTTTTTCTTTGCATCGCGTGAGGCACTTAACTTTCCGAAAGATCCGGATAACGATCTTAAAAAACGTTACGAGCAACTAAAGAGTGGCAAGCTGCTCTTGTTCAATAGCATAGTCGCTGATCTTGGTAAAGACTACGATTGGGTGACCAACCCCGATAGCGGCTATAAATACGATAAACATAAGCATTGGACAGAGATTCCCGACTATTCTAAGGAAGCGGGAGATATAAAATTTGTGTGGGAGAAGTCGCGTTTTTCTTACATCTATGATATTATCCGTTACGATTATCATTATGGCGAAGACTGCAGCCAGATGGTATTTGCCGACATATTGAGCTGGATAGATAATAACCCAGTAAACTGCGGACCCAACTACAGGTGCAGCCAGGAGATGTCGCTACGCGTATTGAACTGGACATTTGCCTTATACTATTACAGCAATTCGCCTAATCTTACGGAGGAGGTATTCAATAAGATGCAGCATGTCATTTACTGGCATATGCATCATGTATATCACAACATCAATTTCTCCCGCATTGCGGTTAGGAACAACCATGCTATAACGGAGACGCTCACTCTATACCTTGCAGGGTTGTTATATCCTGCTATGCCGGGTGCTGACACCTGGAAGAAGCGGGGCAAAGCATGGTTTGAAGAGGAGGTAGCCTACCAGGTGTATGATGATGGCACCTTCCTGCAATACTCTATGAACTACCACCGTATAGTAGCCCAGCTGCTGACGTGGGGGATAACGCTTGCTGATAACAACAAGGAGCGTTTTGCAGATGTGGTATACCAGCGTGCCAAGCGATCGTTTGTGTTCTTACGTACCTGCATGGTAGACGAGAATGGCTACCTGCCCAACTATGGCGCTAATGATGGTGCGCTGTTCTTCAGACTGAGTAATGCTGAGTACCGCGACTACAGGCCGCAGCTGCAGGCGCTGGCGCTTGCGGTGGGTTCGGAGCTGAAGTTCAATGACCATAATGAGGATGCCTTCTGGTATGGTATCTTTGAAAATGCCCGTAAGACATGGCAGCCCGCCAACGGAGTGCATACGTTTGAAAAGGGCGGCTACTACATCATTCGCGAGCCGGAGACACTGACATTCATAAAATGCGGCGGTTATAAAGACAGGCCACAACATGCAGATAACCTGCACCTGGACATTTGGTATAAGGGTGTGAACATGCTGCCGGATGCTGGTAGCTATAAGTATAACACAGATGATGTAACTATCCGCTACTTTAGCGGTACGGCATCGCACAACACCGTGATGCTGGATGATAAAGACCAGATGCTGAAAGGCGGCCGCTTTATCTGGTATTACTGGACACAATTGGAAGGTGCACAGCTGATTGAAGAGAACGGTGAGTATATATTTGAGGGCATTATACATGCGTTCAGCTACATCAATAAGGGTATCGTGCATAGCCGTACCGTAACCAAGAAAAAAGGAGTAGGCGCGTGGACTGTAAGCGATAAGGTAGCCAACAAGCCGGAACAGATGCAACTGCGCCAGTTGTGGCACATAATGCCCAAGGCCGCGAAGCAGGTGAAGATTGCGGCAAAAGACAATGCAGGCAAAGAGTTGAAAGCGGCATCGCAGCAAGGGTGGCATTCATCGCGCTACGGAGAGAAAGAGCCGGTGAATGAACAGGTGTTCAGCACGAGTGCAGATGCTATTGAGACAACAATAAAGATAAGTTAGAGATAACTGCTAATGAATATACTACTACTACATCAGTACTTTTTGGAAGAGGATGATCCGGGTGGGTCGCGGTGGAACGAGCTGACGCGAGTATGGACCGATATGGGACACACGGTTACAGTACTGGCGGGTATGATGCACGCCAATGGCCATGAAAAAAGGGAAGAGTACAAGGGTAAGCACTTTGTAAAAAAGCAGCAAGGCAATGTGACCGTATGGCGTTGCCACGTATCAGAATCGTATAATAATGGTTTTGCCGGCAGGCTGTGGGGCTATTTTTCGTTCATGTTCTCATCGTGCTACGCAGGGTTGTTCAAGGCGAAAGGGAAATTCGATGTGGTGATCGTAACGTCTCCGCCGCTGTTTGTTGGTGGTAGCGGTTATCTCATTTCGCGCCTTAGGCGCATGCCGTTTGTCTTTGAAGTGCGCGATCTGTGGCCGGAATCGGCGATAGATACTGGTGTGCTTACCAATGGTATGGTCATCAAGCTGGCCTATTGGGTAGAGGGTTTCATTTACAAGAGTGCTAAGCTCATTAATGTATTGACACCGGCATTCTACAAAACGCTAAGGGATAAGAAGAACATACCCGAACGCAAGCTGATACAGATAAGCAATGCGTCAGACTTCAGTTTATCGGAGAAGTTGCTGGAAAATTTTGATGCGGCTGCATTCCGCAAAGAACATGACCTGGAAGGCCGCTTTGTGATCACTTATGTAGGGGCACACGGCGTGGCCAATCACCTGGAGCAGGTGATAGACGCCGGAGAGGCGTTGAAAGACACCAACGTACTGTTCCTGCTGATAGGGCAGGGGATGGAAAAGGAACGACTGAAAAAGCTGGCTGCCGACCGTGGTGTGACCAATGTACGTTTCCTTGATCCTGTGCCTAAGGCAGAGGTGTTCCGGTATATCCTGGCCTCGGAAATGGGTGCATCGGTACTGAAGCGTGTAGATACTTTCAAGACGGTATACTCTAATAAGACATTTGATTACATGTCTTGCAAGAAGCCGATATTGATGGCTATAGATGGTGTGTCGCGCGAGTTGTTGGAAGACGCGGGTGCAGGCAGTTATGTAGAACCTGAGAATACTGCAGAGTACAACAGGATCATCCGCGAATACCTGGCTAACCCCGGCAGACTGAAGACAGAAGGGGAAAGCGGGTATGCTTACGCCAAGGAGAACTTTGATCGCGAAGTATTGGCTAAGAAGTATATCCATTACATTAGCGGCATCATTAAAAAATAGCACCCGTGGAGATACAGCATAGCGCAGCCCAAAAGGTATACATTGGTATTATAAAACCCCTGGCCGACATTTTCGTAGCCCTTGTGGTATTCATTGTATTGCTGCCGGTATTTGCAGTGCTGGTATTGCTGCTTACCATTGCTAACGATGGTAAGCCATTCTTCTTTCAGCCACGGCCGGGTAAGCGGGAGAAGATATTCAAAGTGGTGAAGTTCAAGACGATGAATGACAAGAAAGATAAGGATGGCAACCTGCTTTCTGATGCCGAACGGTTAACGCCCGTAGGTGCTTTCATTCGTAAGACGTCGCTCGACGAACTGCCGCAGATGATCAACGTTATCAAAGGCGATATGAGCATCGTAGGGCCACGCCCGCTGCTGGTAGAGTATCTGCCGCTGTATAACGAAACGCAAAAGCACAGGCACGATGTGAAGCCGGGCATCACCGGCTGGGCACAGACCAACGGCCGCAACGCCATAGGCTGGAAGCAAAAGTTTGAGTACGATGTGTGGTATGTACAGCACATATCCTTCGCACTCGATTTTAAGATACTGCTGCGTACCGTTGCAAAGGTGTTCAAGTCGGAAGGTATCAGTTCTGATACCAGCGTTACAATGGAGAAATTCAAGGGGGAGCACTAAAGCCTCCCTTTTTTAGTGGAGTATAGTTTGCAGTACCTGCAGCGATCGGATATTGCTCATGTGCTGGGTATGCCTTTGCAGGAATGCTATATACCATTCGGTAAGGCGCATACGCATGGTGGAGGTCATTTCTGTATGTTCCAGTGTGTCATAGTTGCCGGTGGCTATCAGAGTGGTCAACATTCTGCAATCTGCATCGTCCATATAGGGCGGCAGCGATGGCAAGCCGGCAGTATAGCCACCTTCCTGCAGGTTAAGGTGTGGGGTGTCAGGGCTGTAGTTTCCCTTTAGTTCATACCCCAGCTCGCGGCTGCAATTGATGATGAAGTAGAGTGGAAAATTACCTACATGGCTGCGTGATGTTTTGTCGAGCGTTACGAAATATTGATAGGTAAAATCGAATAGCTCGGGTTGTGGTGCTGCTTCAGGCAACAGGCGTAGTAATACTTCCACAGAGAATAATGCTACGCTGTTTTTAATGATGTCTTCCAATACCGTAGTATAGATATAAGCGGGCTGAAACTCGCGTATATGCTGCATGTTCTTGCTCTGTTGGTGGTAGATGACCATGTCGAGGAGTGTGCCGGGCTGTAGCAGGCCTGCGCGATTGCGTGCGGCTTTGCTGCTTCTTACACCTTTCACCATGTAGGTCTGTACGCCATATAGCGATGTAAAGATCGTGGACACAAGACTGCTTTCCCCATATTTTACCGATCGCAGTACTATGCCCTGTGTATTCTCCATTCTGTGCCTGTGCAGCTATTAGTTCATGAATACCATCTTGCCGGCATAGGTCTGCGACCCATCGGTGTTGGAGGCAAAGATGAGGTATACGCCAGATTGTGGCCTGTGGCCTTTATAGTCGAGACCATTCCATACTGCCTGGCCGCCGAGGGCTGTTGTGCGGTATACCAGTTGCCCGTTGATGTCGGTAATGCGGACATCGGCATTTGCGGTGAGGCCCTTTATAGCTATTGTTCCTTTGTAATTGGTAGGCACAGGGTTGGGGAACGTGACTACGGTCGATGCTGTTTCCGCACCTTCGGTAGCTGTACTGCGGTAGCACATCAGGCCCTGGTCGGTGCCAATGTACACGTCTCCGGTCACATCGTCAATAGTTATCTTCTGTATCTTATTAGATGGCAGTGGACTATTGTCTGTAGTGAAGCGGTAGATGATCTTGCTGTTGCCGGCATCAGGCGATAGCAGCCACACACCATTGTTAGTGCCTATCCACTTGCGGTTGGCGCCATCAACAGCGATCGACTGTACGGTTTCGCCTGCAAACAGGTAACCTGCATATTTATCGTATTGTACGATCGGTATTTCTGCATCGCAACGTTGCGCAAGGCAGCTGGATGCATTGTACAGTATGCCTATACCATTCACCGTGCCTATCCACAGGTTGTCGTTCTTATCTATGGCTATGCTGCGTACGTCTGCATCGGGCAGGTTGCCCACGCCGCCACCTCCTGTCATATGGTACGTTACGTCATCACTCGGGTCGGAGAAAGTGCCCTTGGTATCGTAGCCGATAACACCACCGCCATAGCGGCACAGGTACCATACATGGCCCGAATTATCGAAAACCAACGGGCCTCCGGCGTTGGGGTAGTTGCGCGTATAGTTCAGGTGGTATTTGTACCAGTTGGCCGTGGCTTTTTCCCGCACATATAGTTCGTGGAAGGAACCGAACATGGTCACCCACAGATTATCATCCTTATCAATGCCCGTACCTACTACCTGGTAAAAGTCGATGGAGCCGTTTGGAATACTTGGTTCCAACGCAGATCCATCTTTGTAGGTTGTGTTGGAGTCGTTGGCCTTTAATTCAAAAAGACCCCCGGAGAAAGAACCTGCGTATACTGTGCCGTCATTCTCGTCTTTGGTTATACTCACAAAGTCGAGTGTTTTGTAGGATATAGGCGGGTAATTATATGTACTGAATTGGCGCCACTTATCGTTCCTGAGATTAGAGAACCCGGTAAGGTTATTGTTGGCATGGTACACATCATCGAAGCCACCATGTGCTACCCATATATCCCGGTTGTGTGCGTAGATATCGTAAGAGTTAGGGTCGGATGGACCATTGGGGGTATTGGGGAAGTAGCGTCCCGACAAAGGGCTCCACGCCAGTCCGTGATACATGCCGCCTATCCATATATTGCCGTCCGGCAGCTGTATGACCTTAGTAAAACTATCAACAAACACGATAGAATCGACCTGGCTAAAAAAGGTATCCATGATCCGCACCTTACCAAACTGGCGGATGAAATAGTTGTTGTTGCCACCATCTATACCTGTTATACCCACAGTGTCGTTGGTATACACCGCAGCGGCGGTGTCTGACTGTAGCTGATAGATGATATGGCTGGTAGACATGGTGAGCTTGTTATTGAGCACCTGTATGTCTTTAAATACATGTACGCTATCAATGCGCTGCCATACCTGGAAGTTCTGCAATTGCGGGTTGTTCTTACTGGCACGATACAAGCCATTGGGTGTAGCGGCATAAAAATAACCGTTGTAAGCGGTGAAGCTATTGATAGCCAGCAGTTGGTTGTTGACAAAGAACTGATAGGTCTCTTCAAAGCTTTGTTCGTCCAGGTCTATTACCACCACGCCAAGCGATGTGCTGAAATACGCCTTGCCGTTCTCTGTGTAAACGGAGTTGATCTTTTTATCGCCTGCTACTGTTTTCAGTTTCAGGTCGGGGATGTTATAAAAGGTGTTATTCTTAAACAGGTCGATATTGGAGTTGGTATAGCCCAGCACTACGGTATTGCTTTTCTTATCGTAGGCCACACACTGCATGCCGATATCAGACATGCCGTTCACCTTGCTGTACGTGGTTGTTTCCAGCGTAGCAGGATCCATGGTGAAGAAAGCCTGCTGGCATATGTTGAAGATCAGAGACCCATCGGTGGCCATACCGTAGGTGGTATTATAGGGCAGCAACGAGCTCCAATAACCTATAGGCTTTTCCTGGGCATGGGTAACGAACGCCATGAAAAAGGTAGATATAAAAAATAATATGTGTTTATGGCGCATAAGAAACAACGAACGTCAAATTTATTACAAATAACGGACAGGCGCTGTTAATATTGTACCGTTGGGGCATTGCATAGCATTAGCGCAGTAATACTTTATATTTGTGGTCATGGCGGGCATGCATCCTATAGGTATTTTCGATTCCGGTTACGGCGGGCTTACTGTGTTCCGGTCTATAGCTGCACAAATGCCGGGCTACGATTATATATACCTGGGCGACAATGGCCGTGCACCGTATGGCAACCGCTCTTTCGAGACGGTATATGAATATACGTTGCAGTGTGTGCGCTGGTTCTTCGACCAGGGGTGCCCGCTGGTCATTATAGCCTGTAATACAGCATCGGCCAAGTCCCTGAGAACAATACAGCAAAATGACCTGCCTGGCCTGGCGCCCGATAACAGGGTACTTGGCGTTATCCGCCCAACAGCCGAGGTAATAGGGACTTATACGCGTACCGGATCGGTGGGCATATTGGGCACACGCGGAACGGTCAATTCAAGGTCGTACGAGATAGAGATAAGTAAATTTTTCCCCAATGTAAAGGTACACCCGCTGGCATGCCCTATATGGGTGCCGCTGGTAGAGTATGGCGAATATGATACACCCGGTGCCGATTTTTTTGTAAAGAAGTATATAGACGAGCTAATGGCAGCGGCCCCCGACCTGGATACTGTGCTGCTGGCCTGTACACACTACCCATTGCTACTGAATGCCATAAAAAGGCACTTGCCACCTAATGTATCAGTAGTAGCCCAGGGAGATATTGTGGCCAGGAGCCTGCAACAATACCTGGAGCGGCACAATGATATGAAAGACCGCCTGACCACTAATGGCACTATGCGTTTCTTTACCACCGATGATACCCGCGATTTTGATAAGCATGGCGCGGCGTTTTTTGGGAAGGCGATACATTCTGAATTCGTGCACCTTACCTGACGGGCTTAGATCGGTCTGTCTAAAATAATGTATTTTAGCGCCCATGCTGATGACTGAGACCCCGGCTGCTCCCAAACACTTGTCTTACCTCGACTCCGCAAGGGGGATAGCTGCTATTATGGTAATGGTCTATCACTTCATCGTATTCCGCTATGGCGATGAACTGCCGGTAAAAGTAGCCTCTATCGTTTTTAACGGCAGTGATGCTGTTTCCTTCTTTTTTGTGCTCAGCGGGTTTGTATTGTCTTATAAAACGGTAGTACTGGGCGAGTCCATGGATGTGGGCCGTTTCTTTGTGAGCCGTTTCTTCAGGCTGTGGCCGGCTTATTTTTTAACGCTGTTGCTTAATGTCAACTACAACCTCAGCCTGTTCCATTACTCAGCAGAAGGCTTCAGGGAGGTGTTCATTGAGAACAATAATGGTTTCTGGCAGGAATTAATGCTGCTCCGTTCAGTGGGTCATTATTATATACCGGGGTGGACACTGGGTGTAGAGATGACCTTATCGCTGTTGGTGCCCTTCTGGATCATCATTGGTAAGAAAAGTCCCAGGTTCATCTGGTGGCTGATATTGGTAAACCTGCTGGGGTTCATCAATATCTACTTTACGCACTTTATGCTGGGTATCTTGCTTAGCTTCCTGTATACCTATATTAGTTCAGCATCCTTCAAGGCCACGCGCTGGTATCAATACCGTTATGCGCTTATAGCTGCGGCCATTGTATTGTTTTCCATTCGCCACATAGAGCGGATATCTCATTTTGGGCCATCGTACTTCGAGGTGGCCAGGTTCTTTGGTGTCGACTTTTTCCACTACACGGGTTTTGCCTCATTCGTGTTCCTGGCTGCTATCATACAAAGCCCTAAAGCCAGGCAGGTGCTGGCCCATGGCATCCTTACGTTCTTTGGTAAGATATCTTATGGTATCTACCTGATGCACTGGCTGATAGTGGTGTACGCGTATTCGTTCCTCGATCAGCTGAAACAAAGCATGCCGGAAAATGCCGCACTGGGCCTGTTGCTGGCGGCTACCATAGCGGCTACTATATTGTCGGCGGTATTGCTGCACTACCTTGTAGAGCTGCCATTTATAAAGATGGGGAAGAACATAGCACGCAAAATGAAGCCTACACTTATTGTAGGCAATGAACCCCTGGTGCAATAAAAAACGACAGCTAAAAAGCTGCCGTTTCCCTGCTTGCGCGTTTTTTTTCCTGTTGTTTCTTTATTAAATGCCTTGTGCCTTTAAAAGCCAGTTCTATCGCTTTCCATTTCAGGTAGCCCAGTATCACTTCTTTGGCTACCGACCCTGCTGCTTTTTTCACCTTATGCATTACAGTGTGGTGCAGCGCTTCTTCATCTACCGGCCCTGCCACGCGCACCTTATCTATCTTTGTCTTTTTGAACGTGAGTTTGTCCTCAACGGTTTTAAAAAGGCGTTTCTGGATGATGGGCAGCAGTGTAGCAATGAACGGATTGGATATAGGCAACATGCCTATGAGCGATGATATATCGAAGCCACCTGCCTTTTCACTATCGCCGGAGCGTTTGCCGGTAAGTGCGCTAAGGGAGAACAGCTCTTCCTTATTCAGCTCATCCAGTTGCCTGTTCAGGCGCTTTTTTTCCTGCTCCAGTGCCTTAAGGCTATTGAGTTCCCTGGGATAGATATTCATTGCGGTTACTTTTTAACAGGTTCATCGTCATCATCTTCTTTACGCTTTTCTGTAAGTACCTTGATGAATAGCCCGGCAAAAAAATTAGTTATGTTCTTGCTTAACCCTAAAGTGGCAAACAGCATGAGTACGAAGACGCCCATGGTAGCAAAGTGTGCCCCTACCTTAGGCATACCCATTTCTACAAAAGCTTCGGATATGCCCAGCCCCATGAACATAATGATCACGAAGAGTATGAACATGCAGATGAGCGAGAACATAACGTAGCTAAGTACCTTGGCCGTTCCGCTCATAATGCTGAGCTTGGCCAGTTGCACGTGTACGTCTATGTACGCTCCTATTTTGTCTTTGATATTGCTGAATAGGCTCATAAGCAAGGCTGTGGATTAAGAGTGATAGATCTCTTCTTCCAGATCGGCCGTTTTCTTGGCGAATTTGCTCTTAAGACTGTCCAATGATTTTTTCACCTTGTCCAGGTCTTCCTGGCGGGTTTCTTTGTCTGTTGCGAGTACATAACCTACTGCTACGCCAACTGCTGCACCTATAAGGAAGGTAGCAATTGTATTACCTGTTTTTGCCATAAAAATGTGTATTTAATTAAATGATGTTCTGCTTATTGCAATAAAAATACCATGCCAAAGTTACGAAACAAGGCAAAATCTATTTTGTATAATATTTGTTATCCAGAATATATTGCTCTACCGCCGCCGGTACTATGTATTTGATAGACCTTTTCTCTTTTATCTGGCGGCGTATGTAGGTAGAGGATATCTGCAGCAGGGGGGCTTCCAGCAGCGTAACCTGGGCGCCGTAGGTGTCTTCTATATCAAAGCCGGGGCGGTTGTATACCACAAAAGAATAGCGGGCAACCAGTTGCTCAAAGTTCTTCCATCTGTGCAGGTTCTGGAAGCTGTCTGCGCCCATGATCACCGAAAAACGCTCCAACGGGAACTTTTCTGTAAGGTAGGTGAGCGTATCTATGGTGTACGATGGCTTGGGCAGATTGAACTCCACATTGCTGGCCCTGAACTTAGGATTGTCTTCTATGGCCAGGTTCACCAGGTGCAGCCTGTCGTGCTCATTGAGCAGGGAATGTGAATCTTTAAGCGGATTATGCGGCGATACCACAAACCATATCTTGGTGATATCAGTATGTTCTATGATGTGGTTGGCTACTATTAAATGCCCGGTGTGTATGGGGTTGAAACTACCGAAGTATAATCCGATGTGCATAAGTTGCAAAGATAAAAACAGTGGCGACACGAACAGCGTAAGCTGTATTTAATCATTTATCCTTAATGTGTTCGATCAGGATGGTCAGGATAGGAAGGATCGTTACCGGAATTGTACGTGTTGGGCGGAGACGCAACATATTCCGCCTGCCGACGATAAACGACCCAGAGACGGTAGGTCTCCTACTTCTGGAAATGTTTTTTAACTGTTACTTCCAGTCCAGCAGGCCAAAGTCGGTGACCAGGCGGCAAATGCTGCCATAGTCGTCGAAGCCTATGTAAGTAGCATAAAGGCCCTCGCCGTAGCCGCTGGAGAAGATGGCCACATTACTGTTCTTGCCCTCCCACATCAGCCAGCTGCGGGTATCTTTATAGTTTTTGCGCATCTCGCGCGATATGGTGGACAGGTTAATGTCCTCTTTGTACAGGCTGTCGTACTCTACGTAGCCCGAACTATCCATAAAGGCACCAGTGCCCGATTCTATATCATAACCAAATATCTCATCGGCTTCCAGGTCTTTTACATCCTGGCCTTCGGTAAGGGCGTACGTCCATTTTACAGGCTTAGTGTCGGTAAACTTGATGCGGGCCAGGGCCACGCGCTCATCATCATTGTTGATGGTGGCCACTGCCAGCTGCACCGGGTATTGCCCCTTGGGGAATTCGATATCGAAAGCCTCTTCCAGGTATAGTGCCAGTGGATCGCAGGCATATAAACGTCCGTCCTTAATGTTCAGCCTGCCAATATCTACCATAGAGAATTGCAGCAGATCGCCATCAGCATCTTTCTGCGCAAAACCTGGCGTAAAGGCTGTTTCCAGGAAAGCGGGAGCGTTAAGGAATACCATACTTTGGGATATTAAAGGCCTGTGATACAGAAGCCTACAGACGCAGGGGTAAGAGCCGGGCCGTTGTTCTCTTTAAACGCGTTGGTGATGTTGTAAGAGCCGAACACAGACATGTTGCCCCAGCCTATGCGTGCAGTGGCAGCAAAATTCCACGGGCTGTAGTAGCGCTTGGTGTTCTCTTTATACTTCACATTGATACCGCCTACAGAGGTAAGCTCTTTGGTATGCGCACCCAGGAAGGCACCTACGGTAACGCCCACGGCAGCTTTGAAGCCCATATTGCGGTTCTGCTTATTGCTGAAGTAGCGCAGTTCGAACGGGGCCTGAAGGTAAGTAGTGTTCACCTTGTAGCGTTTGCCCGGCGTAGGATCTGCAATGATGCGTGCGGCCGTAACCGAGCCGGTATCTGTATTGACCAGCATTTGCTTGTCCAGATATACAACAGATGTATTGATACCCAGGCCTGCAGCAAAACTCATGTTCGACTTTTTGATGGGGAAATCGTAGCAGAGGTATGCGTTAAAAACGTAGCCAAAGCCCTTTGTTTTAACAGAGTCGGGCTTGCTCACCCAATTGTTGTAGCCCAGCTGCACCATCACAAAATCGCGCGATGGCTTAACGATGCCTGTATTCTTATTGCCAAACGTTACTGCAGAGCTGTCTTTAACAGACCTGTCCTGTCCGCCGGAGTTGACATATACATTGCTCTTTTGGGCAAATGACAGCGCAGACAGCGTGAACAGCAAAGAAAATAATGCAATACGTTTGAGCATAGTTTTGAATTAGTGTGCAAATATAATAGCTGGGCAATGGAAATTTTGTTAAAAAAAGACAATATAATGGCTCGATGGCTTAATGGCTCAATTGCTCAATGGGGTTTGGGTGTGAAATGGCTGGTTAAGATCGTCTTATTTTCTGGTTGACTTAATTAGGTTTGGGTACGAAATGCCTTAATAAGAATGCCGTATTTTGTGCCCGATTATGGAATACACGGACGAGCATTTTATGAAGGAGGCGCTGAAGCAGGCCAGGCTGGCATACGATGCCGGTGAGATACCTATTGGCGCCGTGGTGGTGTGGGGCAATAAGATAATAGCCCGTGGCCACAACCAGGTAGAGCAGCTGAACGACAGCACCGCCCATGCCGAAATGATAGCCCTTACCGCAGCCTTTAACGAGCTGGGTAGCAAATACCTGCCCGAGGCTACCCTGTATGTAACCGTAGAGCCCTGCCTGATGTGTTGCGGCGCCCTGTACTGGAGCAAAGTGAAGCGGATAGTATATGGCGCCGAGGATGTGAAGAACGGCTACCATAAGACCACTGGCGATAACTGGCCCTTCCACCAGAAGGCAGACCTGACCAAAGGCATATTGGCGGCAGAATGCGGCCAGCTGATGAAAGACTTTTTTGCTGCACTGAGGTAGTGAAAATGATTAGCGTTAGCGTAGTACCATACCGTACTTTTTGTTTGATAGGACGTCTATTAGATAATCTTGTAGATTGTATTATATTTTTGCTGACATGCGGACTAAAAGGAACAGTCGTGTTTATGAAGATTTGCTTGCCGACATTGGGATGACATTAATATCGGCAAAGCAAACGGTAGCTTTAGCTATCAATGCGGAATTGGTAAAGGCCAATTGGAATATAGGTAAGCATATAGTTGAGTTTGAACAACATGGTGAGACAAAAGCTAATTACGGAGACGCATTATTAAGTAATCTGGCCAGAGATCTTAAACTGGCCTACGGCAAAGGATTTAGCAAAAGCAATCTATACTTGTGCAGGCAATTCTATCTGAAGTATCCAATTTTCCAGACACTGTCTGGAAAATTAAGCTGGAGTCATTATTCGGAGTTAGTCACAATAACTGATGATAAAGAACGACAATTTTATGAACATTTAGCTATTAAAGAAAACCTGAGCTTTAGAGAATTGAAGCGACAGATAGATTCTGTGGTATTCCATAGGACGCTTTTAAGTAAAAATAAAAAGCAAGGGTCAAATGAAAATGGTTTAGTGTCAATTAATATAACCGATGTTGTAAAAGACCCATATATTTTTGAATTTCTCGGACTCCCGAAACAATCAATAATTACAGAAAAAGTTTTAGAAAGGAAACTAATAGACAATCTGCAGAATTTTCTTTTAGAACTTGGTAAAGGCTTTACGTTTGTTGCTAAACAGTATAAGATCACATTAGATAATCAGCATTACTTTATTGATCTGCTATTTTATCATAGGATATTGAAGTGTTTTATTCTTATTGACCTTAAAACGAGAAAGGTAAAACACCAGGATATTGGGCAGATGAATATGTACCTAAACTATTTTAAGGAAGAGGAAAATACTATTGATGATAATGAACCTATAGGATTAATAATAGCAGCTGACAAGCATGAATTATTAGTTAAATACGCAACCGGTGGAATTTCCAACAAGATATTTGTATCGAAGTATCAGTTATACTTGCCGGATAAAAATGCCATTGAACAGCGATTGAAGCAACTTATTGATACTGATAATTAATGAGCATGTATACCTGGCATAAAACTGAGGCCACTTTTACACAACTGGAAGAGAACAAACCTACCGAGACCACAACCGGCACCAAGAAGGTAGGGCTGCTTAAACGCAACGGCAAAGTACATGCGTTTGCTGCATTGTGCCCCCACGCAGGCGCGCCCATGTGCGCTGGCTGGCTGGATGGTATGGGCCGCCTGGTGTGCCCCCTGCACAAATACCGCTTCGACCCCACCAATGGCCGCAACACCAGCGGCGAAGGGTATAAACTATTTACCTACCCCGTAGAGGTAAGAGGTGATGAGGTGTTTATTGGGTTGGTGGGGTAGAGGTTGCATCCACTTAAAAAATAAAAAAAGTGCCGGTTGTTACAACCGGCACTCAGATAAAATAGTATTTGATATATTAATGGCGTTCCCTGCCACGGCCACCACCTTTGTAGCCGCCACCGCCACCACGATGCTCGCCGCCACCGCGCGATGAGCGGGTGTCGCCGGAGAAGCGTGGGCCGCTCTGGTTGCGCGAATAGCCGCGTTCACCACCGCCGCTGGGACCACGGTAGCCGCCGCGTTCGCCGCCGCCTGAAGACTGTTCTGCATCTTCCAGGCGCACCTTGCGGTTCTTGAACTTCTTGCTGCTCAGGTGCTCGCGGATATAATCTGCAGCATCGGCAGGCACATTAAAGAAGCTGCTCAGGTCGCGCACTGTTATGCGGTCTATCAGGTTTGGCTCTATGTCTGTGCTTTCTGTTATGAACTGGAGCAGGCGCTGAGGGTTCAGGCCATCTTTCTCGCCCAGGTTAATGAACAGGCGCTTGTACCTGGCACCGCCACCTGCGGCACCGCCCTTGCGTTCGAAGCCTGCGTTCAGGTCTTCGCTCTCCTGGTAGGCATCAATGGTGTCTTTCAACTGCAGCCATATCAGCTTGCGGATGAGCTCGTCCTTATCCACGCCGTCAAACTGCTCGTGCATAAAGTCGTAGTACATCTTGGCAAAGTCGTCCTTAGGTTCTGCTGTAGCTATCTGCTCCATGTAGAAGAACAGGCGCTTGCGCACTACTTCAGCACCATCAGGTATGTCCGTTTTGTGGAACTTCTGTTTTACCAGCTTTTCTATCTGGCGGATGTTAGATATCTGCTTAGGCGACACGATAGACATACAGATACCTGATTTACCGGCACGTGCGGTACGGCCGCTACGGTGCGTATATACTTCAGGATCATCAGGCAGTTCGTAGTTGATAACGTGGGTGATGTCATTCACATCTATACCACGCGCAGCTACATCGGTAGCCACTATCACCTGCAGCTGGCGGCTCTTGAAGCGCTCCAGCACCTTGCTGCGCATCTTCTGGTCCATATCGCCGTGCAGCGGGCTTACGTGGTAGCCCATCTTCATCAGCTTTTCAGCCACGTCCTGGCAATCCTGCTTGGTACGGGTGAAGATGATACCGTAGATATTTGGTGCAAAGTCGAGCAGGCGGCGCAGTGTTTCGAAGCGGTTGTGGTGGTTGGCCACAAAATACTGGTGGTCTATATTCTCGTTGGTAGCATTGGCTGCGGCCACAGAATATTCCTGCCATTCCTTCATAAAGCGCTTGGCTATGCCGCGCACATCGTTGCTCATGGTAGCAGAGAACAGCCACGTGCGTTTTTCGGCAGGGGTGTTCTTCAGTATCAGCTCAATATCCTCGCGGAAGCCCATGTTCAGCATTTCGTCGGCCTCATCCAGCACTACATACTTCAGTTGCTCTAAAGATATTGCCTTACGCTCCAGCAGGTCTATCAGTCGGCCGGGGGTGGCCACTATGATCTGTGGATTAGCTTTTACGTCGCGTATCTGGCCCATAATGGGTACGCCGCCGTATACGGCAGCTATGCGCAGGCCGCGCATATGGTCGCCATATTTCTGCATTTCGGTCTGTATCTGCATACACAGCTCGCGGGTAGGGCTAAGAATAAGGCCCTGTACGGAGCGTACAGATACATCGACATGGTTAAGCAAAGGCAGGCCGAAGGCGGCTGTTTTACCTGTACCCGTCTGGGCCAGGCCTATAATATCTTTATCACCCTGTAAAAGGTGAGGGATAACTTTCTGCTGTATAGGTGTAGGTGTTTCAAATCCCAGGTCAGATAGTGCCTGTAACAATTCTTCTCGTAACGAGAAGGAAGAAAAAGAATTCATTAAAAAGAACTTTATAATATGAAGGCGCAAAGTTACGTCGATTAATCGACAAACCTTTAATTATTCCAATCATATTATAGTTTTAACATGTTGCAGGGCAAAAATGCTGTTTTCTCACCCATATATTAACAAGTTTAGTGCTGTTTTACGGTGTTATCAATATCTTTACGTAAAATCATTTTATTTATCTGACAGTATGAAAAACCTTATTCTGACGATCTCGACCCTATTATGCTTTGGTCTTGCCCATGCGCAGGATGCCGATAACAAGCAAAAAGCAAAAAAGACCGATGCCACACAAAAACCTGTATGTTATATTGGTTTTGGCGGCGGTATCAACAACCCATGCGGCATATTTGGCTTCGATTTTAATATTGCGCTGGCACCACATGTAACCCTTGATGCGGGTGCGGGTACCAGCACCTGGGGCAATAAATTATATGTTGGTTATAAATATTACCTGGATGAACCACAGCGTGGCTGGGCATTTGGTGGTGGTCTTACCTTCAATTCAGGTATCGAGAACATGAAACTGAAGGATATGGAGACGGTAAATGGCAAGAGGGAGGTTATCCTTAACCTGAAGCCACAAACCAACATATATGTAGCAGCATCCAAATACTGGAAGCTGGGCAGAAGGAACAACCGTTTCTTCCTGACCATGGGCTATTCTGTTCCGATGAAAACAGTTAAATACCAGCAAACCTTTGGGCCTGAATTGACAGATACAGGCGAACGTGTGATCAAAACACTTGCTCCGGGTGGTCTTATGTTTGGCTGGGGCTTTTCTTTCGCGTTGTACAATAAGCACAGCAGTTAGTTAGTTTAAGTTACCTTTGCCGCCTTAATGATCGCAAACGCCAACAGATCTATTTTCCGGTTATCCATCTTGTTCTGCATAGCGCTGCTGTGCGGTGGCTTTGCGCTGCATGCCCAAACGAATTCGGGCGATACGGTAATAAAAATAGGAAATGACGCTACGGTGACATTGTCTCGTAAGCATGTTTTCCAGCCCAACCCTAAGCGTGCCGGCTTATATTCGGCCATACTGCCGGGGTTGGGGCAGTTTTACAACAGGCAGTATTGGAAGATACCGGTTATTTATGGCGGGCTGGCAGTTGCAGGCTATTACTTTGCTGATAACCTTACTAACTACCAGAACTATAGAAAGGCATATATAGGGCGTATCAATAATCCATATCCTACTGATAAGTATGTAGGTATATACACTGTTGATCAGTTGCAGCAGCTGCAGAATGACTATAACCGATTCTTAAATCTAACTGTGCTTTTTACAGGGGTGGGTTATACGCTGCAGGTACTGGAAGCTATAACCGGTGCCCACCTTAAGAATTTTGATGTCTCAAGAGACGTATCCCTTCATGCCCAACCGGCTGTGTTTCCCAAAGCAATAGGTATCAGTGTGGCTGTTAACTTCAGGTAAAGCATTGTTTAGGATTACCTGATAGTCTAATATAAGCGTGCTGGTATTAACCTAAGTTAATTTTATTTAACAAAGAAATTTCACAACTTCCCAACGAAGGGGGATAATTTTGCGTCTATATAGGCAAACAAACAATTTCTGTTACAAGCCCTGCACATCTACTCTAAAATCTTTAAAAGACCAAATCATGAACATCGGATCAGCTATTAAGTCTATCAGGAAGAAGCTCTCTATCACACAGTATGAGTTAGCCGAAAAATGTGAGATATCACAAACTTCCCTTTCACAGATCGAGACCGGCGTTAAACGCCCAAGCCAGCGCACAATAAGCAAAGTTTGCAGCGTGCTTGACATCCCTGAATCAATCATTTATATTGTAGCGATGCAGGAGGCAGATGTGCCGGCCAGCAAGCGTGGTATATATGACCTTGTTTATCCGTCGATAAAGAGCCTTGCCCTGCAAATGGTGAGTGCTGAACACATAGGATTAGTTGATGAGCCCGTTAACTGACACGCCCCTGGTTAGTCCTTCACCAAAGCGCTTTTAACATAGTTACTCCTCATGCATAGGCATGAGGAGTTCTTGTTTCCGGGCAGTATCCTATCTATTGCCCGAACTGACTATCTTTACCCCATGCGCACATTGGGAGCGGCTTTTTATGATCTGAAAAAGGAACTTTCTTCTATATACGATGATAGGGAAGCCGCTGCGGTTGCTCACGAAATATTGAACCATATAACGGGCATGAGCAAGATGGACAGGCTGATGCAAAAGGATGCAGCGCTTACAGAAGTACAGGATGCGTTGTATGCTGATGCCCGCAAACATCTGATCGCTGGGAGACCCCTGCAATATGTTATAGGGTCGGCCTGGTTCATGGAGCGGCAGTTTGTAGTGAACGACCATGTGCTGATCCCCCGGCCGGAGACCGAAGAGTTGGTGCAATGGATAGTGCTCGACCACCAGGATAAAGGAGCCATAAACATAATAGACATTGGCACAGGTAGCGGTATCATACCTATATCGCTGCAACTGGCTATGCCTGCAGCCACAGTGACCGCCATAGACATAAGTGAAGGTGCCCTGGAAGTAGCTGCCAGTAATGCTGTAGCTCTTGGGGCAGACGTACATTTTATGGCGCTCGATATACTGGACAGGGAGCAGCAAAATAATACCGGCCTCTACCACGTTATAGTCTCCAATCCGCCATACATACCGGAATCGGAAAAAGAACACATGCATAGCAATGTGAAGGATCATGAGCCCGCAATAGCATTGTTTGTGCCGAATGATGACGCCATGCTGTTTTACCGGGAGATAGCCCAATATGGCAGAACGCACCTGGAACAGCACGGCTGTATATACTGCGAACTGGAGGCCAACCATGCCATAGAGGCGAAATTGTTATTTGAACAGATGGGCTATGTGTATGTAGAGATAAGAAAAGATATGCACGATAATTGGCGGATGATAAAAGCAGTAGCAGCGCAATAGACACATGCAGTTATTTAAAGACAGAAAGGATGTAACATTTGCCTGCATAATAGTGCTGGTGCATGTTGTATTCTTTTTACTGGCCTGCCGTTACGCACGCATATACATGGGTGATTCGTACGAGTATATATACGAGGCGTGCAATATTAAAAACCTGTTCTTCTGCTACAGCGGTAATCCTGTATTACCTATAGAGCCGGAGTATATGACACAGCGCCAACCCCTGTACCCGCTGCTGTTGATGGGGGTATACCTGTTCGCCGTAAATAATTGGATAGTACTGCTGATACAGAATCTGCTGTCTGTGTTCAATATTCTTTACGTCCGTAAATTGTTCTTGTCGGTTGGGTTTAATGCAAAGTACGATCGGCTGCTACTTTTGCTGCTGGTAGCGTATCCTGCGCAATTCATCAACGCCAATACTATCGCCCCCGATATTCTGTTACAGACATTTACCGTGCTTTATGCAGGTGCATTTGTGAAGTTGTATAACAGCGGGCAGTTGAAAGATGCTGCGTGGATGAGCCTGTGGCTGATAGCAGGAGTGTTTGTAAAGCCGGTGCTTTATCCATTTGTGATAGTGCATGTGGTAATTATTTTATTAGTTTTCAGAAAGCATAAGGCACAACTGCAACGCCCCATGGCTATGGCAGTATTGCCCTTGTGTGCTGTGCTGTTATACAATTACAGCAACTATACGCGTACGGGCAAATTCCATTTTTCCAGCAACCAGTCGTTCAATGCTATTTACTATTTTAAGGCCTATTACATTGCTACACAAGGCGTGGATAGTGGCGACAGATTTATTGCCAATGAGCGCAAGGCTATAGCTGCAATGCCCGAGTATAAAGACAGGTACGATGCTGCCAATGAACGCGGTATGACCTTATTGAAGCAGCACTTTGTATCATACATGTGGTTCCATGTCCGTAACGCAGGGCGTATATTCATAGAGCCCGGCAAGGCCGAGATAGACCTGTTTACCGGCAAGCTTACTTATGGAAAGTTATATACCGATAAAAATGGTGGCTTTTTTAGTGTGCTTAAACAGAACGGCATATTAGGATTGAACGGCTATGTAGCTGCTAACCCTTCTTTGATAGTGGCAATTGTTGTATTGTTGTTCAACCTGCTGAGAGCCTGGGGCATGATGCTGTTTTTTTTCGACAAGCGCATAAGCAGGGGTTTAAAAGGGTTCGTGTTTGTTATTGTGGCATACTTTGCTATGGCGGCAGGGCCTATTGCCAATACACGTTATTTTTTACCTGTATCGCTGATAGCCATTGGTTGCGCGGCCATGGGCTGGGGTAACAAGTTGCAGCATAAAACGATAAAAAGCTAATTGGATACACTAAAGAGATATATGCCCTTTTTAACATCAGCCATGCTGATGTGGTTGGTGCTGTATCTCATCTTTCCTAACTACCAATACTATATTGACCCCGACGGCACTGCCTACCTCACCATATCGCGCCGGTACGCCGAAGGGCATTTTGTACAGGCCATAAATGGTTACTGGAGTCCCTGGGGCTGCTGGCTGACCGCATTACTAATGAAGCAAGGGCTCAGCGCCATACCAGCATCAGTGATCATTAACGCTTTAGGTGCTACAGGTTTTTTATTCATCACCCAATCATTGTTCCTGCGTTTCGATGTCGTGAAGCAATTGCAGTGGTGGCTGAATGGCGCACTGATCGTATTTCTTAGCTGCGCAGTGTTCTATCAGTCGTTCGATGACCTGTGGGAATGTTTCTTCCTGTTGGCTGCTTTGCGTGTAATGCTATCAAAAAGTATTGCGGACCGGCCAGCCTTGTGGATAGCGAACGGCGCTATAGGTGCATTGGCCTATTTTGCCAAAGCGTATGCGTTTCCGTTTTTTATCCTCAATACTATTTGCTGCTCGTTCCTGTTGAGTAATAATAAACGGCAATGGATAAGCATTAGTGTGGTATCAATAATAGCCATGCTCGTAATAAGCGCACCGTGGCTATATGCGCTGCACTATAAGTACGGTATATGGACAACCTCTACTGCCGGTCCACTCAATACATCGTGGTACCTGGTGGGGCACCCGTATTGGCGGGAGGGTATTGCACAGCTACTGCCGCCGGCTTATCCTGATAGTCCTTATTACTGGGAAGACCCGTATGCCGTAAACGGCGACACCCCTCATTTCTGGAGCTCGTTTCACCTGGCGGGGTTGCAGGTTGTCCGGTTAGGTTTGAACTTGTTTAAACTGCTTGTTAGTATGCTGCAGTTGTCAGTATTTTTTCCTGTTATTGCTTTAGTTGTGGTTTATTCGCTGAAGTACTATAAGCGAAGGGATATTTACCCGATCAATGTACAAGTGGCGGCATTGTCGTTCCTGTTGTTCCCGCTGGGGTATATGCTGGTCAATTTTGAGCCTCGTTATATCTGGTATATGTTGCCACTAAGCCTGGTATTGGGCGATTTCGTCATTAAACGGGCGCATCAGTTCATTACAGTAAAGATGCAGGTAATGGTAGTGTATGCATTGCTGGCGGTAAGTCTTGTCATTTACCCTGTACAACAATTAATAAAGATGAACCATGTGGGGTATGATGACCATATAGCCGCTGAGCAACTTGTTGGCAGTAATGTGTTCGGCTCATTTACAAGCAATGCCACAACTAATAGTGACGTGCAGCGTATGGCCCGGCTGGCTTATTTTTCGGGTAATGCCTGTTATACGATACCGTATCCGGAAGAGATAACACATACTCAACTGTTGCAGGAGATCCGCAGGTATCATATACCTTTTTACTACTTCATCTGCAAGCGGAAAGAAGATCATCAATTTAAATTGCTTGATGAATCAGGACGTCCTTTTCCCGAAGTAGATATGGGCAAAGTTGCCGATATAAGGGTATTCCAGGTAGATCCCTTAAAAAAGGAATAATGTATAAGCTATGATTTTTATTCATTGTCCGTTGCACAATGATGCGTATAATTGTAGTAAATACTCCATGATATGTCTAAACCAATGCTTCCTAATGAACAAAGCATAGCCGATGCAGATGATCTCACCTTACCTGCCGGCTGGACGGTAGATCCTGAATGTAATGGTAGCCTGAATGCTTACGAAAACAGGGAACAATTCAAGAAGAGGATAAGGCAAACCCTGCCCCATGCTATGCAACAGGCAGAGCAACTGGTAAAGGCGCTGGACAGCGAATTGCGTATCTCCCTGCCATCGGTCTACCTGGTCATTAATTCAGACGTTGATTTTCATCTGTATTTGCCTATGGAGGAGCCAACTTATCACTCTCCTAAAAAAGTTGCTGCAAATCTTTTGTCTGAGCGGCTAATGACTGAATTGTCCGAAATTTCTGTTCGTACAGTATTCACCATTGATGAGGAGACCGATATGAAATATCTTACTTCTCCGCATGAGTATGTGTTGGTGTACAGGTACCAGTAATGCGGCTACTTTACTTTTTAACCCTGACGTCTTTCAATTTTAACATTTTTAAAATACCTTTGCGCACGGAATTATAAAAACCAACATATGGCATCTAGCAAGATCAACGAACTTTTAGGCGATAAGGCCGAGTATTACCTGGGCCACACCTGCCAGACAATCGACAAGTCATCTTTACACCTGCCTTCTCCTTCGCATTTAGATAACGTATGGTTAAGCTCTAACCGTAACGTACAGACACTGCGCAGCCTGAACAGCATTATGGACCACGGCCGCCTTGGCGGTTCTGGTTATGTATCTATACTGCCTGTAGACCAGGGTATAGAGCATAGTGCCGGTGCATCTTTTGCTCCAAACCCAATTTATTTCGATCCTGAGAATATCGTGAAGCTGGCTATAGAAGGCGGCTGTAACGCTGTTGCTTCTACTTACGGTGTATTGGGTGCAGTTTCCCGCAAATACGCTCATAAGATACCAATGATCGTTAAGATCAACCACAACGAATTCATTTCTTATCCTAACAAGTTCGACCAGATCATGTTCGGCACCATCAAGGATGCATGGAACATGGGTGCTGCTGCGGTAGGTGCTACTATCTACTTCGGTTCAGACGAGAGCGCCCGCCAGATAGTTGAAGTGGCTAAGGCGTTTGAATATGCACACGAACTGGGTATGGCTACCATCCTGTGGTGCTACCTGCGCAACAGCTCATTCAAGAAGGATGGTGTTGACTACCACACTGCTGCCGATCTTACAGGCCAGGCCAACCACCTGGGCGTAACCATACAGGCCGATATCATCAAGCAGAAATTGCCTACCAACAACGGTGGCTACAATGCCCTGAACTTTGGTAAGACACACAAGCTGGTTTATGACAAGCTGACAACCGATCACCCGATCGATCTGGCCCGTTACCAGGTTGCTAATTGCTACATGGGCCGGGTAGGTCTCATCAACTCAGGTGGCGAGTCTAAGGGTGCTACCGATATGGCTGAAGCAGTAACAACAGCAGTTGTGAACAAGCGCGCCGGCGGTATGGGCCTCATCAGCGGCCGTAAAGCCTTCCAGAAAGATATGAAGGTAGGTGTTGAGCTGCTGAACGCGATACAGGACGTATACCTGGACGAAGCAGTAACAATAGCTTAATTGATAGATATTTTGCACAAAGCCCTTGATGTTTCAGGGGCTTTGTTTTTTGTATCATAGTTCATACTTCACATTTAATTTATCTTTGCCGTTATGCCGGTAATATCACATCGCGGGGCCATGATGCCCCCATCGCCAATACGCAAGCTGGTACCGTTTGCCGATGCTGCAAAAAAAAGAGGTACTAAAGTATATCACCTGAACATAGGGCAGCCCGATATCGTAACGCCGGAGTCTATACTGGACGCCGTACGCCATACCGATATGAAGGTGCTGGAATACAGCCCAAGTGCAGGTTTTGACAGCTATCGTAAAAAACTGGTAGAGTACTACAAACGCAATAATATAGATGTTACCGCCGGGCAGATCATCGTTACTACCGGTGGGTCTGAGGCGATAACATTTGCTATAATGAGCTGCCTGGATCCGGGTGATGAGATCATTATCCCTGAGCCATTCTATGCCAATTATAATGGTTTTTCAACAAGCTCTGGTGTAAAGGTAGTGCCTATACCAAGCAGCATTGAAACAGGTTTTGCATTGCCGGCCATAGAAGCTTTTGAAAAGGCAGTAACACCGCAGACAAAAGCCATCATGATCTGTAACCCGAATAACCCAACCGGTTATTTGTACAGTGCAAAAGAACTGAACGTGCTAAAGGAAATATGCCTGAAGCACGACCTGTTCCTGTTCAGCGACGAAGCTTACAGGGAGTTTTGCTATGACGGACATAAGCACATTTCAGCCCTGTCTATTCCTGGCCTGGAGGAACATGCTATAGTGCTGGACACTATATCTAAGCGCTACAGCGCTTGTGGTGGCCGTATAGGTGCATTTGTAACCAAAAACCAGCAGGTGCTGGATGCGGCTATGAAGTTTGCACAGGCTCGCCTTAGCCCGCCAACATTTGCCCAGATACTGGGTGAGGCCGCGGTAGATCTGCCCGCCAACTACTTCGACGAAGTGCATGCAGAGTATACCAATCGCCGCGATGTATTGGTGAAGCGTCTGAACGCGATACCTGGCGTTAAATGCCCTAATCCGGGTGGCGCGTTTTATGCAATGGCACAGTTGCCGGTAGAGAACAGCGAAAACTTCTGCCAGTGGTTGCTGGAAGAGTTCGCTCACAACGGCGCTACTGTAATGATGGCACCTGCTGCAGGTTTCTACGCTACGCCCGGTAAGGGCCGTAACGAAGTGCGACTGGCATATGTATTGAATACAGAAGACATTAACGGTGCAATGGATTGCCTGGAGGCAGCACTGAAGGTGTATAAGAATTAATGAACAATAAGTACTTTATAGATGTGGCATCCCGCATAGGCCGGATGCCACATCTTGTTATATAGAGCGTCATGCAAACCGCTCTAAAAATTCATCTTTTCTCCTGTTCGATACATCTACCTGCGTGCCATCTGTCATTATTACATATCCGCCCCGGCCACGTACATAATCCCGTATAAAATTGATGTTCACAATATGGCTGTTGTGTATCCTGCAAAATGTAGCTAGTGGTAGCTTCTCTTCCAGTTCATGTATCTGCCTGGTAACAGTGTATACAGGCCTGTTCACACAATAGATGCGGCAATAGTTGCCATCGGCCTCCACACGTATTATGTCGTCGAATTTAATAAAGCTCAGCCCATCCATAGTGGGCAGGGCTAGTGTATTGGTGTTGAATTGCCTGGATAGCGCCGATAACAACTGCTCCATATTCTGTTGTTTGTCACGGGCATCGGTTTTTATTCTTACGCGCTCTACTGCTTCAGCCAGCTCGTCACCATCCAGGGGCTTCAGCAGATAGTCAGACGCGCCGGCCTTAAGCGCCTTTAATACATATTCATCATAGGCTGTTGTAAAGATGATATGAAACGATACCTGCCTCAGTTTGCTCAGTATGTCAAAGGCATTTCCATAGGGTAGTTCAATATCCATAAATACCAGGTCTGGTTCCAGTTCTGTTATTTTATCTATGGCTTCGTTGGCATCTGCTGCATAGCCTGCCAGCTCTACCTGTGGCAGTTTGGCAAGCATGCGCTCCAGTATGGCCCTGCTGTGTTCTTCGTCTTCTACTATCAGTGCTTTTATCATGAGGATGTGTCTTTAATGTTGAAGGATATTATAACGATAGTGCCTTTTTCTCCCGGGTGTTTATCCGACCGGTCGGCTATCTGAACGGAAATATCCCTGCCGTATAATTTGTTCAGCGATTCCACCCGCGACAAAATAAGGGAGATGCCTTTAGAGTTATGGCCCGATGGATTGGCCTCCTTCAGTTTTTTAGATGCATTGATGCCTATGCCATTATCTTCCAGATGTATCTCTATTCTGTCGGTGCAGATAAACCTGATGTCGATCTTTCCTTTTTGTCCTTTCACATATTTAATGCCATGGTTAATGGCATTTTCTACAAAAGGATGGACTATGAAAGCCGGTACTATCGGTTCGCTTTTATTTATTGATGGGTCGATAGTGATGGTATAGTCAAAGCTTTTGTTCAGGCGAAGCTGCTCTACTTCGAGATAATTATCCAGGAACGAGTATTCTTCATCTACAGATATAAAGGTCTCTTTCGATAGCATCAACCCTTTGCGCATCAGCTTGGCAAACCGGTTGATGAAGTAGGCGGCAGTATCAGTGTCGCTCTTGTAAATAACACCCTGTATAGCATTAAGGCAGTTGAAAATAAAGTGCGGATCTATCTGTTGTTTGATGGCATCAAGTTCCAGGTGAGATATTGTCTGGCGTAGTTCGTTACGCAGTTGTCGGCGCTTTTCATAACGTTTACTGATATAGTAGGTGATAATGGCAATGATGCTGGCCACTAGTACTATAGCCAGTACCCGCAACCAAATTTGTTGATACCAGGCCGGCAATATCGTGAAGGTAATGTGGGCGGGTATTTTACTTTTATTGCCTAAAATATCTATGCCACTAACGTAGAAGTTATACGTGCCCGGTGCCAGCCCGCTGAAGGTAATGCTGCCATTTTTGGTGAGTAGCGGTTTGTCATTCACGCCCTCCAGGTAGTATTCGTAGCGTATGTTGCCGCTGCTGGTATAAGATAGTCCCGAGAAGTAGATGGTTAATGTGTTTTGGTTGATCTTGATGGCAGATGAACTGTCTTCTGTTACCAGTTCGTCGTTGCCATACTTGATCTTGGTGATGTAGGTAGGCAGCCCGTAGCTGCTGGATATACTGCCTTTGTTGAACATGGTTATGCCTGTATTGCCGGCTACATATACTGTGTCTCCAATCACCAGCACATCATTCACATTATTGTCGGCAAGGCAATTGTTGTCATTGTAGGTGGTGGTTGTAAGGCCCCCATTTTTAAAGGTAACATGCGATATGCCCATGTTGGTGCATGTCCATACACTCTCCTCATTTTCAATAAAAAGGTTTCTGCAGATATCAGATGCAAGGCCATTCTCTGTATTCAGGTGGGCCGTTACCTTGTTATTATCAATAAGAAATAAGCCTTTTGATGACGTGCCTACCCAGGTACGCCCACGTGTATCTTTGTCCAGGCAGGTTATCCGGCTATTCATTTGGTTGTATAGATCGGTTTTTGCCTGTGCGCCGGTGTTGGTATGTTGGTAAAGATCATCGAGCGTACTATACCACAGGTCGTTCTCGGTGCCTCTAACGCTGGTGGTCCGCTGATGGTTCAGAAATGTTATAGTATTGTCTTTATTGCAGTCTATGGTGAAAGAGCCAAGGCTCGATGCTACCAACATCTTATTGGTAGCGCTATCATACTTTATGTCTTTTATATTGCCCCACAGGTCAAGGTAGCGCAGTTG
The DNA here is from genome assembly GCA_947455215.1 of Chitinophagaceae bacterium. Classification (GTDB taxonomy): domain Bacteria; phylum Bacteroidota; class Bacteroidia; order Chitinophagales; family Chitinophagaceae; genus Flavipsychrobacter. Next base: position 68,677 of record CANGNA010000010.1, read on the forward strand.
TTTATTTTTGATATTATACACACATATGCCGTTGTCCTCGCCGATCCACAATTGCTGTTGGCTGTCGGCTTTAATGTCTAGTACCCTGTCTCGGTGCGAATATTTGTTCATATGTTGCACGTCAACAAGTTGGCCGTTTTTTATGAACAATAGCCTGTTGTCGTTGGTGCCCGCTACTATTGTGCCGTTCATGTTATACAGGGAATAGCAGGCGCTGATGCCACCCTTATCTTCAGGTATGGCTATGGTAGATGAGCGGTTGGCCGGGAACATCTCCACACCGCCATCCAGTAGGGTTATCCACCTGTTGCCTTGTATATCTACTGTAGTGCCCGATGCCACCGATCTGAATTTGTAGCTCACGTTGTTGTGCATAGTGTCGGCGTCCAGGTCTTCCTTTGCTACAGTATTATCTGCGAAAATCACCAGTGCAACATGCTGTTGTTTGTCTGTTATGCAGTTGGTCACTTCTTTTGTAAAATGTCCCCATTTCTGTAGTTTCAGTTGATGTAGCCGCGCATTTACGGTACATTTATAAAAGTCCGTGCTTTTATCAGCTTGTGAGGTCACAAATAAGTAATGCCCGTTTCCCAGGTCGTGAACGCGGGTAAAGAAGGCTGCTGCAGATGGCATTCGCGTATCCTTCTCAAACCTTTGCGTTGCTTCATGGAATGCATAAAAGTCGTTTTGGGTTACTGCATACAGCACAGAGTCTATCTCAGTCAGCAGTAGCAGGCCATGTGAATCGGGCAGCGGGAATGGCGTTATTTTATCGTCTTTGAACCTATAGATGTTCTTCGCCCCTGCAAACCATGTTTCGTGGAGTCTGCGACATAATAAGAGCCAGTTATAATTGTGTATTTTATTCAGTTCACTAAAATTCTTCGAGTTGAAGATCTTCCCCTTGTAATAAAAGCAGGGTAGCTTATTATAGCAGTAAAACCAGATACGACCATCATTATCTTCGAACATGGCCAACACCTCATTATCCTCCAGCCCGTCTTTAACGGTAAAGTTCCTGAACGTGGTGCCATCGAACAGGCTTACCCCGGCGTCTGTGGCAAACCATAAAAAGCCTTTTTTGTCAGATAATACATGGTATACCGTATTACTGGCCAGCCCGTCTTTGGTAGTGTACTTACGGGATAGGGGTTCCTGCCCGCGAACAAGAATGCAAATGGCAAGGAATACTATGAATTGCAAACAAAATTTCATGACGTGGTATTGCTATCACCGATTAAGACAGCTTTTCATCAATTTTTGATAGTACCGGAAAGTTTTGAATATAAAGCTATCTAATTATTTTTCTATTTATTACTTTGTGCTGCACACTTATACACCAGGAACGCATATCGGTACAAAAGCGGCCACATCCGGCCAACCGATATGCTGGTTTGCAGGTCTTCATAAGCAAACCATATCTTTCAATTTTTAAAAATCAACAAAATGAAAAACACATCTATCTCCCTCAGATCAAATGCCGCCAGTAGCAGGTTATTCCTGCTGGCCGCTTTGTTTACCATGCTCTTTGCCTTAAAGCCAGCTAAAAGCAATGCCCAATGGACCAGTGTAATGACCCAGGTCTATGGTTCCGGTCTATATTCCACTTTTTGCGCTACTCCTGATACTGTTAACGTGACCGTTATAGGCTGGATGACCGGAACTGCTGTTTCGGGCGATTCCTGCACTGTTTATATAAACTGGGGCGATGGCACAGACGAGTCTATCCGTGTCCGCGATACCACCATGATAATGGGCGTATTTACGCATGTCTATACTATACCTGGTATTTTCACACAGGCGGCGACCGTCACCGCTACAAGTGGTGTAAGTAATACCTGGATCAATACAATGCCTACCGTTGTTTCAGAGGCTTGCGCACCGGTTTCCGGTCATCTTTACGTAGATAATAATCACAACTGTGTAAGGGATGCAGGCGAGCCGCCGTTGTCGTGGATGCCGGTTTTCCTTGTCAACAATGCAATAGCCGACACCTTCCTGGCAGGGTATAGTGATGATACAGGTTTTTACAGCCTTGATGTGCCTGTAGGCAGCTATACTATACTGGCTAATTCTGCTTATTCTTACAGCCATTACTGGACGTGGCTGGCAGCAACACCACAGGGAGATGTCGCCCCTTCATGCCCCGCTAACGGCGTTTTTGCACTTACTGTGGCAGCCGGTGGTACATATACTCAGGACTTTGCTGACACCTGTAGCCCGCTTACATCTTTCGATCAGTGTGTAAATGGCTATGCCAGCGGGCATTTTTTTCCGGGCGATACCGCTTATGTAAGGGTATTTGCGGGTAATTCCTTCTGGTTTTATGACTGGACCTGCCTTTCTCTTTCATCTACGGTGACGCTGACGCTTGATCCGCACTTACACTATGCAGGATATAGTTCTATCCCACCTGCTTCTGTGGTAGGCAATACGCTCACCTGGAATGTGGCTATGACAGGAAGTTTCTATTCGTTCTATCCGCTGATCAAAGTGACCACAGATATAAGCGCCACTCTCGGTACCGTATTGACCAACACAGTCTCTGCAACAGCTACTACTTATCCCGATCCTGATATGAGTAACAATACCCATGCATTCTCTTCTGTTGTACTGGCTTCTTTCGACCCCAACGAGATCGCGGTGTGTCCGCAGGGCGTAGGTGCTCCTGGCTATATCACTAACAATAACATGCTCACATACACTATCCACTTCCAGAACACCGGTACTGCTGCCGCCCGCAACGTTACTGTTGACGATACACTGAGTGCCAATGTTGACGCACGGACATTGCATGTACTGGCCAGCAGCTCGCCGGTAGATGTATATACTATGGGCAATGCCATACGTTTCAGGTTTAATAACATCAACCTGCCCGATAGTATCAGCGATCCTACAGGCAGCATTGGCAGTGTCACCTACAGCGTGATGCCTAAGCAGGGCCTTACACCGGGTACGCAAATATTCAACATTGCCAACATATTCTTTGATTACAATGCCGGTGTCGCCACCAATAAGGTTGTGAACACTATCTACAATGGCGTTGGTGTAAGTTCGGTACAGAAGAGCTTTACAGCTTCAGTATATCCTAACCCTGCCGATAACAGTTTTACTGTTACTGCGGGCGAAGGCGCAGATTTTTCAGTTGCCGTTTCAGATCTGTTTGGCCGTATAGTTTATACTGGTGCCGGCAGCAACGGTCATGCTGTTGTCAATACAAAGACACTGGCACCAGGTATATATCTGGTCAAGGTAACAGGCAGCAATGGCGAAGAGCAAACTGTAAAGGCCATAGTACAACACTAATAGAGAGTCCCATTACCGCAATAGCAAAGAAGGAGCGCCATGTGCGCTCCTTATTTTATCTACAGATACTATAGGCAGATGTGGCACACTTCTAAAGTGTGCCGCATCTTTTTATTGTTACTTACTATACTTGTTCCTGTACTCAATTGGGGTAAGCCCCGTTACCTTCTTAAATACCTCCCTGAAGCCCTTAGAGTCTGTATACCCAACATCATACATCACTTCGTTTATATTCTTGCGGCTAGTCTCAAAGCTGCGCTTGGCTGCTTCTACTTTCACACGTTGCGCATACTCAATAACTGTGTTGTGCGTAGCCTTTTTGAACCGGCGCTCGAAGCTGCGGCGCCCCACGGCATACATATCTGCCAGCTGGTCTACGCTTATCTTTTCCTGGTAGTTAGCTTCTATATACTCCTGCGCTTTCTTTATCTCTTCATCTTTATGTTCCTTTTGTCCCTGGAAGATGATGAAGGGGCTTTGGCTATACCTGTCTATATCTATAGCAAAACTCTTGGCTATAGTAATGGCAACATCACGGCCTGCATATTTCTCTATCAGGTATATCAGCAGGTTCAGGTAAGAGTATGCACCGCCGCTGGTGTATATGCCACCGTCTTCGGTAACTACTTTATCGCCCAGCACTTCTATGTCGGGGTGCAGCGCTCTTAGTTCGTTCACCATAGACCAGTGTGTAGAACACTGCTTGCCCTTCAGTAATCCCGTTGATGCCAGCAGAAATGCGCCTATACAAAAGCTGGCTACTTCTGCACCCTTAGCATGCTGTTCTTTTATCCAGGGTATAAAGGCGCTGTTCAGTTCCATGGCCTGCTCCAGCCCGCCAAACATGGCTGGTATTATTATCAGGTCGGTTCGTTCTACCCGGTCTATGGTCGTGTCTGGTGTAATAGATATAGAACCGTTCGATATCTTATCCTGCAATCCTACAAATTGGATATCAAATATCGGGTCACTGCCCATTCGTTTCAGCACGCCGTTCACTGAATGCAATATCTGGTGGCTGCCGTCTATGTTAGATATACTACATGGTCCGTTAGGTATCAGTATCGATATGTGTTTCATGGTCTTCAAAATTTGTCGTAATGCCCCCGCCAATTGTCAGTTATATGACCTTTTACAAAGGGAAGCTGGGTTAATTTTACATCGAATTTACGGATACTGATGAAAAATATAAATGCTTATCTTACTTTCAATGGCAATTGCAGGGAGGCTATGCACTTTTACCGGGATTGCCTGGGGGGAGAACTGGCATTGCAAACCATCAGCGAATCGCCAATGGCGGGAAAATTACCACCCCTCATGCAGCAGCATATTTTACATGGCTCCCTTACCAGTGGCAGCATAACATTGCTGGCCTCGGATATGGTAGGGGAACAAGGACTAACAAAGGGAAACAATGTATCGCTGATGCTGGACTGTAGCAGCGAGGATGAGATACGCTCGTTGTTCGGGAAGCTTGTGCAGGGTGGGCAAATGATACATCCGCTGGAACATACCTTTTGGGGCGGTATGATCGGAGATCTTACCGATAAATTCGGAAATCAATGGCTATTACATTATACTAACATACAACAACACTAACATGGCAAACACAAACAAAAAACTCACTATCTGGTATTGGGTGGTCAACGTATTATTCGGCGGGTTCATGATATTTTCGGCGGTGCCCGATGTTATGAACAATGCTGATGCAGTAAAAATGATACATACAGACATGGGCTACCCTATGTACTTTCTGCCCTTTATCGGTGTGGCAAAGATCTTGGGCGGCATCGCTATACTAATTCCGGGTTTCCCGAAGATCAAAGAATGGGCCTACGCCGGGCTTACATTCGATCTTATTTCCGCTACCTATTCTTTCATAGCTATGGGTTTGCCAGTAAAAGACTGGGCAATGATGTTCCTGTTCATAGCGCTGGCATTCGGTGCTTATGCGTTGTATCACAAAAAATATAAGGCAACCGCAATAGGATGATATGGCTAAGACAAACGGAGAACTAAAGGTAACCACCACGCTGCTGTTGGCTGGTAAAACTTCCACAGGCCTGGAGATACCTGCTGATGTAGTAACGCAACTGAACTCGGGCAAGAAACCGGCCGTTAAAGCAACTATCAATGGCTACACTTACCGCAACTCCATAGCTTCTATGGGTGGTAAATTCATGCTCAGTGTCAGTGCCGATGTGCGCGAAAAGGCAGGCATCGCCGCAGGAGAAACGGTGACGGTAGTACTTGAGTTGGATACAGAAGCGCGTGAAGTAATTGTGCCGGATGACCTGGCTAAAGCACTGGCAGGGGATGCTGCGGCAAAGGCTGCTTTTGATAAATTGTCATATAGCAAAAAGCAGTTTTTTGTGTTGCCTATAGAACAAGCCAAAACCGATGAGACCAGGCATAAGCGTATAGAAAAGACAATAGCTCAGCTGAAAGAAGCTATGTAATTAACATTTCTACACTCCCAACTCTCAGCAAAAAGACATAATTCTGCAAGCAGGATCATGTCTTTTTATGTTACAGGTACTATCTCAATTACTTGTGGGTAAGTTTTATAAGCTGAATGCAGGGTTCTTTCTGTTCCTGGTCCTCATTCTGTTTGGCATTATGCCTGCCTCCGATAGTATACAACTGCACCGTGCGTTGATGGTTGCAGCTGTTTCATCCCTTCCCGGAATTTTGGCTGCTGCATTATTGTCCCTGCTCTACATGATAAAATGCAGTTCTTTTGCGCTCCGGGAATTAACTCTGCCGGAAAATGTTTTCATTCACAACATGCAAGGCGTCACCGACAGCCGTCAGTTGACAATGCTTGTCTCCGTGTTTGCCGCGCTTTTCGCTCCGTTACTGGCATATGGTAGCATCGCGGTTGGTGTTGGCATACAGGCAGGCAAGCCGCTTGCGCTGGCCCTGGCAGTACTACTGGCCGGGGGCGTTGTTGCCGGTGCCTGTATATTATTCCGTGCTATCAATACCACCTGGCAACCACCCGTTATTACTTTGCCGCAGTATGCAGTTTTCTCCCGAAGGTCTTTTCTTTCATACCTGCTCCACTATTCTGTCAATAGTAAAAAAGGGGTATTCATCTCTGTTAAGATATTTTCCTTGCTGGCACTGCAATTGCTCGTGGCGCTCAATGCCGATAAGGTGAGCAAGGAGAATATTTGCTTCCTCATCCTGCTCAGTATCTCTGCACACGCACTACTACCTGTATATTTTGTACAGTTCGCAGAGCGCGATATGGCGTTCCTGAGAGCTTTACCAATACCGAGGCACAAAAGGTTGGCTCAATTTGTAGTCACCTATGCAGTAGTATTGCTGCCGGAGTTATTCTTTCTCGTCTGGAACGAGTTTCACATCTTACCAGGGCACGTTATCCTTTCTGTGTACTTACTGGCTGTTACCCGGCTCACATTTTTCTCCGTCGTGCAATACATCCCCGGGTGGTCTACCGATCGCTATACAGGTTTTGTGTTTATCATATTCTTTGTAAGTATCATATTGCTGGCTTCTGTTAGTTTGTGGATATTTATAATGTTAGAGGCCGTATTGTCTGTTTTTATCTTTTACAGGCGCTATTATCATTACGAATGCGCTGATCCGGTTGCCGACCGTTGACCAACAAAATGCCCAAGGGTGTAATAATTTATTAATGAGTTTTTTTGCCCGGTAGGGTAGCAAATCTTGCAAAATAGCTTACTTTAGCGCTCAATATACCTTAGCACATTTATTATATAAATAATAAATGTATAATTGGCTGAATATACTCAACCGAAACTGGAAGGAACATGCATATTAGGATAGTACTACCTGCTTACAACGAAGAAGAATCGCTGCCACCATTGCTTAAACGCATTAACCATGCGTATAATGTATATGGCTGGAATGCAAGCGTATTGGTCGTAAACGATGGGAGCAAGGACAAAACATCCGATGTTGCCAGGAATTTTAAGGGCGAGATAAAGGTGGATGTACTCGACATCTATCCCAATGGCGGTTTGGCCAATGCTATTAACCAGGGCATCCGTACGGCGGTAAAAGACCTTACGGACGACGATGTGATCGTTACCCTGGATGCCGACGATAGCCAGAATCCGTTTCTTATCCAGCGCATGGCGCAGCAGTTCCTCGAGGGTAGCGACCTTGTTATCGCCTCCCGTTATCAGCCGGGTGCCCGTATCCGTGGTCTTAAAAAATCCAGGGAGTTCTTCAGCTGGGCTGCCGGGTTGTTGTTCCGCGTTTTCGTTGGCTTCGAGGGTGTTAAAGATTATACCTGTGGTTTCCGTGCTTATCGCGTTACCATGATCAATAAAACGCTGAAATTATACGGCGATAAGTTCATTACCCAGAAAGGTTTTGGTTGCATGGTCGAGATACTCATCAAGATCGGCGGCCAGAGTGCGATCATTCACGAGGTGCCCATGATCCTTCGTTACGACCTGAAACAAGGGGAATCGAAAATGAATGTGCAGAAAACAATGAAGCAAACCCTCAAGCTGTTGCTCGACTACAAGTTGGGGCGAATCAACCCATAAAGCTTTTCTTATTGCGTAATATGCAGGTGAATGACACATTGGTGAACAACAAGCTAGCCCGGTATATCAATCTTGCTGTGCTTGCGCTCTTTGTTGGCCTGGTGCTGTTCTACCCGTTTAAGAAGCAGATCTGGTACGACGAGTCCGTTTCCATTCTTTGCAGCAAAGGGCTTTATTATACCAATGGTAATGCACTTACTGCATTGTCCACCAACACTTCGTCATCGCTGGCCGCGCAAAACACCGCAGCACAGGCTTATAATTGCACCATTATAGATAATGGTAACAGTTTCCTGTACAACGAGTTGTTGCATTACTATACTAATGTTTTTGGTAATTCTATAGAAAGCTATACGTGGCTCTCTAAGCTTTGTGCTTTGGGTGTATTGCTGTCTGTATTTATGTTGTGTAGCTTGTTGTGGGGTAATAGCTTATTTACGTCGTTGGTCATTATCCTCTTAGGTACCGATGGTGTTTATTGGGGAATGGCCCACGAGATACGTGCTTACGAAATGGGCATGATGTTCATAATTCTCGCCGCTTCTTTTTGCTACAGCTATCTTTATAAAAAGAGTACACCGTCATCATTACTGCTCACAGGGCTTTTTTGCGTGGCAGCAGTATTGTCGCATTATTTAAGTGCTTATGCCGTATTGGTAATGCTGGCTTACATAATATTTACTAAAAAGCAGGCGCTGTTCAAGCCGGCAAACATATTGGCAATGCTCGTTCCGGTGCTGCTGGTGGGCGTATACTTTGTATTGGCAGCAAAAGGTTTTGCTACCATGCAGCACCAAAATGCAGCGCTGGTGGCTAAAAAGGGAGAGGCGAATTTTCAATTGAGCACCGTCTTGCTGGAGGCCATGAAATTCACAGCCTACAACTTTAAATTTATGATGCCCGCGTTCTTAAAGTCTACGTTAACCATAACTGCGGCCTTTGTTTGTATAGGAGGGCTATACATAGCGGCTATCCGTCTTGCCGCCTCTAAAGTGGAACGGCGCAATCTTCACTTACTTTTCTTATTAGGCATTAGCGGCACTTTGTTCCTGGGTGCATTATGTATCAAATCGCATCATTACACGGCTCTTTACTTCCGTTACTTCTCTTTTTGCCTGCCTTTTGCTACTTTGTTTACCGTATATGCACTGTTTGTGATCAAGGGTAACAAGGCTGTGCATAAACTAGTTGTTGTTGCAGTAGGGGCTATTGTTACGCTCCCGGCGCTGCTCTTTTTTGCCAGGAACATCAACTCGCGCGACGCGCTTAAATTCAATCATATGCAGGTTGCCCAAAAGGTAACAGCCTCCGGAGCGGAAACACTGGTGGTACCCGATTGGACGGATGCCTTCCTGGTGCAGAGTTTTTTGCCAGAAGGGTGTCAGGTAAAGTACGTTTTAGATACTTCGTCAAAAGATTTTACTTTAGTGCGTAATGGGGTGGCTCAGAAAGTCCCCGTGATAAGGATAAATTTGTAATCAGTTTATGAAGAAGGTAATCATATTTTTAGGCACCCGCCCCGAGGCTATCAAGCTGGCGCCGGTAGTTGAAGCGCTGAAGGAAAGCGGTCAGTTCAATACGCTGGTATGCTCTACCGGCCAGCATAAGGAGATGCTGCAGCAGGTGCTCGACTTTTTCAAAATAACAGCCGATTTCTCGCTCGAGGTAATGGAGCCCAACCAACAGCTGGCCGGCCTTACAGCCAAGCTCCTGGTCAAGGTAAACGATCTGCTGGCTGCCGAAAAGCCCGATATGATCATTGTGCAGGGCGATACCACTACCACTATGGCCGCATCTATGGCTGCCTTCTATCACAAGATCAAGATACTGCACGTAGAGGCAGGTCTGCGCACCTTCAACAAATTTTCGCCTTTCCCCGAAGAGATAAACAGGGTAATTACTACCCGCCTGTGCGATTTTCATTATCCGCCTACAAGCCAGTCTGAAAAGAACCTGCTCGACGAAGGTATACCTGCCGATAAAATTATTGTTACCGGCAACACCGTTATCGACGCCCTTTTCCTCGGCCTTAAAAAGATAGAACACGCCATACCGCAAGGTATTACCGACCTGAAGCTGGAAGGCGTAAAGGATTATATATTGATGACCATGCACCGCCGCGAGAACCATGGCTCCGGCATCAGGAATATTTGCGAGGCAGTAAAAAGGATATCTAAGGACGCTAACATCCCCGTTATCTTCCCTGTACACCTCAACCCTAATGTGAAGGATGTAGTACATGAGACACTGGGCAACGATCCGATGATCCATCTTATACCACCGGCTGCATACCCAGAATTCCTGTGGTTGCTCAACAATGCCCGCCTGATACTCACGGATAGCGGTGGAGTGCAGGAGGAAGCTCCATCTTTGGGCAAACCGGTATTGCTGTTAAGAGACACCACCGAGCGTCCTGAAGCAGTAGAAGCGGGCACTGTACTAATGGTAGGCAGCGATACAGAACTGATATACAAAGAAGCCATGAGCCTGCTGCAAAACAACGAAGCATACAAGGCAATGGCCATGCGCTCCAACCCTTATGGCGACGGCAAGGCCTCCCAAAGGATAGTAGAGTCTATGCTGGCTATGTAATTGCCACCCAACTGTTCCGCCCTGAAAGGGCGGGTTATCATAGCGCAGGGTTTCAACCCTGCGGCTTAAGCGGACGTATTCGTTTTGGTGCCGTTGTTGGTCTCCTGGCCAGCAACCATCGGGGCGTATTCGTTTTATAATCACAACAATCACTACAAAAAACCGGTCATTGCGAGGAACGAAGCAATCTCACATCGGGCCGTATTCGTTTTGAATCTATAACCACCTGTGGCCCCTGAAAGGGCGGGCTATCACAGCGCAGGGTTTCTTTCAGCCCTCGTAGCTTTACGCGGAGGAGGGAACCCTGCGGCTTAAGCAGTTCCTGCCAATCATTAATTCCTTATTTTAGCTGACTAAAACGCACGTACCACCCATGCAGATGCACGAAGTAAAGACCGAAGGCGACAAGCAGGCTTTTATACAGGTAGCCGTAGATCTTTACAAAAACGATCCTAACTGGATACGTCCGCTCGATAAGGATATCAACGAGGTATTCGATCCGGAGAAGAATAAATTCTTCAAGCGGGGCGAGTGTACCCGCTGGTTGTTGAAGGATGATAACGGCCGCTACATTGGCCGTATAGCCGCATTCGTAAATAAGCAATATAAGAACGAACAGCCCACCGGTGGCCTCGGTTTCTTCGAATGTATCGACAGCCAGGAAGCTGCCGATTTCATGTTCAACTTTTGTAAAAAATGGTTGGAAGATCGTGGTATGGAGGCTATGGATGGGCCGATAAATTTTGGCGAGCGCGATAAATGGTGGGGCCTGCTGACCGACGGCTTTTACAGCCCGTTGTATAACATGAATTACAACCCGCCTTATTATGTTACGTTGTTCGAGAAGTTTGGGTTCAAGGCCTATTTCAACCAGGTGTGTTTTGCAATGAAAGTAAAAGCACAACTGGACGCCAAGTTTCACAACCGGCACGACATCATTGCACAAGACCCTGGTTACACTGCAAAAAGACTGCGCAAGGCAGAGCTGGAAAAATTCGCTAAAGACTTCACCTATATATATAACAAAGCATGGGCGGGTCACGGTGGCGGTAAAAGCCTCGAGGAGAAAGTAGTGCAGAAAATGTTCAAGACAATGAAGCCGGTCATTGATGAAGATATTTCCTGGTTTGTTTATTATAAGGATGAGCCGATCGCTTTATGGCTCAACCTCCCCGATCTTAACCAGTACTTCAAACATATGAATGGTAAGTTTGGTATCATAGAAAAACTGCGGTTCCTGTGGATGAAACAGTTTGGCAAATGCAGCCGTTTTGTAGGATTGGTATTTGGCATCATCCCCGAATTTCAGGGGAAAGGTGTGGATGCTTACATGATACTGGAAGGTGCTAAAGTGATACAGAAGCTCAGTAAATACGACGACTACGAGATGCAGTGGATCGGCGACTTCAACCCTAAGATGATCAACATTGCCGAAAGCCTCGGCACCTACCGCAGCCGCAATCTCCGCACCTATCGTTATCTCTTCGATCGCACTAAAGAATTCAAGCGCCACCCAATGTTAGGGTAATTGAGGTTAAAAGGATAGCAGGTTAAAAAGGTAATATTGTCGATGCTCTGAAAGAGCAAAAGATAATAGCCCGGGATGCAGTCCCGGGGAACTTCAACAAAGGGGGAAAAGCTCTGTAAGAGCGAAAGATATCATATAGAGACACCAGGTAATAAGATCAATAAGGCGGCTGATCATCTCAGCCGCCTTATTATCTATTTAACTAATTGACTCTTTAACTAATTACACAGTCTCCGGTGCATGGGCCATAGCAATGGCCTTGGCTACCATGTTTTTTGAGCCTATGTAAATAGGCACACGCTGGTGCAGTTCTGTTGGCTGCACGTCCAGCACGTCCATAGTGCCGGTGCTGCCGGTGCCGCCCGCCGCCTGAACGATAAAGGTCATTGGGTTGCATTCGTACTGCAGGCGCAGCTTGCCGTTAGGCGAGCTGGAATCTGCAGGGTACATAAAGATACCACCCTTGATGAGTGTGCGGTGAAGATCACCCACCATAGAACCTATATAGCGGTGAGAGTAAGGACGGCCTTCCGCCTTATTGCTCTCCATGCAATATTCCAGGTATGCCTTCAGGCCCGCGCTATACTTCACAGTATTGCCCTGGTTCAATGAATATATCTTGCCATTCTCAGGGCACTTCATATTTGGGTGAGACAGGCAGAACTCGCCTATCGATGGTTCCAGTGTAAAACCGTTCACGCCCAGCTTGGTAGCATACACCATCATGGTGCTGCTGCCGTATATAATGTAGCCCGCAGCCATCAGCTTATTGCCCGGCTGCAGAAAGTCCTCTATTGTACACGGCTGGCCTATCGGGCTTACCCTGCGGTAGATAGAGAAGATAGTGCCTATCGATGCGTTCACGTCAATGTTAGACGAGCCATCCAGCGGGTCGAACAATACAACATACTTGGAATTGGTCGATACGGTGTCTTCAAAGCATACATGGTCGTCATTCTCTTCCGATGCTATGCCCGCACAGTCGGTACTGTTCTTCAGCACGTGTATCAGCGTTTCATCAGCCAGTACGTCCAGCTTCATCTGCTCTTCTCCCTGTATATTGCTTGTACCCTGTGCACCCAGTATATCAGACAGGCCGGCCTTGCGTACCTGCTTGTTGATCAGCTTACCTGCCAGCGCTATATCCCTCAAGAGTGAAGATAGCTCGCCCGTAGCTTGTGGAAATTTCCTCGTCTCCTGGATAGTAAATTCATCCAGGGTAATCAATTGACCTTTCAGCATTATGTAAATAATTGTTCTGCCCAAAATTAGCAATAACTGGCCGTATTTTTTAATCTGTTCCCGCCACATTGCAGAAAATAGCTGGCAGCTGTTTGTCTACTGTCGTACTTTTACGGCCTGTGGCACGCTTTTTACCGGCCATGGCTTGAATAATGAAAAGTACGGTTACATATCTTATTGCCTCCCTTATCTGTATCACACTGCTCAATAGTTGTCTTGTGCTCAAAGAAAATGCTAAGTACAACTTTAGCGATGGTGTGTATAGTACCAGGCGTTTTTCTAACGATAAGGTATATGTGCTGCATATCGATGAAGATACCCTGGCGGTATTCCCGGTAAAAGAACATCCCGACTCCACTGAAATAATAACTGCAAAGCGCGTGAACTACACGCCCGTGCAGCGCCGCTTTAAAGATAATAAGGTGCTACACACATTCTACAAGCCCTCTGCCGATTTCGATATCATGACCATCCCGCTCAAGTATCGCCCCGCAGCGCATCCACTACCCAACCAACTCACTACTAATTTCAATGGCGCATTGTTTGGCGGGTATCGCATCGATGCCTACAAACTCAAATACAAACGTACTCCGCTGAATGTATACAAACAGGATGTGCACCATATAGGGTACAGCGGTGGTCTTTACCTGGGTATTGGTAGTACGCTCATCAATCCTGCCGTTATACGCGACCCTTATTTCAACCTGGAGTATGAGGGTGTTATCCTGTCATCGGGCGTTGCCGTAAATATGGCTGCCGAAAAAATAGCTTTTGGTGTGGCCTTCGGTTTCGATCACCTGCTCGATCGCTACGCCCACGATTGGATATACCAGGGCAAGCCCAACATCGGCGTCACGCTTGGCCTGGACCTGTATTGATCATTAATGTCAACGCAGCCATCACACATATAAGGTCAGCAGTTTACATGTCATTGCCTCATGGGGGCTTTCTTTTTAAAACGGGTTTCGAACACTTGTGGGCTTATACTTCTAATGTGGCGCCGATTTCACCTCCCGAAACTGCCTGCTCTGGTCGAAGCGTCCCGCTTCGTCCTGCCATATGCAAGCGTCCCGCTTGCGTAGAGTTTCACTTGCTGCATGCCGGCTACGCTCGATCTCAGATCAGCGTCAGGAACGCCTTACCCAGATGATCAATAATATCCCCCGCCACCAATGCCTCCTGCGATAGTTCTTTAGCAGCAATATCGCCCGCTATACCATGCAGGTATACGCCCAGCATGGCTGCCTGCTGTGGGGTATAGCCCTGCGCCATCAGCCCGGTAATAATACCGGTGAGCACATCGCCGCTGCCGCCTGTGGCCATACCTGCGTTTCCGGTCGTATTATACCAGCATTCACCTTCACCGTTCACTATGGCGGTATGGTGCCCTTTCAATACAATGTTTATGTTGTAGCGCATAGCCTGTATGCGGGCATTATCTACTTGTATCATGGTATTGGTATTCTCGCCAAATAGTCTGCCAAACTCCCGCGGGTGTGGTGTTATTATCGAATGCTTAGGTAGCTTGTTCAGCAGGTCCGGGTTGGCTGCTATTATGTTCAGCGCGTCAGCATCCAGTACCACCGGGTCTTTACATGCTTCTAAAAAAGCGCTGAGCGCCTGTGCAGTATCTCGGGTTGTGCCCATGCCGGGACCCGCGCCTGTCACCTCAAAATGTTCCCAGTTGTTGATGGCTTCCAGGCTGTGGCTGCCGCTGGTCAGGCACATGGCCTCCGGCACTGCTGTTTGCATAATGGTATAGCCACATTCGGGTACCAGAGTTGTCACTAATCCTGCTCCGCTGCGTAGTGCGGCTTTGGTGGTCAGCACCATAGCGCCCATTTTGCCATAGCTGCCGCCCGCCAGCAATACGCTGCCATGCATGCCCTTGTGGGCAAACCGATTGCGCGACTTATAAAACGCAGTAATATCTTCTTGCTCAATGGTCCGGTATTGTGTGTGCGTGTTGTGTATAAAATCTTTGTCCAGCCCGATATCTATAATGTGGATATTACCCGCAGCCGGTGCCGATTCGGGGTGCATAAAGCAGCGCTTATAAAACTGGAAGGTCAGCGTATCATGAGATCGCAGCACTAC
>CANGNA010000011.1 GCA_947455215.1 Chitinophagaceae bacterium
CGGCGATCTGGAGATCGCCTACACGCAAGGACGCGATTGCAAATCGCGCCCAACTGATAGTCGGGAGACAACGCCAGCCCGGAACAGAAAGATTTACATAAAACGCCGGACGGATTCCGGCTACCGGGTTCTGCCGCAGCAAGATGCTACGCCAAACGGACTCCAGCGATCTGGAGATCGCCTACACGCAAGGACGCGATTGCAAATCGCGCCCAACTGATAGTCGAGAGACAACGCCAGCCCGGAACAGAAAGATATGCATAAAACGCCGGACGGATTCCGGCTACCGGGTTCTGCCGTAGCACGATGCTACGCCAAACGGTGGATGCAATTGCAAATCGCGCTCAACTTATCTCATGAAAAGCAGGCAATAAAAAAGCCGGCATATAGCCGGCTTTTCAATTATGTTGTGTGTATTAGTTCTCGTAGTGTTTTTCTTCGAACCAGTGTTTGGTGCTGAAGCGGTAAGAAAGGCCGCCGTTGAACAGACCTTTGTAACCCAGGCCCAACTCCAGGAAGCCACCCAGTTTGCGGCCAATGCGGATACCAAATGGTGTAATGTTGCCTGTGATCTTCGCGCCAGACTCATCGTGGTGGTATGAGTAGTAGCTGTTGTACGTGCGGGTATCATCGAATACCGCCAGGCCAACTGATGCACCACCATACATTTTTATGCGGATGCGGGCATCTTTATTGTCGTAATAAGCGTAGGTGAACTCCGGTGCAAAGGTGAGGTAGCTGCCCCAATTGCTGAGATTTTCGTAAGCTATCACACCACCAAGCGTCAGTTTTTTGCTCATGTAATATTTGTAATTGAACTGCGCTACACCTGATGAAACGTCGTAAGGACGCTCGTTTACAAAAGTGTAGATACTGTAAGCACCATAAGCTACAGACACCTCGCTCTTACCCTTTTGTGCAAAAGAAGCACGTGGAAAGAAGGAGATCATGGAAAGCACAAGACAGAATAAGTATATCTTCCTTTGCATCATTAGTGTGTGTTTTTTGTGTTGTAGTTGTAAATGTGTGAGGTTAATGAACGATAAAGATATAGCAAACTTTCAGTTCTCCAAAGCCCGAAGGCAAGAAATATTATTAACAAGTGTTGAAAGGTTATATTAGGGAACTTTCACGCAAAGGGCACAGAGGTCTATCGCAAAGGGCCGCAAAGACCATCCAAGCAGGCGGAGAACGCAAAAAGAGCAGATCCGCACAATTTATATGGATCGAAGTATGCACCCGCACTAACTGCTGAGGCCGGTCACCGCATTTCCACGTATAGTGAGGAATATCATATCACCTTCGCTAATGTCCTCGCGAAGGGTGTATACGTACATCCGCTGACCGTCGACCAGCACCGTCAGTTCGTGGTGGCTGCCGTAGTAGCTGCTGCGGTATACGCGGCCCTGTATGGTCTTTTCGCCTGGTCCGTCTACTATCTGCATATCCTCAGGACGTATAAAAGCGCTTATCTGCCTGTCGGGCAGCGTCATGGCCAGCGTAAGGGTCAACACGTTGAATTTGCCGAGCAAACCTGCGGCATATTCATTTTTAGGGTGGCGGTACACCATTTCCGGCGAGCCTGATTGTATCACCCTGCCCTGCTGCATGATCATCACCTCATCGGCCCATGGCAAAATATCCTCGGGGTCGTGAGAAATAAGCATACAGGTGATACCCAGTTGCTCGCCTACTGCATCCACTACATTTTTGAGCACGTGGGTATGTATCTGGTCCATATTGCTGTATGGCTCATCGAGCAGCAGCAGGCGCGGCTTGTAGGTAAGCAGACGGGCAAGGGCCACACGTTGCTTTTCCCCGCCGGACAGTGTTTGTGTAAGGCGCTTTTGGAGGTGGGCGATCTTGCACACCTCTATCAGCTGTTTGGTTTCGTTGGGGGTAAGTTTATTGGCGTACTCTATTACTTCCTCAACCCGGTAGTTATTGTTCAGCTCAAAATGCTGCGAGAGGTAGGCAATGCCGCTATGGCCGGGCATCAGCTTCTCGTTAACGCCCCTTACCTTGCTGCCTTCAAACAACACTTCGCCGCTATCGGCCTGGCCCAGACCGGCAATGATGCGCAGCAGCGTAGTCTTGCCGCTACCTGTTTCGCCGGCAATGGCAATGCGCTCCCCTGCCTCCAGGTTGAAGCTGACATTATTCACTACCGTCTCAGTACCGTGTTGTTTTACAATATTCTTTACCTGCAGCAGGCTCATTCGGCGCACATTTATTGCGAAGTGCAAATATATATGGAAGTTAACAGGGTAAGCGGTTAATAAGTCAACAGATGTGGATAAGTGGATTGAGGAGCGCAAAAAGGGTAAAAAGTTAATAGGTTAATAAGGCAATGTCATTAAGCCAAGCGTTTTGTTGGGCGTCTTTCGCTCTTACAGAGCTCATCCTACTTCTGTTTTATACCCGGGACTACCGCCCCGGGCTACTATCTTTCGGTCTTTCAGACCTTTTCACCCTTAACTTAACGACGTTGTCCATTCAGGAATCGACCGAAAAAAAATACATCCCGTGGCCGTTGGTCAGAAGACACAACGGCGGCTGTTATTATGCATTGATCTGCTAGTCGATGAGGAGCAACCCACAAGTGTTCGAAACCTTGGAAGGCTGCCTAATTAAACCCCGACCCTCATCGGCTAAGCCGAGACACGGTAAAGGGAGGTGATGTTAGCGCCACACTTATAACAACCGGATTGAACACTTATGGGGCGAAACCCTTTTACCCCTTTAACCATTCACCCCTTCACTGCCTCCAGCCCCTCACCTACAATAAAGAAGCTACCAGATATGAGCAGGGCGTCATCATCTGCCATGGCGCTGCGAGCGGCGGCTACGGCGGCGGCCACACTTGGGTAAGCATTGCCTTGCAGGCCCATGCCGGTGGCCAAAGGGTGTAGTTCTTCCACCGGCAGCGCGCGAGGAATGGCGGCTGCGCAGAAATAATATGTATTGTCTTTGGGGAACATAGACAGGGCTTCGGCCACATCTTTATCGCGCACGAAGCCTATCACCACGTGCCGCTTTGCGGCTGGCACCTGGGCCCATTGCTGCAGCACGTAGGTAAGGCCCGCGGGGTTATGTGCCACATCGCAGATGATGGCAGGATGCTCCTGCACCCAGTCCCAGCGGCCCATAAGGCCGGTGGTGCCTTTTACATTCTTTAGGGCGGCTATTGCCCCGGCAATGGTAAGGTTATAGCCACGGAAGGCCAGTAATTCTACCGCTGTAAATACTGTTTTAATATTGTGTTGCTGGTAATTGCCGGTAAGGTCGGTTTGTATATCATACCACTCATCATTACCCTTGTTGATGGCCTTGCAATATTGGTAGCAGGCATCCTGCTTTACGCGCACCATGTCCCAATGGTTTTGCGCATAATATAGCTGGCTGTGTTGTTTTATAGCATGCTCTACAAACACCTTGTCGGTCTCATCGTGCTGCTCGCCTATGATCACGGGCACCTGATGTTTGATGATGCCGGCCTTTTCGGCTGCTATCCTGGGCAGCGTATCACCCAACAGGTCTTTATGATCGAAACTGATATTGGTGATGATAGACAGCTCGGGTGTAATGATATTCGTACTATCCAGCCGGCCACCAAGGCCTGTTTCTACAATAGCCATCTCCACACCTTCATCGGCAAAGGCCTGGAAAGCCATGGCTACTGTTATCTCGAAGAAAGAAGGCTCTACCTCTTCTATCACCGGCTTGATGCGCGCTACAAAATCAATCACCCATTGCTGACTTACCGGCTCGCCATTGATGCGGATACGCTCCCGGAAATCGACCAGGTGCGGAGAGGTGTACAGGCCGGTCTTGTAGCCCGCCTGCTGAAATACGGCTGCCAGCGAGTGCGATGTGCTGCCCTTGCCATTGGTACCTGCTATGTGTATGCTTTTGAAATTGTGCTGAGGGTCGCTAAGGGCGCTGCACAGTTTTATGGTATTGGTGAGATCTGGCTTGAGCGCGGCCTTACCAATGCGCGAGAACATAGGCAGGCGCCCGAAGAGATAGTCTAGTGTGGATTGGTAAGTGGCATTCGCCATAACGATATAAATAAGGTGTAAATATAAGTTCTCTATCCTATTAAATCCAATAATCCGTATGTTCTGCTCACCCTCTCCTTACTTTCTTTTTGCTTCGCCAAAAAGAAAGTAACAAAGAAAAAGGCGATCGGAAAAATCGCGCTACCGCACAAGGCCAGCGCGAGCTGCCGTTTTCCGAAGGCTCGGCTTCTCCCCATGATCTTACTGCATTGAGTACAAGCTTTGCCAGTATACAATATTGGTGACACTATAAATCTAATGCAGCCCGCAATAAGATACTTTTGGAGAATTGTGCTTTACCGGGCCTTGAAGATGATGGTCACATCGCCGAACTGCTGGGGTTCGCTGCCGGTGCTTTTGCTGAATTTGGCGTGGGCCATTTTATCCATGGCTATGCGCGTAAGCTCGGGGCTGGACGATGATTTTACGTACTTGTTCACAATATTGCCATCGCGATCTACAGTAACGTGTATCACCACTTTACCGCCTTCTTTAAATTCTGCTTCCAGCTTTTTAGGGGTAATGTCTCTACCTGTGAGTGTGTGGCCAATACCGCCCGTACCTGGCTCGCCGGTATAATTAGCTGCACCTGGCGTACCACCTGCTACGCCCCTATCACCGGGGCCCGTTGTGTTACCCTGGCTGCTGCCGGGCTTATTCTCTTTGGCACTGTTACCACCTTTACCGCTATTATCGCCACCGTAAACGGCACGCGGTACCGGCGGTGGGGCTACAGTATTGTTTCGGGATGGATTGGTCACGACATTATTGGTCTTGCCCGGGTCGTTTACGCTGGGTGCATCGGCATCGTTGCCATGCATCATCTCTTTTACCGGGCTTGTGGCCTCTGCATTTTTATACACCACAGCAGCACTGTAGGCCGCAGGGTTTTCTTTATTCATGGGCTGATCGTCGCCGCTACCATCAGGACTGCTGCCCAGGTTCACCTCCAGGCCGTTACCGATATCAGTAGTAACCGTGGGGATGCTGTAGCGCCATAAGAAGAACAGCAACAGCAATACCACGTGGCTACCAATGGTCCACGACAATGCTTTGAAATTTACTGGTTGCTGCTGTGTAGCGGCCGTCATAAGCAGGAAATGTGTTGTGCTAAATTACAAAATAACGCGAACCTCAGCATCACCCCATATTTACCACTACTTTTTTAACGTTTTGATTTTAATGTTGTGCAGGAAGGTTTAATTTTGCAGCAACAATATTGATCGTACACTTTTAACTTTCGACTTTTTTATGCCTTCATTCGACATAGCCAGCAAGGTAGACCTGCAGACGCTGGATAACGCCATCAACATCACGAAGAAAGAAATAGACAACCGCTTCGATTTTAAAGGCGGACATGTGCTGATAGAGCTGAACAAAAAAGACATGACCATACTGCTGGAGGTGGACAGCGATATGAAGCTGAAACAGCTGGAGGATGTGTTGCTCACCAAATCTATGCGCCAGGGCCTGGAAGCCAACTGCTACGACCTGAGCAAGGAACCAAACGCCAATGGCAAGTACATCCGCAAGACCATACCCGTAAAGAACGGTATAGACCGCGACTACGCCAAGAAGATAGTAAAGCTGATAAAAGACAGCGGGCTGAAAGTGCAGCCGGCCATAATGGACGATGTGATCCGCGTAACGGCCAAAAAGATAGATGACCTGCAGGACGTGATCAAGCTGTGCCGCACTTCTGATATCGACCTGCCATTGCAGTATATTAATATGAAGTCGTAAGGATTATCATACACCTAATGGTAAAAGCCATTGTTATTGACCAACAATGGCTTTTTGCTTATTCATAATTTCCTTCTTTCGAAAGACCTATGGTCTCCAGCAAATCATCAGCATCAGGCAAGCTCCGCAACCTCGATCTTATAATAAAATAACAACAAGCACCGGCCGGATAACCCAAAAAGAGACCGCCTAACACTGCGTTATTGAAACTGTAGTAACCAATAAGCGCACCTGTCAGTTCACAAGCTATCCATAATAATATAAACACCAGGTTCCATTTCCAGGATCTTACTCCTTTTTGCACAGCCATTACTTCCAGCCGGTTGCATAATGCCTTTAGAATAAATATCTCGAGCATAGGTAAGTTTTATTAAAAGTAATGAACAATTGGGCGTAAATCAAAAGGCCACCCGAAGGCGGCCTTTTGACTATTAATTTCTACTCTTTACTTTTTATCCTTTCGGATCAAGCGCCTTGGAAATACGGGCCACTATATCCTGCAGGTGATATTTACTCATTTTGTCTGATGTTCCACCTATCGCGGCGGTGGCTTCACTCTTCAGTGCTACCAGCTGTGCGCGGGCTACAGATATGGCATCGTTATTACGACCTACCTGTGCCTGTATTGTTGGGTTGGGGGTGATAACGGTGATCAGCGCCTCTACGTATGTTTTCTGCAGGTTGCGGCGCAATGGGTCTATGGCCTTATGCGTGCTTAGCTCGCTCCATATGCCCTTCTTCAGGTCGTCCATCATGGCATCTACCGTATAGGTATTCTTGTCGCCAAAACGAACAGTTGCCGACATCATGCGGCTAAGGCGCGCTACCGACAGCAGGTTGTTCAGCACATTGGTCTGCACATTACCTACATATTCAGTACCCACCGGGTTGCTGATGCGGTTCAGGATATCTTTGTCCAGCAGCCACTTTGGCGTCTCGAACAATTGCTTGTGCAGGAATTTCACAGCATCCTTCTGTATAGCTACCGGAGTTGGTTCATATACTGCCTCGCCGGTCTGCTCCACGCTCTTGGGTGTTTCATATACACCGCCTACGTTCTTCAACACATGGTTCATGTAGCGATTGTACTGCCCTACCAGCGCACCATATATATCGCGCAGATTGTCGTATTTATCGGCGTCTTCTTTGGTCCATTCCGGCAGTTTCACCAATATGCGCTTCAGGTTTTTGAGGCCGTATTCGCTGGCCTTCATGCTGTTGTCGCCCAAGTCTTCGGTCTGAGAACGCGGGTCGAACGGATTGCTTTCTGTACCAAACCATAGGCGTGGGTTCACCCTCAGGCTGTCTACCACCCACTTGTTCACTATCTTCTGGTCTTCTTTTTCGTTGGCAGCAAAGCTGGCCTTGTAGCCCCACTGTATGGCCCACTTATCGTAATCGCCTATGCGTGGGAACAGCGATGTCTCCGCCATATTATCTTCCGGCTGCGCTACGTAGTTGAAACGGGCATAGTCCATGATGGATGCGGTATGACCATGAGCGGCCACCCAATCCTTATCGCGCAGTTTTTCTACCGGTGTGCGGCTGCTGCTACCCATGTTGTGGCGCAGGCCCAGGGTATGCCCTACCTCGTGGCTCGATACAAAGCGGATGAGCTGACCCATCAGGTCGTCGTCAAATTCCATTTTACGGGCGCGCGGATCTACAGCGGCTGTTTGTATCATATACCAATCGTGTACCAGCTTCATCACGTTATGATACCAGCCTATATGGCTTTCTATGATCTCTCCTGAACGCGGATCGTGCACATTGGGGCCATAAGCATTGGCCACTTCGCTGGGCAGGTAGCGCAATACTGAGAAGCGGGCATCTTCCAGGTTGGCGGTAGAGTCTTTATCGTTCCACTCCTTGCCTATGATTGCGTTCTTGAAGCCGGCCTGCTCAAAAGCTTTCTGCCAGTCGTTAATGCCCTGTATCAGGTACGGGCGCCATTTCTTAGGCGTGGCGGGATCTATATAATATACAATAGGCTTTTTAGGCTCCACCAGTTCTCCGCGCTTCCATTTTTCTACATCTTCATCTTTAGGCTCCAATCTCCAGCGGCAAATGAACACATCGTTCTCTGTCTTCTGCTGGTTATCGCCAAATACCACATAGTCGTCTGCAAAGAAACCCACACGAGGGTCGTACAGGCGCTTGGCCATAGGCACCTTCGGTAGCAGGATGAAAGAGTTATTCATCTCCAGCGTTACCGCACTCGTTGCATAGGCTGCCGGCAGCGTAGTAGATGGTATAGGCGATGGTGCCGACGGGCCGAATGATGGCGTAGAACCAAATGTACGCACCACCTTTACCTCGGTATTGATGGGGTACGTGTTGATGCCTGATATATAAGACCTATCGGCTATCTGCCCGCCCAGGTTGAACCGGCGCTTGGTGTAGGGGCCAAGGCTCACCGGCTGGTTATCGCCCTTGAAATAGTCCGACACATCAATCACTACAGAATTACTGTCCTTGCTATATGCTTCTATCTTGAACGATTCGGCTATCGGGTTGAGGTTGGAATTGGTTACCGCTTTGTATATCTCATTGCTGGAATCAGCCTGGCTGATTACTGTAACTACACGGAGCAGCACATTTTTATTGGGGCCTTTTTCCCACAATATGGTTTGCTGGTTCTCCATTTCGCCGGCATATACGCCACCACCGCCGGCGGTTTTGGTGTAGCGGGTGGTCACCATCATTTCCCGGTTCAGCAGGCTGTCCGGTATTTCGAAGTACCACTTATCCTCCACCTTGTGTACAGTGAATAAACCCCTGTGGGTGACTGCTTTGTCGGTGATCACCTTATCGTAAGGTTTTGGCCCTTTTTTGCCCGCTGTGGCCGTAGCCGCGGCAGCTGCGCTATCGGCTTTGGACGTTGCGGGAGCCGGAGCGCCCTTGTGCTTTTTCTTGGCAACCGCTGTTGCCGCCATGCACAACAGCATAGACGCTGCTATGTATTTCTTCATTGAATATGCCATCGGATATATGACCCGTACTAAAAACGGGAGTACAATATACTAAACACTTCAATCTGTTGACGCACAGTGCGGTAAAATACCGTTATAATTCACCCGCAAAAAACAGCCCCGGGAACTAAGCCCGGGACTGCACCACATATGAAAAAAAATGCTTGCTTATTAAGCCATCATTCTGTTTACTGTGTTCTTGGCCTTTTGCGCGTGATCAGCACCTTCGTCAAGGATATCCATGATCTTCTTGCGGGCGTCATCGCTAATGCCTTCTATTTGTTTGCTCATCAGCTTTTGCACATCGGCCAGTTCTGCGCCGGCTTTACCAGCCATCTTGTCCATTTTCTTCTTCAGGTCTTTCAGGCTGTCTGCAATGTCTTCGCGCAGTTCGTCGCCCTTCTCTGTGTTGTAGAGATAATATACTCCGGCTCCAATGGCCAGTCCGGTCAAAATTTTCCAGGTTTTCATGTCCTTGATTTTTTACGTTTTGTGATCGATTAGTTTCTGCACAAAAGGTTTATAAAACCATGCCAACATTAGTCGTAAGTCGTAAGTCGTAAGCGTTTATCCTGCATGGTCTGCTAATTTTCAAACTATATACTGCACACATATCTTGTTGGAACAGCTTGCTACTTATGACTTACTACTTACGACTATTAACTTTTAACTTCGCTTCGCAATGGACTCTCTGACACATATAGCCGTTGGTGCCTGTATAGGCGAACTGGTGGCCGGCAAAAAGCTGGGCAAGAAGGCTATGCTGCTGGGGGCATTGGGGCAAAGCATACCCGATATAGATTTTGTTACCGGCTACTGGATGAGCACCGCCGCCGACCTGCTGGCACATCGTGGCTTTACCCATTCTATACTGTTTGCGGTATTAATAACAGTGGGGCTTGCTGCAGTGTCTGCAAGGGTGTTCAGGGGTAGTGGACTTGCTATGCGGCAGTGGTGCTTCTTTTGGGGCATACAACTATTCATGCACCTGTTCCTCGACATATTCAATGTGTATGGCACCGGGCTTTTCGAGCCCTTTAGCCATTACAGGGTATCACTGAACATCTTCTTCGTGCTTGACCCGCTGTTCAGCTTATGGCCGGTGATAGGGTTGGCTATATTAATTGCTATGCGTACCGGTAATGTAATGCGGGCTAAGGCCGCCAGGTTAGCACTCAGCATCAGCGCATTTTATATGTGCTACTCTATTATCAATAAGCTCATTATCAATAACAGGGTAAAGCAGAGCTTCAGCGCACAACAATTACCTGTGCATCGCTATTTTTCTACACCTACAGCGCTCAACAACCTGCTGTGGTATGTGGTGGGCGAAACGGATTCCGGGTTTTACGTAGGTTATCATTCGTTGTTAGATAAAAGCAATACTATCATCTACAGGTATGTACCGCAACACAAATACCTGCTGACCAATATTGCCGACACCGGAGAATTGCAAAGACTCATGCATTTTTCACAAGGCTATTTTGTAGCATCCCGATGGCATGACACTGTTGTTTTCAACGACCTCCGCTTTGGTGAGCAGGTGGCTGGGTTATCGCCTACCCCGCGCTTCAGTTTCTATTACTATCTCTATCCCGGTGCTGATAACGACGTCATCATACAACGTGGGCGCTTTGCGGGCTGGAATGGAGATGTGGTGCGCAGGTTCTGGGAACGGATACATGGGCAATAAAAAAGCCGCTTCAATTATTGAAGCGGCTATGTTATATGTTCAGACAGCAGATTACTCCCTGTTAATGTCCAGTTTCTTGCGCAGGTCGTCCGGTATGCCGTTTTTGTGCAGCAATATAGCAGTGGTTTTATACTTTACGTAAGCACGCGAAACATAAATGTAACCTCCATAGTCATTCTTATTCTTATCGGTACCCCATGAGTTTTTTACCACGTAGTAGCGGCGGCCATTCTGATCTTTGGCCAGGCCTACAATGTGCATACCGTGGTCATCGGTAGTCTCGTAATTGTCGAAGGCTTTCTGACGCAGCTCAGGCGTTATATGGCGTTCGTCCTTCGGACCATCGAACATGTGCTTCTTCTCGTTCTCGTCCATATCGTCGTAGTCCTTTTCAGGTACATACGCTACGCCATTCTTCCAGCTGAACGATTTTTCGCTCACATCGGTAGCCCATGCTACAGTATAGCCGCTATTCAGCGCATTGTCTATAATGTCGGTCAGATCGTTCATCTGTACATTATATACCTTTTCAAACGCCCAGTTATCAGGCACCATCAGCATGGTCTTCTTATAATAAGGAGCGTTAGTAAACGATGACAGTTCTACGTAATCTTCAGGATGTATGCCTACCACTTCGCGGGCAAAGCTCTTCGGAGTGTAGGTGCGATGTTCCCAGGTAAACGTTTCGGGAACAGGGCCCAGGTAAGCATCCAGCACGGCATCGTAAGCCTTGTGCCACGATGGAGTGAGCCTGCCATTGGGGTTAGATACTACGGCATCCAGCATGGCCTTGCACATAGCCTGGAACTCGGCGAACTTATTTTTGTTGGTACCATAGTGCAGGCCGGTATAAGCTACCTGCGGCATAGCGCCATACTTGGCATACATATTAATAACGTCGTGGCAAGAACCGCCATCACCCCAGGCTACCGCACCATGCATACGCACATAGGCATCTGCCTTCTCTTCATATACCATACGCGCACTGTACAGCTGTGCCAGCTCTACCGGGCTCTTGCCCATGCGCATCATTTCGCTTTCCAGGAAAGAGTTGGTAGAATAGCTCCAGCAGGTACCGGAACTGGCCTGGTTCTTCACGCTGGTGCGATCCAGGTCTATAACTTTAGTAAAAATGTATTTTTTAGCGGCGCTGTCGCTCTTGTTATTGGCCAGTTTGGCCACAAGATCGTCCTGCGCATGAGCCAACAACGGCATCAATGCAGCTGCAAGCAGTGTGAATTTCCTCATTCCAGACTCCGGTTTTTAAAGGGAGATAAACAAAAATACCTAAAACACCGATACGTAGGTAATAGTCACATCCATTTTTTACACGCCACCTTTACCCGTCACGCACGCTTACACGGGGCAATTGAGCATGTTATTGCTTAGTCAACAGCCACTTTTACCACTACCTTTTTTATTTTTTCGGGGGTATCGTTTACGCGCAGGCAGGGCATGTGCGGATCGGTGGGATAGAATATCATGAACATGCCTGCGGATAGCTTTACGTAAAACTCCGGGGCATCCTTGTACAGCATAAAGTCTTCGGCATCGCTGTAGGGCTTGCTCACCTGCTGGTCTTTCAAAAGCGCCAGGCCTACCATTTCTTCTCCGCTGATGACGTATTGCACATCAATATATTTCCTGTGGCTTTCCATTTGCTCGGTGGCACTGTCAAGGGTGTCGTATTCCTGGATGATGGCAAACAGTTTGTCGCCATCGAGGTGATACTTGCCGGGCTGCAGCGCTGCTGTTTCGGGTTCTTTGAGAAAGTCAAAGGCACGGGAGATACCAGCGCCTAAAACGGCGTATTGCTGACTGTTGCTGAGCTGATCGATGACCACTTTGTTAATTTTATATGCTAAAATACAAGGTTAATACCTGAATTGACCATAGATATATTTAAAGCAGCGTAAAATCTATAAATTGCATAAAAAATAGCTTCTTAAGCCATCAGGTTGAAACCTGATGCTATAATAGCCGACCCTTACAGGGTCTTATATCTTGTAGTTTAGCATATTGACATCTGGATCAGGCTATGAGAAGCTTATTTGAAGAATTTAAAAAAACTGGAATTTATATAAAGTATGTCTGTAACACAATTAAAGAACTATGCTGAAGGCCAATGGGTTGCCGGCAAAAAAGAAGGTGAAGTATTGCACAATGCCGTAACAGGCGAGGCGATATATACAGCCAGCAGCGACGGGCTGGACTTTGGTGCAATGATGGATTATGCCCGCAAGGTGGGTGGTAAGGCATTGCGCAAGCTGACCTTTCAGCAGCGCGGACTGATGCTGAAGGCACTTGCAATATACCTGCAGGAGCGCAAGGAATATTTTTATACCATCAGCGGCATGACCGGTGCTACACGTGCCGACTCATGGGTGGATATTGAAGGTGGTATTGGCAACCTGTTTACCTACGCCAGCCTGCGCCGCCAGTTTCCGGATGAACGCTTTTATGTAGATGGCGAGGCCGCCAAACTGTCTAAGAACAATACGTTTATTGGTCACCACATAATGGTGCCTAAAGAAGGTGTGGCCATACACATCAATGCCTTTAACTTCCCCGTATGGGGTATGCTGGAAAAGATAGCGGTGAACCTGCTGGCAGGTGTGCCTGCTATTGTGAAGCCTGCTACCCTTACCTCTTACCTTACAGAAGCGGTGTTTGAAGAGATCATCAAATCGGGCATATTGCCGGAGGGATCGCTGCAGCTGATATGTGGCAGTGCACGCGGCATATTGGACACCATACAGACGGAAGATACCGTAACCTTTACCGGCAGCGCCAGCACAGGTAAGATGCTGAAGTCGCATCCGCGTATCTTATCGGAAGCAGTATCGTTTACGATGGAGGCAGATTCACTGAACTGCTGTATACTGGGACTGGATGTTATGCCGGGCAGCGCTGAGTTCGACATATTTATTAAAGAAGTAGTGCGCGAGATCACTACCAAGGCGGGACAGAAATGTACTGCCATCCGCCGCATTATAGTGCCAGCCGACCGCGTAGAGGATGTGCAGATAGCACTGGGCAAGCGCCTGGCGAGCAACACCATTGGCGATCCAACCCTGAAAGAGGTACGCATGGGTCCGTTGGCAGGACAGACACAGCGCAATGAAGTAAGGGAGCGCGTGCAGCTACTGGCTAAAAGCCAGGACATTGTCATCGGCAACCTGACAGACTTTGAAGTAATGGGCGCGGATAAAGAGAAAGGCGCATTTATGTCGCCGATCATCTTCTACAACAACGATCCGTTCAAGAAGACAGACTGCCACGATATAGAAGCTTTCGGTCCGGTATCTACGATCATGCCGTATGCAACGATAGACGATGCTATAGAGCTGAGCCGCATGGGTAAGGGATCGCTGGTGAGCAGCGTGGTGACAGCCGATGATGACTTTGCCCGCGAGATAGTGCTGGGTACGGCCACTATGCACGGCCGTATACTGATATTGAATGCCGACTGTGCGAAAGAAAGCACAGGCCATGGATCGCCGATGCCGATGCTGGTGCATGGCGGCCCGGGAAGAGCTGGTGGCGGCGAGGAAATGGGCGGCAAGCGTGGGGTAATGCACTACCTGCACCGCACAGCTATACAGGGCTCCCCTACTACCATAAGTAAGGTAACAGGCGTATACCAGCAGTATGGTAAGCAGACCGAGCATGACAAGCACCCGTTCAAAAAGTACTTTGAAGAACTGGAAATAGGTGAAACACTGGTAACGGCCAAGCACACGGTAACGGAAGCCGACATCACCAATTTTGCCAATGTGAGCGGCGATAATTTCTACGCCCACATGGACGCGACATCGCTGGAAGGCACCATCTTCGAAGGCCGCGTAGCGCACGGCTACTTTATCCTTTCTAAGGCGGCAGGCTTATTTGTAGACGCTAAGAAGGGCCCGGTATTGCTGAACTACGGTATAGATGAAGCCCGTTTTACCAAGCCGGTATATCCAGGTACTACCATAGGCGTAAAACTGACCGTAAAGGAAAAGATAGCACAGGAAAAGCGTACACCGGAAGATATAGCCAAGGGTATTGTGAAATGGCTGGTAGATGTATATGACCAGACCGGTGAGACCGTGGCTATTGCTACAATCTTGACCATGGTGAAGATGCAGAACCAGGATTGAGCTGATAGGTTAATAAGATAATTGGTTGACAGGGGATGCCGGTGGGTGTCCCCTGTTTGCTTAGTGTACATAAATTTAAAAGCCACCTCATGGTGGCTTTTCTATTCATTTTATAAAATCACTTAGTGGCTGAGCCTGTATTTATTACGGAACACGGCCCAACCTTTGGGGTGTGATGCGGCATAGTTGAGTATGCCCATAATATGCTCGTGGTGGGTTGGGCTTCTCCTGGCTGGTTTGACTGGGAGGCCATCGGCAGCATCTATGGCGGCACGCACATCGCGGCCCATTACTGATTCGCTTACCAACATACCCAACAGTGATATGTTAAGGGCACCCAATAACGCATAGGCCATAGACACGATCATTAGGAAAGAAAGGGCGTTATCACCATTATAATTGGCATAGGCCCAGGCAAATAAAGCTAAGCCGATCATCACCCTCAACACCCGTCCTGTAACACTCGTCATAAATCTGAAATAGCTGTTCATAACATTAAGATTTGGTTATAAAATATACAGCTAAATCTGTGCCATAAGCGCTAAAATGCAGCGTTAAATTTGTAAATAGATAATGATGCAGCAATTTTCATTTTTCAAGGTTGGTTCCTCTGAACACTTTACCTTATAATAGCCCTGTTTAACGCTTAAAACAATATGATTATTAACCTATATCATCAAATTTTATCTAATTTAGAGAAAAGCCTGTCTCTGATGAATAACATGAAGGATAAAACAATATTGTTAGCATTGACTTTGTGCCTTTTCTTTTCTTGCAGGCATAAAAATGAGCGTGCGATGCCCCCTACAAGGGTGCTTACAATAGCCGACCTGAAATTCCCAATTGTAGAAAATGAACGAACTGCACTGGGTTACATCATTTTACCCAGACCTCAAAACGAAGTAATAAAACATAACAGGATAAAGGGAAGAGCCCCCATCCCCCAACTGATGCCAATGAATTGCTACCCACAGGAAACAATAGAATTTTATAACGAGATAGGGCGACAATCGTTACATATTAGTTTCGATTCATTTTTCCGAAAGTTCAGGGCAAGAACCGATATAACCTATGACACAAACGGGAGAGAATCTGAAAGTATCAACTACAGCCAGTTCAGCATTCATTTACAATACAGATTTGACAGCCTGGGGTATCTTGTCCGCGAATATGGAGGAAGCTGTATACCTCATGACTGGCGGTACAACTATGTCTTTTCAGCGGTGAACAGGAAACTGTATCGCTACAAATACGATCAATATAGCTGGCACCCGCTGGACACTAACATGGCGATACCCTTTGACCAGTTCCAGATAATGCTGTATTCGGAACCGGAAATCTTTGAATTTGACACAGCAGGATACTTAACAGAAATAACAACGACAGCCGGATATCCTAATTGGATGGAAGAGTATTATCACCGCAATCATTGGCAATTTCTTTACGACGAAAAGCATTATCTCCGATCAGTAATTGAACATAACAATTGGGGAACACGATCTAAAGAATATAATGACATGTATCCAGAAAACTCCTCGGAACGCCTGCCCGATCACTCAGTGTCGGATTACTTCTATACCGGCAACCACCTCGATTCTATCGTTACCAATATGTACTATTATTGCGACTTCAGAATAAACCGTACTCTGCAAGTGTATTTTGATGAACGGGGGTTACCTGTAAAACAGATACATAATTACTATTCCGAAAAGACAGGAAGTAAGGCTATACTATACAAATACGAATATTACAAATAGCTAAGCCCTTATCACCTTTACTTATCAGCCATTAGCTTTTTCCAATAAAGTAGCAATACGCCACCACTTACTTTTGTATAGTAACTGCCTGTAAATGGAAACAACCTATGTGACCGGGGAATATAAGATAGCGATGGAATTGCGCCTGCCTGCTGATGTGTACCTGAAGCTGGCGTACAAGGCAGGCGGTATCTTGCATTGGACTCCCCTGACGCTGGAAGCTAACAGCATTACCTACCGCACGCGTGACCACCTGAATGAACAACTGGTAACCGTAACGGCAGATAAACAGGTAACAGTAACTATAAAGTCTGCCAACGACTATTATCACGACCGTGAACTGAGCAAGCAACATGCCGCCAATTTTGCCGGGGTAATGGCCGGCCTTACCGAAGCGTATGACAAAGCCAACCGCAACCTGCACCCCATGCACCGGGAACAATGGGGTGCGCTGGTACCATCGAAAAGCTATATGGTAACACCTTACCTGGTGTATGCCAATTTACTGGTGTTCATAGCTATGATACTGGCCGGGCTGAGTCCGCTGCACCCCAAAGCGTATAGCCTGCTGCAATGGGGCGGCAACTACAAACCAGCTATACTGGCCGGCGAATGGTGGCGCATGCTGAGCTATATGTTTGTGCATGCGGGCGGTGCACACCTGCTGGGCAATACGTTCGCGCTGCTGTATATAGGCATGTTCCTGGAGCCGCTGATCGGTAAGTTCAGGTTTGGCGCGGCATATATGATAACGGGGATATTTGCCGGAGCTGCCAGTCTGCTTATGCATCCGGCAAGTGTGGGCGTAGGCGCATCGGGGGCCATATTTGGCATGTACGGTGTGTTCCTGGCGTTGCTGAGCACCCGTTTTATTAACGGCACACAGCGCAAGACCATGCTGCGCAGCCTGCTCTTCTTTATAGTGTATAACCTGATGATGGGCCTGCAAGGCAATACAGACAATGCTGCCCACATTGGCGGACTCGTCAGCGGGTTGCTGATAGGCTATGCGTTTTATCCGGGGATCGTAAAACGAGAGCAATTGAATAAACAACTTGTTCTTACGGCAATACTGTTAGTGATAGCTGTTGTTACATCGTGGGCGGCGATAACGTTATTATAGAGCCCCTATCGCCCGGCATTTTCTCCCCCAAAGGGGCGTTCTGCGTATACGCATCTAAAAAAATATGCTTAGCGCTAATCACCCCCGACATTCGACAACACGCCTACGGCTGGTCGAATATCGTCCCCTCTTTTAGCCACGCACATAGGCTATACAAAAAGGGGAGCTACCCACCTTTTAACGCAAACACATCTCATATTAATTAAAATTATCTATACGCACGACAGTCAAAGTAAAGGATAGGAAATGATATGTAAGCTAATCAGCTATTTATTAAAGAACGTCATAGCCTGGCCAATGCCCTGTGTGGCCCAGCACTCTATGAGGTCAGTGGCTTTAAGGAGGCCTTCCTTTACCAATGGCTGTTCCGATGGTTTCCACTTACCCAGCACGTAATCTACCTGCTTGCCCTTAGGGAAATCGCTACCTATCCCGAAGCGCAGGCGGGGATAAGCATTGCTTTGCAGGGTTGCTTCTATATTCTTCAGGCCGTTCTGACCACCGGCGCTCCCCGATGCACGTACGCGCAAGGTACCCAATGGCAGGGCCAGGTCGTCGACCAGCGTCATAGAGTTCTCGGCCAATATCTTTTCTTTGTCCAGCCAGTATTTTACGGCCTTGCCACTCAGGTTCATGTAAGTGGTAGGTTTGATGACCACGAAAGTGCGGCCCTTCCACTTTACTTCCGCCACAAACGCATGACGATCGAGCGAGAAACTGCCACCGTGCTTCAACACAAAAGTGTCCGCCATATCGAAGCCTATGTTATGACGCGTACCATCATATTCTGCACCTATATTCCCTAATCCGGCAAGAAGAAATTTCATGTCGCGAAAATAAGTTAAATGTGGTTTGTTCAAAAAGTTTCACGCAAAGAACGCGAAGGTCTATCGCCAAGGGCCGCAAAGACCATTAAGCAGGCAGAGGACGCAAAGGAAGGTGTTGATTCAACCGCAAATCACAAATAGAGAAAAATTGATTCGGCCATAATTGTCGTATTCCATCACATTTCCTGCACATTGCCGCATTGGGTCACTTCACCAACGTCACATCGCCGGAGTGTTGTTCTTTCTGGCCGGTAAGGCATTCGGCATCCATGTAGTAGTAGTAAGTGCCGATATCGCAGGGCTCACCGTTAAAGGTGCCGTCCCAGCGCTTATCGGGGTCGGCGGTAAAGAATACCCTTTGCCCCCACCGGTTATAAATAGCGAGGCTATAGTTGCGCATGTTGCCATAGGTAACCACTCTGAAGCCATCGTTGACACCATTTTTGTTGGGGCTGAATGCATTGGGGTAAGAAAAGCGGCAGCACTGCATCACATTGGTTATAGCTATGCTGGCAGTGTCTTTACAACCATACTGGTCTTGTACATCTACGGTGATCACTACAGGCTGTAATACCTCTATATATAAGCCGGTGTCTTTCTTTATCAGCTCTTCGGGATGCCACACGTATTCTGTTCCGCCGGTAGCTTGCAGGTACACATCGTCTCCGTAACATACTGCCGGCTGTATGCCTGTTATCTGGCCCACAGGCTTGGGATGGACGCTGGCGGTATACGGCACGGGGCCGGATGTACAGACACTGTACGTCTCTATAAAGTACCAGCTATAGGTGCCCACCACCGATGTATTGACCACCGGGGGCGTGCCCAGCGGATTGTTAGCCACATCGAACCAGGCAATAGCTGCCCCAGGCTTGACAGGTGCTATATATACAGGTAAGGACGGATCGTAGATGCACTTATCTTCAGTTACGGGTGCAAGATCTATTTTTCCACTATCTATGATAGTAAGGTAGGCGGTATCCTGGCACAACACATCCGACCGTACGACTATGGCATAAGTACCGGCAGGCAGGCTGTCGCGCACTACAGCAGTATCGCCAATGGTCGTATCGGTAAGTGTTTTGATAGTACTGCCGCCAGACAAAACCGTGATGGTGCGGGGCGGGAACCCGTACAGGATATTATAGGCAAGCGGGGCCTGGTGCACACAACCCGTGCCACCCAGCTGAGTAACCTGCAGCTGCGGCGGAGCAGCTACATTGATAGTGTAGGCGATGGTCTGCGTGCTGGCCAGCGGGCAATGGTCAGTCTTTATAGATACGTAGAAGGTATAATGCCCTACAGGCAGTGCGCCCGTGGCCCAGCTGAAATTGATGGTAGGCTGCGGCGTATAATTGTTATGAACAATAGCCGATGCGGAAGCCGGAATACCCGATAAAGTGATCTCGTTGGTATCGCCAGAAGGGTTGGTAAGCCCTATAACAAAGTTGACATTGGGGGAGCCCACGCATACATTGATGATATTGCCCTCGGTGACCACCCCACCCGATATGCTGCTGACCTGCGATGTAGGCGGCACACCGTTACAATTGCTCTGCACCACAAAGGTCATCTCGCGCTCGCTGGTGCCTACCAGGATGCCGTTATGATATTCGCTGACACGGCTTACTATCAGGGCATCCTGCTGTATGTTGGGGATGAAGGTCATCTGGCCATTGATAGCATTGAAGCTGAAACCGCCGGGCGTAGTGGCCATTGGGGCTGTTGGTGTATAGGGGTATACATAACTAACCGACGCGAGAGAAGAGCTGGCCCCATTGAGGCCGGGGACGAGCGCAAAAGACAATGAATCGGCATCGGGGTCGGTGGCACCATGATTGTATTGCTGCAGTACATTGATACAATAAAACGGAGTAGGTATGGTATGATACACCGGCGATGAATTAGGCCCCTGTGTGTTATTGAGTAGGGCCTCCAGGTATACAAAGGTGTTACCATCGTAAATGTTGGTAATATTACTGCTGCGCCCAGCTGAGTTGCCACCGGACCCTAAGTAGCCCCTGAACTGGAATTTCCAATTGGCAGCGGTGGATGGTATTGTTATGGTATCGGAAAAGATGAACCTGCGCACACCCGGCAACGTACCGCCATTGCAATAGGTTTGTGCTATCATAGCAGGACAAACGGGTGAAACTTCGTCGCCCGTACCCGGCTCCGGGTTAAGATATATGCTATCGAGGTCGGTTAAAGAACCACCAGCAAGTGTGACCAAAGGGTGTGCTGTATACAAGTAAGTGACCAGGATCGGATTTTGTGTGCCACAATCGGCGTAAAGCGTAAGGGTAACCTTGTAAAGATCGCCCGACTGATGGGTGTACAACAGCTCGCCACCAAACAAATGACTGGCTGCGGCCCGGCCGGCCGACAGTAACAGGCAAAAAGAAATTATAACAAGCTTCAGGTAGCGCAACATGGACTGATAGCCGGGATAGTGACCGGTAGTACAAAGATGAGATAAACGCACCATATGGCAACGGCCGCGCTTCATATAACGCAAATTTTCACATTTGCTATAAATGCCGGTAGAGCGCGCGACAATTATTTAAGCCTTGTTTTGCGGTTTACTGTGCGGTATAGATTAATTTTGGCACTCGTTAATTTAAACACATAAGTGAACACTACAATGAAACGTACAAAGATCAAGGACATCTTACTATCAGAGCAGACAGATTATGCGGTAACCGTAAAAGGATGGGTGCGCTCATTCCGCAATAATCAATTCATAGCCCTTAACGATGGTTCTACGATAAATAATGTACAGGTAGTTGTAAGCCTGGATACCGACGAAGCTATTGTAAAACGCCTGACAACAGGTGCCTCTATAAGCGTAGATGGCATGGTGGTAGCATCGCTGGGCAAGGGCCAGAAGGTAGAGATAAAGGCAGAAAAAGTAGAGATACTAGGTGATTGCGATACGGAGAAATTCCCGCTACAGCTAAAGAACAGGCCAAGCCTGGAGTACCTGCGCGAGATAGCACACCTGCGTTTCCGCACCAGTACTTTCGGCGCCATCTTCCGTGTACGCCACTCGCTGGCCTATGCAGTGCATAAATTTTTTAACGATCGTGGTTTTGTGTACCTGCACACCCCTATAGTTACAGCATCGGACGCTGAGGGTGCCGGTGAAATGTTCCGCGTGACCACGCTGAGCCCCGACAACCCACCGAAAAAAGAAGATGGCAGCGTAGACTACAGCGAGGATTTCTTTGGCCGTTGTACCAACCTTACGGTAAGCGGACAACTGGAAGCCGAACTGGGCGCAATGGCATTTAGCGAGGTGTATACCTTTGGCCCTACCTTCCGTGCAGAGAATTCTAACACAGCCCGCCACCTGGCGGAGTTCTGGATGATAGAGCCGGAAGTAGCCTTTAACGACATCTACGACAACATGGACCTGGCCGAGGACTTCATCAAGTACCTGATAAGCTATGCCATGGAGCATAACCGCGAAGACCTGGAGTTTTTGGCACAGCGCCTGGTAGATGAAGAAAAGCAGAAGCCACAGGCTGAGCGCAGCGAAATGGGCCTTGTAGAGAAACTGGAATTTGTACTGAACAACAAGTTTGAACGCATTACCTATACTGAAGCAATAGACATACTGCTGAACTCACCTGCGTATAAGAAGAAGAAGTTCCAGTATGATGTGAAATGGGGCATAGACCTGCAAAGCGAGCATGAGCGTTACCTGGTGGAAAAGCACTTTAAGAAGCCGGTAATAGTTACTGGTTATCCTAAAGACATCAAGGCCTTCTACATGCGCATGAACGAAGACGGCAAGACCGTGGCTGCTATGGACATACTGGCACCGGGTATTGGAGAAATAGTAGGTGGCAGCCAAAGGGAAGAACGCCTGGACAAGCTGGAGCAGCGCATGGCAGAAATGCACATACCTGCCGAAGAGATGTACTGGTACCTGGACACCCGCCGCTTCGGCACCGTGCCGCACGCCGGCTTCGGCCTGGGCTTTGAGCGCATGGTACTGTTCGTTACCGGCATGACCAACATCCGTGACGTGATACCTTTCCCACGTACGCCAAAGAACGCGGAGTTTTAGTCGTAAGTCATAAGTAGCAAGTCATAAGTAAGTCCGGGTGGTTGTGCTGCCCGGGCTTTTTTTTGTTTTTTCGTAACTTCAAGAAATATTAACCTCAACCATGCCGAATGTCACATATTTAATAGGAGCTGGCGCAAGTGCTAACGCAATTCCAATAGTATCCTTCATTAATACTAGAATTGAAGAGCTAGTAAAAAAAATACGGACTTATGAGCAAATTTCCCATATAACAGACAATAGACGAAATTTATTACTTCCAAATACCCGTAAAATTGATTCGACACTATTGGATGAATATTTTCAATCTACTATTAAAGAAATAATTGATGATTTAGAATGGCTGTTGAGTTCTGCGAGAAGCCATTCCACAATCGATACACTGGCAAAAAAATTCTATTTAACGGGAGAATTATCAAATTTAGAGCGTCTCAAAAAGAGCCTAATAACCTTTTTCACATTGGAGCAGTACTTATTTTGGCCAAGCATAGAAGATAAAGAAGATGGATATCTTTTTAAAAAAACTCCTATCGATAAAAGGTACGATAGTTTTATAGCATCAGTGGCAAAACGATCAAATGATGATTTAGTATTGAATGGTAATATCAAAATGCTATCGTGGAATTATGACTCTCAGCTAGAATTATGTTTAAAAAAATTCCTGCCGCAACCAAATGAACTGAATTTAATCAAACGAAAATTCCAGATCCATCCAAATTTTGAATCTTACTATAAAAAATCCGTTGCACTAAATTTTGACAAATTTGCCTTAATCAAACTTAACGGAACAGCAGTCTGGGAAGACGTGCCTAATACACCAAATGACTTTCCAATAACTATTTTTGATAAGCAATCGGCGATTGACGTTCAAATCAATCTTAGCGAAACTGAATATAATTTTATAAAACAACTAGGGGTTTACGTAGATAATTATAGAAATGCATTTTGGGACTTCCCTCACCTTAAAAAATTACATCCAACTCACCTACTTCAATTCGCATGGGAACACGAAGTAAACGAGATCCCAAAATATAGTGGAATCTCAGATAATCTGGAAGATGCAATAAGAATTGCTGAACAAACCGAAATACTTGTTGTGATTGGTTATTCATTCCCCATATTCAATCGAGACATTGACAAACAACTCTTTGATGCGATGTTTAAAATTGACAGATCAAAACGTAAATTAAAAAAAGTCTACATACAAGACCTCTATCCTCAAAAAATTGAATCAACAATGAAAAATGCGTTTATGATATTCCAATCATATATGCCGGATGAAACAGAAATAAAATTCCAACATGAAGACAATTTGAACCAATTTGTCATTCCATATGAATTATAAACAGTAAAGCCACCCCACACGGATGGCTTTACTATTACAGTGGCTGCGTTATCACTTTCACCGGGTTTCCCCGTTCCAGTGCGTTGTGTTCCTGCCAGCGGTCTTGCCGGGCATACCAACAAAACCAACTTCTCCCTATCTTTAATGCATCGATACTTATCACCCACATGAGGTACATCCTGTCCATACTATTGCAATTGGCGGCTATTAATGGCATAGCCCAGACAACGGTTGCCGTTTACATAAAAGACAAAAAGACAAAAGAGCCGCTCACAGGCGCATTGCTCCGCATTACCAATACCAATACAGGCGCTGCTGCCGATGTAAACGGATTGGCTATCATTAATAATGTCCCGTCAGGGCGGTTCCCGGTGAGCTGCAGTATGGTTGGCTATGAAGCATATACTGATACGATCTCTGCCAAGGGCGATACGGTAATGATCTTGCTGGAACCATCAGACGAGGAGATGGAAGAGCTGGTGGTAAGTAGTACCCGCAGCAGCCGTACCATACAAGATATAGCCACACGTGTAGAACTGATCGGAGGAGAAGAGCTGGATGAAAAGGCCAATATGAAGCCGGGGGATATCCGCATGCTGCTGAGCGAGAGCACAGGTATACAAACGCTGCAAACATCGGCCACATCGGGCAACAGCAACATCCGCATAGAAGGGCTGGATGGCCGTTATACCCAGATATTGAAAGACGGGTTCCCCTTGTACAATGGCTTTGCAGGCGGCCTGGGTCTGCTGCAAACGCCCCCGCTCAACCTGAAGCGTGTAGAGGTGATCAAAGGTGCATCATCTACACTGTATGGTGGTGGGGCCATAGCGGGCCTTATCAACCTTATCTCTAAAACGCCGGGCTTCGACCGCGAGCTGAAATTTGTAGCCAATGTAACATCGGCCGGCGGCATGGATGTAGATGGCTATTATGGCAAACGCAACAAGCAAACCGGCTTTACGGTATATGCTGCGTACAATGCCAATAAACCTTACGACCCGTCGGGATATGGTTTTACGGCCATACCGCAGTTCAACAGGTATTCTATCAACCCGCGTTTGTTCATCTACCCTTCAGAAAAAACAGATATCGTGCTGGGCGTCAATGCCAACTTTGAAGACCGGCAGGGCGGCGATATCCGCTACCTGCTGGGCGAACGCGACAGTTCGCATGCATACTTCGAGAACAACAAGACGCAGCGTATCAACAGCGAGTTGTCGGTGACGCATCGTTTCAGCACCACGGCCTCACTTACGGTCAAGAATACCTTCGGCTACTTCAACCGCATCATAGATGCACCTGCATATACCTTTGATGGTTACCAGAACAGCTCCTTCAGCGAAGTGAGCTATGCCAACCACCAGGAAAAGACAGAATGGATAGCTGGCATCAACCTTACCAGCGATGCCTTTAAAGAACGCCAGCTGACATCTACCCCGCTGCGTGATTATAGCATCACCACCTATGGCGTATTTGTACAGAATACGTACAATATCACCAGCCGGTTTATTATGGAAACAGGGTTGCGTACCGATTATGTATCCAGCTACGGCGCAGCTATATTGCCGCGCATATCGTTCCTGTATAAGGTAAATAGTAGTTTATCGTCTCGCCTTGGTGGCGGACTGGGCTATAAAACACCTACTATATTTACAGAAGAAAGTGAACGCATCATTTACAAAAATGTACTGCCGGTAAATAAGGATTATAACAGCCTGGAACATAGCTATGGCGCCAACTGGGATGTGAACTACAAAACAACTATTGCACATGGCCAGGTAGGCATAAGCCTGAACCAGCTGCTGTTTTACACCCAGCTGCAAAGCCCGCTTGTATTGGAACCTATAGGACTGGGCGCTTACCGATTCTACAACTTGGGGGGCGTTATAGAGGCTAAGGGCGCCGAAACCAACATTAAGGTAAGCTACAAACACTTCAAGCTGTTCCTTGGCTATACGTATACGCACTCTCACCTGCATACCGGTAATTTCTTCCGGGAAACACCGCTCACACCACGCCATCATACCAATTCGGTACTGATGTATGAAGTGGAGAATAAATGGAAATTGGGCCTGGAAGCTTACTATTACAGTCCGCAGTTCCTGAACGACGGTTCCTTTAGCCACGACTACTGGCTTTGCGGGTTCATGGCCGAGCGTATCTGGAAGAACATCTCTGTGTATATCAACTTCGAAAACTTCTTAGACAGCCGCCAGACACGATACGACCCTATATATACCGGCAGTATGGTCAACCCGCAGTTCAAAGATATCTACGCACCGTTGGATGGCTTTGTAGTAAATGGTGGGATAAAAGTGCGGCTGTAAACACAGTAACTTACCACAGCATACCATGAAAAAAACCATTCGCTCCTACTTCACCTTTACCCGTAAAGAACGGATTGGGATCATATGTTTGTGTGGCATCGTCATTATTTTGATAGCAATAAGAGCATCATTGGTTTACTGGGTGCATCCGCAGATAAATATAGCCGAGGAGCGTAAACTACAAGCCGCCTATCACACGTTCCTGAGCAGCCAGCCCAAGGAGATCGTGCGCACCGATAGTAGCGATGACTATCTGGATAAAGGTGTAGAAGACACAAAGAGCGTTCCGCAGATCATCAACATCAACACTGCCGATTCAGCAACGCTGGTATGCCTGAAGGGCATAGGGCCAGCCTTTGCACATAAAATAATACAGAAGCGTAAAAAAGGACACCCGTTTAAAAGTATTGACGAACTATCGGGCATCCAGTTCATTGCCCCGGCAACTATGCAGATATTAAAACAACATCTTGTTGTAGCTGATAGTGGGTTAAGGAACTGATATATTGCAGAATACAAAATCAATTAAACGTCATTTTTAACTGCATGCTATTTTTTGAGCAAAAAATGTTGTAAAATTGCGGCACTTTAACAACATATATGGAGTTTAACTACACAGATACCCAGCTCTCAATTGCGGAAATGATCCGTGATTTTGCTAATAAGCACATACGTCCGCAAATGATGGAGTGGGACGAAAGCCAGAAATTCCCGGTAGAAGTGTTCAAGAAATTGGGCGAGCTCGGCCTGATGGGTGTATTGGTACCAACAGAATATGGTGGTTCAGGGCTCAGCTATTTTGAATACGTAACGGTAGTTAGCGAAATAGCTAAAGTATGCGGTTCTATAGGTCTGTCTGTGGCAGCACACAACTCATTGTGTACCGGCCATATCCTGTATTTCGGCAACGAAGAACAAAAGAAGAAATACCTGCCTAAGCTGGCTACTGCCGAGTGGATAGGCGCATGGGGTCTTACTGAGGCCAATACCGGTAGCGATGCGGGTAACATGCGTTGCACTGCCGTTCGCGATGGCGATGGCTGGATACTGAACGGCACCAAGAACTGGATCACACACGGTATCACCGGCGATGTGGCTGTAGTACTGGCCCGCACAGGTGAGCCACGTGCCAAGAACAACGTTACTGCATTTATAGTAGAGCGTGGTACTCCGGGCTTCAGCGCAGGCAAGAAAGAAAACAAACTGGGCATGCGTGCCAGCGAAACTGCCGAACTGGTATTCGACAACTGCCGTATATCAGACGCACAGCGTATGGGTGAAATAGGCGAAGGCTTTAAGCAGGCCATGAAAGTACTTGATGGTGGCCGTATCTCTATAGCTGCGCTGTCTCTGGGTATTGCCAAGGGCGCTTACGAAGCTTCAGTTAAGTATTCTAAAGAGCGTTACCAGTTCGACCAGCCGATCTCTAACTTCCAGGCTATTGCCTTCAAGCTGGCAGATATGGCTACCCAGATCGAAGCATCAGAACTGCTGATATACCAGGCTGCTGATCTGAAGAACCGCCACCAGCCGATGACCAAAGAGTCGGCAATGGCCAAGTATTATTCATCAGAGGTGGCAGTACGTGTGTCTACCGAAGCTGTGCAGATATTTGGCGGCTACGGCTACACCAAAGACTTCCCGGTTGAGAAATACTACCGCGACAGCAAGCTGTGTACCATAGGCGAAGGTACTTCTGAGATCCAGAAACTGGTTATCTCAAGAGACATCCTGAAACAGTAATTTATAATACGTATAGGTGCAAAAGCGGGTCAGGTAACTGATCCGCTTTTATTTTCTACACAACAATTGGCTTTCAGAGAGCATTTTACACTTCTTTAACTTTTTTTGTCCATAATTGTTGGCAGAATTCTGATTATAGATTACATTTGCAGTCCGAAAATTATTTATTCATTAACCCCCTAAGATAATTTCAATTATTTATGTCGGTAAAAATTCGTC
The DNA here is from genome assembly GCA_947455215.1 of Chitinophagaceae bacterium. Lineage (GTDB taxonomy): Bacteria > Bacteroidota > Bacteroidia > Chitinophagales > Chitinophagaceae > Flavipsychrobacter. The sequence goes on from CANGNA010000011.1 coordinate 28,028, forward strand.
TCCAGAGACACGGATCCAAGAAGCGTCCGTTTTATTTCATAGTAGTTGCAAACACTACTGCCCCACGCGATGGTAAGTTCATCGAAAAGCTGGGTACTTACAACCCACTTACTGTGCCGGCAACTATCCGTATTAACCGCGAGCGTTCCCTGCACTGGTTGACCAAGGGTGCTGAACCAACAAACACTTGCCGCAGGATACTGTCGTTCAAGGGTGTACTGTTCCTGAAGCATCTGATGCGCGGTGTATCTCTCGGCCTGTTCGACGAAGCTACCGCTATGGAAAAGTTTGAGCAGTGGAATGGTGAGCACGAAGCGCTTGTTGCCCGCAGGGAAGAAGCACATCGTAAGCACAAAGCTGAAAAGCGCCAGGCTACTATCAATGAATCAGTTCGCATGGTTGAAGCTAAGAACGCTGAAAAAGAAATGGCTGCTGCTGCTGCCGCTGAAACAGCTGACGACGCTGACGCTACTGCAGAAGCAACTGAAGAAACTGCTGCTGCTGAATAATTGTAAACAAACAACTGTTCATAGAAAACTCCCGCACCAATGCGGGAGTTTTTATTTGTAGTATAGGCTGTGCCGTAAGGCCAGTTAGCCTTTATTGTATCTTTAACAACAAAAATCATTAAGTTTGTTCTAACTGTTCATTAGTGATATGCTGAAAAAACTGCCTGTTTTATTTTTTGCAACTGCCTCCTTATCTCTTTCTGCTTACCATGCATCGGCCCAGGTGGGCAATATCGCTCCGCGCGACCTGGAGAAGATGCAGATCATGGAAGACTCTATGATGGTTACGGTGGATTCTATGTTCAACGCTTACATCCCGGATACCCATATAGGCTACAGCGAGCGCCTGATACGCCAACTGATAAAAACACTGAAGCTACCTAACTCCTACCTCTACCCTTTCGATAAGTTGAAAGAGAAGATCAACATCATATCGCCCGATGACAATGCCTTCCGCATATTCAACTGGAGTGCAGATGTGTCGCAGATATTCCGCAGGTATTACGGCGCTATACAAATGCCGCAGGAAAACCTGAAATTATATGGCCTGGTAGATTACCAGGAGCAAATGAGCAAGGGTGCCGAAGACAGCGTGCTTACAGGGGGTAAATGGTTTGGAGCTTTGTATTACCGCATAATGGCCAACGACGTGGGCGGCCAGAAAGTTTATACCCTCTTCGGGCTTAACGAAGGACCGGTAAGCAATAAGAAGATACTTGATCCGCTTACCTTCAGCAACGGGGGCATAACATTTGGAGCGCCTATATTTGGTGTAGGATCAACCAACTTTCCCCGCCAGCCGATAAGGCGTTTTATACTGGAGTATAAGAAAGAAGTGCATGTAAGCATGAACTGGGATAAGGAAAAAAATGCCATAGTGTTCGACGACCTGGTATCGCAGGTAAACGACCCTAAGCGCAAATATACCTACGTGCCCAGCGGACAGTACAATGCATTTGAATGGGACGGAGCTATGTGGGCACTGCGCATGAACATTGCCCCTATAACAGAGCTGCAAGACAACCAGGCACCATCGGAAGACGATAAGGACCAGAAAAAATAATATTGCCGATCTAGAAATAATAAAGGGGCTCCCTCAAAAGGGGGCCCCTTTGCCTTATAGGCTAAAACAAAAGCTTCTTATTCGTCATCATCGCTGTCTGTAGTCTTGTCAACTTCGGTACCGTCCATATTTTTCAGACCGGTGGCTGTCATTATATAATCTTTGTCTGTACCGTATATACTCTTATTATCACTCCAATGACTGGTATGATATGTACCATGACCATGCTTATTGACCGTGAACCAACTGTAGTCGTTGATATCATTTGAAAGTTTCACCGTCTTGCCCAATGGCACTTCTATTGTCAGGAGAACCTGCTGGTTACGAAACTTGTCTTTAGTACTTATTGTGAAACCTTTGGGCAATGAGATAATAGTATCGGACTGAGTAACGGGGAACTGTATATTACCGGCTATACGTTTGGCCTCCTGCATGTTATTGCCGCGACTGGAGCGTGTTTCATAAATATGATAGAAGCTGTCCGGGCTCTGTTCAATATTCACATTTACAGTATTCAGCCAAAGAGAGTCCTTACTTACGATGCGAAATGGATTGTCATCGTCCTCGTCCCAGTCGCTGAACCAACGACCAAAACGTGCATAGTGATAAGAGCGTAAAGAGGTATTGGCCACCGTCACATACATATGCCCCTTAGATGGTTGTTGCATATGCACCTCTTCTTCCACCATCGATTTCACACTAAAGTTGCGCACGATCATACCCGCCATTACAATACAACATAATATACCGCCGATCCACAATACACTGAAAATATAACCCAGGTAGTGGCTGCTTGTGCGCACTTTCATAATGCGACGTATCATCCATACCACCAGCGCCAGGAATGGCACACCCAATGTCAGTGCAATACCTGTCCAGGTGAGCACATAGTCATTCCAGCTCTCCAGCACAAAATTAGAGAAAGGCATTGTTGCTGCCCCGGCAAACACCAGGCCTATCAACGTGGCAAATAAACTAAGGGCAATGGAGCCTGCGATCAACAGGAAGAACGACTTGAACAATATACTTATCGCCCTCCCTATGCCGCCACCTGATTGCCGTGGCACATACATATTTTCAGTACGCGCTTGTGTGGCTGCCTTAATGGTATTGATGTCTATCTTTTCGCCGCGCATCTCCATTTTATCCGTAGGCGACGCCGCATAGGGCACGGCTATCCACAATACTATGTACAATACAAAAAAGGTACTTCCGAAGTAGCCGGTGAACACCCCATGATGGAAATGCCCGAACAAGCTAAAAATATGAACACTGTTGAACAATACACTCATGATGAAAGGGAACATGAACAATACCCTCAGCTTCCATGCCTCGATATTGAAATAGTTAGATAAACCACTGCATACGCCGGCAATCACTTTACCATCCGGATCGCGGAACAACCTGCGGGTAATATGAGTACTACGGCTATGCGCAGGCACTACTATCCACAACAAAATGTATATCCAGAAAAATGCACCAAAAAACACCACAAACAGGATACGTACGATCAACGTATCGATATTCATACGGTTGGCTATACCGCTGCACACACCTGCTATTACTTTATCGTCGGCATTACGGTGAAACTGATCCTTACCGGCATTGCCGGCCGCAGCCCTGTGATCGTAAGGGCTGTATTCTTCTTGCCTGTCGCCGGTGGCTTCAGCTTCCATATCTTCTATTCGACCAATACTGTCTATTATCTCGTTCAGATCTGCAATATTGATACAAGGTGCCGTTTTCAACCGTGCAGCCATTAATTCTCCAATACGGCTCTCAATATCGCCAATGATCTCATCGCTGCTTTCTTCCCCCGCAAAATGGCGTTGCAGGCTGGTACTGTACTGTTTCAGCACATCATAGGCGGGTTCTTCTATAGCTATTACCCTACCCCTGAAATTTATGTTGATTATTTTTTCCATGTTGTTCGATTTAGTGTGTAGTGTTCTTTTACTGCAGATCGTTTAAAGGTGGCAACGACTGATCATTATTTTTAAGTGCATTCACGGCGTTGGCCAGTTCATTCCAGGTGTCTTCCAGCTGCTTGTAAAAAGCTATACCCTGCTCCGTTAGCGAGAAGTACTTACGTGGTGGCCCGGAATTGCTCTCCACCCACCGGTAGGTAAGCATCCCGGCATTCTTCAGCCGGGTAAGCAAGGGATATAACGTCCCTTCCAACACCAACAATTTCGATTCGCGCATTTCCTCCACAATATCACTGGGATAGGCTTCTCCCCTTCTTATTACCGAGAGTATGCAAAACTCCAGTATGCCGCGCCGCATCTGGCTTTGTGTATTCTCTATGTTTAGCTTGTTTTCCATAACAGGAACTATTTACTGCACAAATGTATGCAATATTTAGTACTATACAATACATAGTACTAAATTTTCTAAAAAATTTTAAAACAAAAATGCCGCCGGGGTCAACCGGCGGCATCATTACAACATATTCTTCTTATTTATTTACTGCGGAGGTTTATCTGGCAACCTATCGATCTTGTCTCCGGCACCGTTACTGGTTTACCAGCTAAAAGCTGCTCTACAGCATCTTGCACATACCTGTGTTTTACCTCGGCTGGCTCTGCCCCATTATCGTCAATAGCGCCGCAATATTTAACTACCCACTTGCCGCCTTCTTTCCACAGTACAAATGCATGAGGTGTCTTTTGTGCAGCAAATTGCCTGGCCACTGCCTGGGTATTATCGTATAGATACGGGAACAGAAAATGTTCCTTTTTAGCCTTCTTCACCATTTCCGCATAACTATCACCCTCATATACCACTGTATCTGTCGAACTAATAGCGATCAAGGGAACACCTGCCTTGGCAAATTTTTTATACAGATTATTAAGCCGCGGCGGGTACAACTTGGCAAATGGACAATGATTGCATGTAAAGACAACGATATAGCCTTTTGCATCTTTGTGATCACTCAGCGACACCATTTTGCCGTCCACATTCCTAAGCGAAAAATCATTGACCACTACCTGCGCCATGGTGCGGCTATGCAGCAATAATGCTACAAACAAAGCAAGTGTATAAAATGCTGAATTTCTGCGTGCCATAATTATTGCTTTACAAATTGCTTGACAGTGGTCTTCTTGGTCAGCTCATCGGTCAGCTGCAGGAAATAGGTACCGGGTGCATAAGCACTGATATCTATACCGCCAGCCAGCTGCGGACGTGGCAACATGCACATGGTGCGGCCCGCTGCATTGGTTATGGTAACATAGTACACTTGCATTGCCGGATCCTCGAGCGACACAAACAACCTGCTACCGGCAGGGTTGGGATACAGAGAAAAACCACCGGCTGCTTTGCCGGTATTATCAACCCCCGTAGCATCAACCACAACAAACTGTTGCATCATACCACCATCTTCATGCGGTGCAAAATGACAATGGTACATGAACGGATGGATAGGATCAGCATAGTCATCGAACTTAGCTACAAAGGTCACCGTATCGTTTACCTGCAGGTAGTAGGTATCTTTCCAGCCGCTTTCATAAGCACCTACAGGGTGAGAACTCCTTGAAAGTATCTTAAATTCGATATCGTGGATATGGAAGGTATGTCCAAATACGTTGCTGTTGATCACTGTCCACTTTTCTACATCATTAAGATGTACTGTTTTATTGATAGTATTAAAATTATAAACGGTGTGATCGAAATTGAATGGCGGATTACCAGGGCCGGGATTACCATCTGTAACAAGTAAGGTGCGACTTACAGTAGCATCAGCGGCTGTTAAGTATGTATTTGATACCAGTGCCGATGGCACTGCTGTAATGGCACCCGTAGTTGTAGCACCTACAACAATATGTAGCACGTTAAAGTTGCGGTTGTTGAGCAGGCTACCAAATGTTCCGGTCGTATTTGGCTCTCCACCACCAAAACCGAATTCCTGTCCTGCGTTATAGGCTACCAGATCGAAACTGCTGCCAATGGCATCGCTACCCAGGTTTACCATGATCTCTGCACGCTCGCCTACTGCCAATTTTATCCTTGTTGCAGATACAGGCGCGTTGAGCAGACCCCCGTCATTACCTATTATATAGAAGGTACGGTTGTCGCTGAAGCCCAGGTTATATGCGCGTTCCATTTCGGCGTTCAGTATGCGCAGGCGCACATACTGCTTAGGCAGTGTTACCTGCGGATGCAGTGTACCATTTACAACCGGAGTGTCCCCATAATGGCTGCTGGTATAGTCGATGGCATTGCTCGCGTCAAACTTCCTGCTGGTCAACGCTAACGGGATATCGTCAACGCCATATGTTCTTGGCAGTGCCAATGCAGCTTCAGCAGCATCGCGCACAATAATGAAACCACCTATGCCTTTAGACATCTGCTCTTCTGTCATGGTATGCAGATGCGGATGATACCAGAACGTAGCCGCCTGGTTGGTTACCTTCCAGTAAGGCTGCCACAAAGTGCCGGGCGGAATGATCTGGTGCGGACCTCCGTCCATTACGGCCGGCAGGTGCATACCATGCCAATGCAGCGTGGTACTGTCATTCAGATAACTCTGCACATTCATATGCACAGTATCGCCCTGGTTGAAAAACAGGGTTGGGCCCCAGAAATTACCATTGATACCACCAGTTATTGTCTGGTTGCCCGGCAAAAACTGCTTGAAAGTGTCTTTGATATTCAGGTTGAACGTAGTACCGGATAGGGTATCGGGAATGACCAGTGTATTATATTGGGCCGAGGCGCTCATGACTGCACCGCACATAACGGCTATCAGTAATATCTTTAATTTCATCGATATAGCTTTAATAGTAGTTAAGACGATCATATCCGTAAAATCCTTCGGATCACGGAATATAGTTCTGGTAAGCTGATGCAAAACTACTTTAATAACAAAAAACTACCTGTTCTTGTAGGTTTACGCGAAAGATGAATAGGTACATTGCACCTGCAAATAGGTCCATTTTCCATAAGTATCCATATTCCTGTTATGTTCAACGCCAAACCCAGTATTTTACTATTGCAAAACGACGATGTCTCCGCGGCTATCCTTGAAGAAATGGCCCGGGAGCATCAGTATCATACGGAAGCATTCAATAGTACCCACACTGCCTGGAGCCAGTTTTTAAAAAAACAGTTCGATATATGCATTCTGGATATGGCTGTGGGCGATGAACAGCTGGTGCTCGAGCTAACACGATCGATAAGAAGCAAAAACCATAGTATTCCCATTATCCTTCTGTCAGCCCAGTCAACAGACCAGGAGAAAATTGATGGATTTGATGCCGGCGCAGACGATTACCAACTTAAGCCCATAAACATGCAAATACTTTTCAAGAAGCTGAAGGTCTTCCTGCAACGTTCCACAGTCAGTACTATGATCGGCAAACTATCCTTCGGATTTAAAACAGAGAAAATATCTTTTGACTACGCCAATCTATCAATGACCTGTTGTGGCAAAGCACAAAGGCTAACATTAAAAGAGGCAGACCTTTTCCATTTTCTCTGTACCAATGTAAACAGGGTAATAACGCGTAAAGAGATATTGCTTAATGTATGGGGTAAATACGACCGGTTCCTGGGACGCAGTATGGATGTATTTATAAAAAGATTGAGAATTCACTTGCAAGACCAAAGCGATTTTGTAATAGAGACCGTATACAGAGTGGGTTATAAAGTGACGTGCAAAATGGCAACAAACGAAGAACAAAATCTGTCCACCAGGGCCATACTCAACGACGGTAATATCATGAATACAAAACACAGTGAACCTGTTCGCTGTGACGGCTGAGGTACCACCCGGGCTCATGCAGAATTTAAAGATAGTATAAAATAGAATTATACATAGAAAAATATTTACGAATAAATCAATAAACATTTGTAGTATGTTGATAATGAGAAGCATAAATTTGTTTCAAAATCTTCCCCGTGTTAGAAATAGGCATATTAGAGAACGACCTGGGTCTTAGGGCCACCATATCCGATTTTATAATTATGGCCATGAGCCATAAGGTGAGCTTTACTGTTGGCAGTGTTCTAGAAGTAGCAGAATACTGTTCTAAGAGAACTCACCCGGCTATAGTACTTGTAGACATCAATGTTAACGATTCGCGGGGTATTGATACCGTAATTGCCATACGAAAAGCAATGCCCGCCACGGAGATGATCGTAATAACCGGCGAATACAAGCAGGAATTCGTTATTAAATGTGTAGAAAATGGCGCATCGGGGTTCTTGTATAAGCCCTTTTCTATGCAAAAACTGAAGGAGGCTATTGAAAAAGTAGCCACCATAGGGAGTTATCTTGATGCGATATCGCTTACAGAACTGATATCATCGTTGCAAAAGCCGGGAACAAATGTGCACCAGAAAATACTGGACACACTTACCCAAAAAGAAGAACCGGTTTTAAAAGGGCTGCTGTCAGGCAAGTCAGCCAAACAAATAGCCAGCGACCTGTCTGTATCAACCAACACGATCAACTTCCATTTGAAAAATATATATCAAAAATTCAACGTTCACTCCAAGGCAGAACTGATGAGCAAAGTGCTTTCAGTTTAGCCGGTAATCGTTAAGGGTAAAACTCAGTAACTGTATGACCAGCCATTTTGAACTGACAGGAGCGCAACTGGAGCGGCTATATCCATTTTATCTGAGTTTTGACAGCGATTTAAAGATCACCGCCTTCAGCACGCAGTTGAACAAAATAAGCGCGCTGACCACCGGCAAAAAAGTAACAGACATTTTTGATGTTAAACCCACAGGGTTACTAGAGGGGCACTTTGAAGATATAAACGGACGCTCCTTTCAATTCATAAAAAAGACCGATGATAATGCCCGCGAAAGCTCGGTAATGATCAATGGAGAGTTGCTCTTCCTGGAAAGCAACAACCAGCTTTTGGCCCTCGGCACGCCTAATATCTATTTTTATAAAGACAGGAAAGAAGTAACACTTGATCAGAACCCGATAACCAACTTCATTTCTGATCTGCAAAAACCTGATGTATCTGCCTCCGGATATAACAACGATGCTGCATTAGAGAAACACGTTGTTAAACACAGGATAGGTAATATCGCCGGTATTGCCCTTACTAATGCTGACGGAGCCATCGAATGGGTAAGTAAGGACTTTGAAACATCAATGGGGCGAACTTTAGAAGACGTTCGTGGCAAACGGCCGCGGGATATCATCTATGGTAAGCAATCTACCTACATCCCGTCCAGTTTTGTAGATGAAATGGTAAAAAAAAGAGCTGCGTTCTCTTTCGATAATATCGGGTATAACCAATTCGGCAAATCTTTCTGGTTCCGTACCACTGTTCAGCCCATAATAGATGCCAGCAATAATATAACGGGCAGATATTACACATTTGAAGATATCACAGACCAAAAGATAACGGAGCATGTTTATAAACACAGCTATGATCTTTGGCGGTATGCCACAATAGGCTCCGGCGACGGTGTGTGGGGATACGACATCAAGGAACAGCGGCTACAGGTTTCAGACGGATTGAAGGAAATGCTGGGCTTTACAGCCACTTCAGATCTGACCCTCGATTTTTTCAAATCGATCGTACACCCTGAGGATTTTGCAGAGATATTAAAGACGTTCAGTGCACTGGATAACCGCAGCCCGCATTTCAGCTTCGACTTCAGGATCATGCACCAGCAACTGGGCTATCAATACTTCAGGCTACGCGGTATGCTGATGGACGCATTCCCTAATGCACCGGCTACATTTTTTGGCACACTCACCAACATACACGCGGAAAAGGAGAAAGACCAGCAGCTGAAGAATGCGGCACTGCGTATGGAAGCTTTGTTGCAAAACGTGAATTTTGGTGTGCTACTGGAAACGCAAGACAGGAAAGTGAGCCTGGTCAACAACGGTTTGATCAACATATTCAACATGCCTGTTGTGCCGGAGGCGCTTATTGGAATAGATTGCAGCCAGATGGCCTACCAGCTGGACGATGTTTTTATAGGTGATATTCCCTTCTCCCAAAGAGTGGAAGAAATATTACACCATAAGAAAGCGGTTACCGACGAACTGCTATATACCACCGATAAGCGTGTGCTGGAGCGTGACTATGTACCCATCTTTGTGAACGATGTATACAACGGCCACCTATGGCGTTATAAAGATGTGACGCAAAGGTTTAAGCTGGAGCATAGTGTAAAAACATCGGATGCAAGGCTAAGCACGCTGATGAACCAGCTAAAACAAGCCGTTATCTTTGAAGATCTGGGCCGTAACATTATTTACATGAACGGTAAACTACTGGAAATAGTACGCCGAATAACACCGGTGGTTTTACCGGAGGGCGCTAAAACAACGGAAGTCCTGAACCGGATAAAAGACATTTTTGAAGATCCGGAAAAAGAGCTGGCGCGAATAGAGACCATTGTTGCCGAACACAAAAAAGTAGAGAATGATATTGTAAAACTGAGCAACGGCACCACCTTGAGTCGCCTGTTCCTACCATTGACAATAGACTCTGAAGAAACCGGCTATTTGTGGGTATATGAAGACATCACAGAATCGCTTGAAGCCCAACAGCAGATCATTGAACAAAAAGAATACTATCATCGTATATTGAACGAGCTGCCAGCAGATATCGTGATCCTGAATAACAAAAGACAATTCTCCTTTGCCAACAGATCGGCAATAAAAGACGATACTGTGCGCGAATGGATAATAGGTAAAACCATGTTCGACTATTGCCAATACCGGAACATTGATATTTCCCTGGCCATTGAAAGAGAGCAGATATTCAAGCAGGTACTTAAAGAAATGAAAGCCCATACGGTTTTTGATCATTACAACGCCGGCACCGACAAGGAAAAATATATCATGCGTGTACTGCATCCGTTCATGTCTCCGGATGAAAAAATAGAGTTCCTGGTTGCTTATGGCACAGACATAACCGAACAACGAAAAAACCAAAAACGAGCGGAACAGCAAGAGCATAATATAAGAACACTACTCAATGTAACGACCGATGGCATCTTTACCTGCGACAGCAACCTGTTCATATTGTTCGGCAACCCATCTTTTGAAGAGATAACGGGAATAAGGCATGCAGATAAGCAGCACCGTTTCCCCGACCTGGTAGCCGCAGGAGACCATAATAAGATAACAAGACTGATAGAGATGGTGGAAGCGGGGCATGAGCCCGACACCACCTATGTGGCACTTGCCGTAGCAGGCGAAACGCGATATGTAGACGTCGCCTTTATTATCTCACCAGACAATAGCGAGGGATACAGGTATATAGGTAAGATCACCGATATAACCGAACGCCTGACCAAGGAGCAGAATCTGAACGAGATAATAGAGAAAGAACGTGAGCTGAGCCAATCTAAATCACGATTCATCAGGATCACATCGCATGAGCTAAGAACTCCGCTGGCCATAATACAGGCCAATGCTGAACTGCTGCAATTGATACAAACAATGCCTGAGACAGAACAATCTGTAGCGAGGCAGCCGATCATGCTGAGCAGGATCACCAAGGAGGTGATACACATGACAGAGATACTGAACCAGCTGATGATGGTAAGTCGTATTGAGACCGGCAAGCTGGACTTTGTACCGGAGCAGGTAGACCTGCGAAAAGTGATCATTGACATTGCAGCCGATCTGTACCAACCCAGCAACGATGGCAGATCCCTGGTAACAGAAACCCCTGATACTGATGTGCTGGTGAACGTGGATGTAAAACTGCTGAGGCATGCTATAGTGAACCTTGCCAGCAACGCATTCAAATACTCTGTACAGTCGAAAGAAAGCCCGATACTGCGCATACTGGACCATGGAGATAAAGCGATCATAGAAGTGCAGGACTTCGGCATAGGTATCCCGACCGAAGACCAGGGTAAACTCTTTTCTACTTTCTTCAGGGCAGGTAATACCGGGGCCATCAATGGTTCGGGCCTTGGGTTGACCATAGTAGATTACGCAGTAAGCCTGCATGGCGGTAAAATAGAGTTTACCAGCGTGGTAAACGTAGGAACAACATTCAGAATAATATTAAATAAAAACACGACAGTTGGCAAATAATATACTGATCATAGAAGATGAGATGGCGCTGCTGGAGTCCCTTACCTTGCTCTTTGACATGAGCGGCTTCACCGTTACCACAGCCTCCAATGGCAGCGACGCAATAGCTATACTGGACAAGGAGGATCACCATCCTGAAGTGATCATCTGCGATGTGAATTTACCCGATATGCCCGGGCACGACATACTGAAACACCTCCGCCAACATAAGACCAAAAGTACTACCCCATTTATATTCTTATCTGCCTTTGCAGATAAAAACGATGTACAACTGGGTCTGAATATGGGTGCCGATGAATATGTGACCAAACCATTTCATATACAGGATCTGCTGAACACCGTAAACGCTATGCTGGCCAAACGGAGAGCAGATAGAAAATAAAGGGCTAATCCACTAATGGTGCCTATAATAGAAAGATTTGCTACCTTTGCGGTCCGTAATGAACAACGGTGTATATCGTTGTTGTTTCCAGCAGCCGGTCCGGTAGCTCAGCTGGATAGAGCACCAGCCTTCTAAGCTGGGGGTCATTGGTTCGAATCCAATCCGGATCACAGAAAAAGAAAAGCCGCTGGTAGTCAGTGGCTTTTTACTTTTCAGACAATCAATAGCCATCCGTACAAGGCTATGCGATATACAGGATCAGTTGCTAATAAGGCTTTACAGGCCGCTCTAATGCCTAATTTCTATTAATTGTTGCCGGGATATAATGGTTCCTGATATCCTGACCAGGTATTGTCCATTTGCAAGACCACTTACATTTAGTTGCATATCACCGCTACTACTTGTTTTGACAGCAGTCAGCACTACCCTGCCTAACAGATCGAGTAATTGAATGCTATATTCCTGTAGCATATTTCCACCCGATCTTATGTTTAAGAAGTCCGTTGCCGGTGCAGGATAGATATGCCATGTATCGCCTTTGTCGGCAATGGTCTCGATTCCGGTTGCTATTGCACATGTCGAGTCCGAATTGGGCCAGTTGGTGTTGATACCAGAAGAACAAGATTGCAATGGTGCCACAAAATATGGCCGGGCACCCCGGTTACTAAAACAACCAAAGAATTCTATATTATTGATACACTCCCGGTGAAAGGGCGGATAGAACGCACCAAGGCTGCCAACACCCTGCAAAAATGTATACATATATTCACCGTAAGCAGATTGGCTTGTGGTTTTCATAGTAAATAGCTTATGCATATATCCGTTGATCACTACGGTATCAACACGATAAACGCTGTCAGGCGAACCGGCAGATGGCACCCAGCCATAAACCCCGGTTATTGAAAATGGTGGCGTAAACGTATCGCCAACCTGCAAATTATAATCAAACAGCACAGTATTGATGGCGGTATCCAGCATTGGCGACCAGCCATATATTTTATTGGCGGAGGTATCCTCTCTAACCCAAATATTTGCTGTTGCAATGGAATAAGAACCGCACGAGAAAGATGGCAAATGAACACAGACATCTTCTATTGGCCTGAAATGGGCACCATAAATTACAGTATCCGCACCATATGACAGCTGCCTGCGATAAGCACAAACATAAGAGCCATCGTAGTTGGCACCGGTAAATGTCCAGTGATTAGTAGTATCGGTAAACCTGATCTGTTGTGCATGACCCGGGAACGGCAAGCACGCACAGAGTACAATAAAAAGGGTCAGTATCCTCATTTTAACTACCATTTACTATACTGGACGAGAATTTATGATAAATCGTTAGTAAGCAATCTGTTAACGAACATTATGCTACATCTGTAAGACATCAAACACCCCTACTACATTCCATTCCTCTTATACACATCATACCCCTCAGCCGTATGCTTCAGTAAGGTAAAGCGGCTGGCCATATTTGCGGGCATGGGCTCATCTTTATAATGGATATAATAATCCTCAGTGCCCGATGGACATAGCGTGACCTTGTACCCATCTTTATTACCAAAATAATAATAGAATACACTCCACTCAGACACAGCTATGGTGCTGCTCTTACCAATAGCAGCTAATTCAGTGCGAACGTGCTGGTTGGTGGTCACTTCTTCTGAAAAATTCCTGGGCAGTACACACCAGTTGTATTGGTTAATGCAAAGCAGGATAACAGGTACTGTTACCACACCAGCGACCAGCCAGTTACGTAGTGCACTCTGCCGGATACGCGCCACCACAGCAGACACCATTGTGTAAAAAGTATACACAATAATGGCCAGCGAAAAGCTGTAGTGCAATACCATATTGCGGATAAACGGCATGCGCTGCATTTTAAAGATGAGCACACCCCACCCCAGCCATAGCAGGATGTAGAACAAACTGATCAACCTATCTGCCTTTTTATGAGAGAATAATAGCAGCACCGGCAGTAGGAACAACACCAGGTGGATATAATGGTCCTGCTCTATCAGGCTGGATGTAATGGCATTCACATACATCTTTAGCGACACATAAAAATCGGGCAGAAAGGCGGTGTAATCTTTGTTACCTGACTGCACATATTCGTTATGCACAAAGGCATCTACTCCCGAAAAACACAACGCCGGCAGGTAGAAAAGATACGTACCTGCTATTACTATACCGGCATGCAGGCATAACTGAATATCCACCTTCCGGTTGTATAGCTGTATGCAGGCAATGAATAGCATTTGGGAAAAGAAGATGTAGAGGTAAGTAGGCACACAGGCAAAGCCAGCCATTGACGCAATGACAAACCACCTTAATGACGCTTTACCGGCAGACAGTACATAACTGAACAATGCTGCGAATGCACCCCAGGCAAAGAATAGCTGTAACTCATACCCCCTACCCTCCTGCGCCAATAAGAAGGTAGACAGTTGCAATGCCAGGGGAAGCGTCATGACCACAGACAACCATTTATTACCCGTTTGTCGTACCATCCATACGTAGGCAACGCATAACATGCCCACGTAAGAAAGGAACGATATAGCCCTGCCGGTGATCACCGCATCGGTATGCAGCAATGAAGAAAGCACATTGTTGAGCAAGTTGAAAAAGATATGATTGTTGGGCAACATATAGTAGCTCCACGTACGGAACAGTGATGTGCCTGCACAGAAAGTTGCTGAAAATATCTCATCGCCTGTAATACCCGTTTGCTGCTGTGCGTAACACCACAGGCTGATAGCAGGCACCAACAATACAGCTACAGGCCAGTAGGAACGCAAGTTTGTAACATGAGTTTTGGATGCGGGTGTATGTTTCTTATACCGCCACAACATGTAGCCGAGCAACAGCATATTCAATACTATGCCCGCCATGGCCAGTACATTCCCCTCATGCTTTACGTGCTCTGTAAAGTACTGCGCTGCAAACTCCTTGCTATGATAAAAGCATCCATCTGCGGGATAAAAGACGCGTTGTAAGCTATCCCTGCTACTGCACAGGTAAAACACCAGCAACACCAACTGGGCTACCAGAACGGTAGCTGAAGCAATATATAGCGCTTTTGTTTTACTGATATGTTGTAATAGTATTTTCAGATGTTTGAATGGCTAGATAACGCCAACGGCGACAAATATATCTGTTTTGCTGCATTAGGAGAGGTCTCGCTCAAACAACAACAACTCTTCATCATCACCTGGGAAAGTAAACGGCCCCTTTGCTGTTAGCCCTAGGCGGGTGAGGAGCTTTATAGAGGGTGTGTTGGCAGGCAAGGTAATGGCACATATAGCGGGCAGCTGCAGGGTGTGTACAGCGTAGTCCATAACGGCTATCGAGGATTCATAGGCATAGCCATGCTCCTGGTGTTGCGGCATAAAGGCAAAGCCTATATCAGCGTTTTGCAGTGCAGGGCGTTTGGCTAGTCCGCAAATACCTATGGGTTCCACGGTAGCCTTCAGGCACACCAGGTAAAAGCCGAAGCCGTGTTCGGCATAGCTTTTCAGCGCGCCGTTGGCTATGTACGCTGCGGCATCTGCTTCGGTATGTATATTACGGTCGCCTATATTTTTCAGCCAGCCTTCACTGTTCATCAATTGCAGGATGAAGGGGGCATCGGCTATGGTCTGTTCTCTTATTATAAGTCTGGGTGTGGTTATTGGTGTCATGGTGTGGTATAATATAAACAATTACGGATGGGCAGCTACCCATACTTCGCCATCCTCAAAAAACTCTTTCTTCCAGATGGGTACTGTCTGTTTTAGCGTATCTATGATATAGAGGCAGGCAGCAAAGGCAGCATCCCTGTGTGCCGCCGATACAGCTATGACCACCGGCACCTCGCCCACCTCCAGCCTTCCGGTACGGTGGTGCAGCACTAGCCTGTGCAGCGGCCATTGTTCTGTGGCACTGGCCACTATCTTCTGCATCTCCATTATGGCCATAGATTCGTATGCTTCAAACTCCAGCCACAGTACTGTTTTGCCCTTGGTATGATCGCGCACGGTGCCTATGAACACATCTATACCACCCGCCTGCGGTGTCATTACGGCACTGATGCAGGCGTTGATATCTAATGGATCGTTTGTTAGTCGGATGTCTGTCATGTGGTAGTGTGTTAGCCGCCGCTTACAGGTGGTATGATAGCGATCTCATCGGTGGGTTGTAAGGTGCGGGTATTGGCAGCATACTCATTATTCACCGCCACCATGTAGGTAGCCAGCTGGCCCAGCCTCGGGTATTGCTTTTCCAGCGCGCTACGCATATCGGCCACGGTAGCCGCATTGCCCAGGGGCAGGCTTACCTGGCCGCTGCCGAATATCTCGCGGGCAATACCAAACCCCAATATATTAATATCCATAACTAAATAATGTGTGTATGCTTCAACAATACTTCTACCCCTGCAGCAAATACCAGCAGCGCAGTAACACGCCGTATGACCACAGGATCGAACTTAGCAATACCTAACCTGGAGCCCACCTGCCCGCCAGCAAATACAGCAAAGCACAGCAGCAAAATTCGGGAATATTGTAATTCGGCGGGTGCCGGTTTGGAAAGATGTGCCACCAGACCTGAAACAGAATTGACCAATATGAACACCGATGCCGTAGCGGCTATCTTCTTCGGCACATCCCACCTCAGCAAGTGTAACACGGGCGATAAAAATATACCGCCACCAATACTTACCATGCCCGACAAAAACCCGATGGCACCACCTATAGCACCGCTTTTTACAGGGCTATCTTTTACCGGTTGGCCGGTAGCCGTTGTTTTTACCACCAGCAACAGCGATGCTGCTATAAGGCTGCAACCCAGCAATACAAAAAATGCATCGGTACTTATTTTAAGCCATGCCCCGACAAATGCCAAAGGCACACTCAGCAGTATAAGCGGCAATATCTTCTTCCAATCTACCTGGCGGTGTTTGATGAATAATAGCGAGCCTGCCGTAACAACAATGATGTTGCAGACCAATGCGATCAGCTTCATCTCGTACACAGGCAACTGGTACACCGCCAATATGGCCAGGTAACTGCTGCCACCGCCAAAACCCACAGACGAATAGATGAACGCAATAACAAAGAAGAAGATAAGTAACTCCCAATGCTGCATAAGGGCGAAGATAGGTGAATAGGGCAAATAACACTCTTGCCGACCACACTGTAAATGCAAACAGGGAATGCAAATGCACTCCCTGTTCAATCATATGTAAAGGCTGTTTACTATTTACCTTCTCCCGATCTTATCGGTGTGAATTGATGTAATCGTTCAATGCTTTCCGGTTAGATTCCCAGCTGAACACTGTAGCTACCTTGTAATAGTTATTGTAGTCTACGCAGCGGGTGTAGGCAAACTTGGCAAAATCCAGTTTACTATCGTCCCAGCTAAACAGCTTGCAGATGGTCATGATCTGGTCGGTAGTAAAGTAGTTGGTATTGGCTATTGTTTTAGCTGTAGACAACTTAGTATCATCCCAGCTGCTTGATTTGATAGTACGCAGTGCGTCGCCAAAAGATACGTTATCCATAGCTACCGGTGCTGGTGGCGGTGGCGGAGGTGTAGGCACAGTAGGCACCTGGCGTGGTGCATCGTGACCATACATCATTACATATTCGCCCTGTTCGCCACGGTAATCGCGCTCCAGTGTGCTCATCCTGTTGAATGCCAGGCGGGCATAACCATTCCTGTCGCGGGTTATCCTCATAGAAAGGCTGATAGGCTGACCTTCTACCGGGTCCATGAAAGATATGGTCTTGCTGATAGCCGCGGTACGGTTATCGTCGAATATGATCTGGATATCGTTGATCACCTGTGGCAGGCCTTCTATGCGCACCTTAGACTGTGCGTACATGTTCTGCTTTATGCCATTCAGTATCAGGAAAAAGCGTTCACCGCTTTCTGACCATATAGTAAGCGCACTACCCGGAACACCTATTGGCTGATAGTTACCACGGCCACCGTTGTTATTGTTATAACCATTACCATATCCGCCGTTACCATATCCGCCATGGTTACCGTTGTTGCCGTGCCTGCTTTGCTGTGCAACTGCCATAAGGGGCAGTGCGGCCATCATCAATAAAAGGACTTTCTTCTTCATAAAAATCTGATTTTGTGCAAGGATAATAAATAATCGTTAACTTATATACATATAAGCCTATAAACTCTTCTTTTGCTTGTATTGGTATACCGATCTACCGCCCGGATTGCTGCATTTGTTCCAGCTGGTCTATCCAGCGTTTTACTATGGTGAGTGGGATGATGCCGATGATACCGAACGAACAATCTATCAGTATATGGAACCACGGTATGTGCCTTAAAGGACCCATGATAAATGCCAGCGGCAAAACACCTACACAGGCTATGCGTGCCCAGTCTATCACCCATTTGTTGCGTACCGGATCGCGGTAAGGGCCTATGAACGCCGTACCTATTACTATGTGGGCAAAGGCCATCCAATCGTAACCATAGAACAGGAAATCGTAGTTATCGTTGGCCCACTGTACACCGTGCCATACCTTATACATCCAGGCACCCATCACTGTCGATTCGCTGAACATTCCGCTATCTATGATCACCTTTAACTCTGTATAAACCGGGAAGGCTGTGATGCCGCTGAGTATCAACAATACTACAAAGACGATCATTAATAACCTGATGCGGACGAGTAATTTAGCGGGTGTCATTGTGCTGCTTGTTTTAAGGTACTTGTATCTTTCTCTCCTCTACCCGGCCGCTCGTTGTACCCTTTGAACTGTATATTACAACTTGCGTGCCGAAAATTTTACCAGACGTTGCGGTAATAAACTTCTGTGCTGTCAGCCGATATGTA
Source organism: Chitinophagaceae bacterium (assembly GCA_947455215.1). Taxonomy (GTDB): domain Bacteria; phylum Bacteroidota; class Bacteroidia; order Chitinophagales; family Chitinophagaceae; genus Flavipsychrobacter. Next base: position 46,856 of record CANGNA010000011.1, read on the forward strand.
CAACTCTTCACGGCCATGCTCTGTGTCTGCCGACAAGTATATTACAGACGGCGTGCTTGCAAAGCTCTTGCTGCCGGCAAGCGGCAGCGTCTGCGCCACCCTGGCATCAACCACCTTCGAGGTATACTCTTTCCCTGCCAATATCCTGGCCACTTCATCAGGGCATGTTTTAAAATGCAGGCATATTTCAAAGTCCACTATCGGTATGGTAGCATCCCTGTACTCCAATATCTGCACACAGCTACTGGCAGGCTTACCCCAGGTACGTTCGTAAATATGTTCGCCATCCTCAAGAGCAAACGTCTTAGTGGCTATGCCCAACACCTTCACCCCTGCCTTCAGCAGCGTGTATACGCCACAGCCCATACATACAAAGAACAGTGCCGTAGCTGCGATGAACAACTTCAGCTTCCTGCGAACAATAGCCATCAAAGCCAATACCACAACCGCTATAAACAGTATGATGCAGATGAGTATCCAGGTAACAATAGCATGCATATGGTAAAAGTAACAGGAAAACAGCAGGTAAGGTTATAAACACCTCTGCTTTTAACCTCAATTAAGGTAGTCCAAAGATGTAAACACACTAACTATATCATCCCTACACAGTGTCACCCTGAGCCTGCCGAAGGGCGACACGGTCATGGGTTGTGCGATCTTTGAGTATATGATTTAGATAGTCTAAATAACTGCGCTTCATTGCCTGACATCAGTGCTTCCTTCTTTGCCCTACTCCATCCTTTTATCTGTTTCTCCCGGGCAATTGCATCATCTATTACTCTGAAATATTCATAGTAAAGAAGCGTTAATGGACGACGGCCATGCGTGTAGCAGTTAACAATGTTTCCAGCCTGATGCTCTTCAAATCTCCGCTCCAGGTCATTGGTAACACCGGTGTAGTAAGAGCCATCAGCGCATAGAAGTATATAGATATAGTAGTTATGGTGTTTCATGGCAGATACAAACAAAAGTAGGTCCTTATGCTTTATTAGCCCACCTCCGTGTCGCACTTCGGCAGGCTCAGTGTGACACTCTGTAGTTTAGTTGTAAATGACGCCTCTGCTTTGTTGGCACTCACCCTCCACTTTCAACCTCCATCAAGGTACTATACGGATGGGCGTGCCTACGCTTACATGGGCAAACAGCTCTTCTATTTCGGCATTGTTCACGGCCATGCAGCCGGCCGTCCAGTCGGTAAGGGTGAATGCTGTATCGGGTAGCTTGGTGCCATTGGGCAGGCCATGTATCATTACATCGCCACCGGTACTTTTGTTATACTTACGGGCATAAGCACGGTCGGCATCGCATGGATAAGACACACCCAGCGACAGGTGGTATTTGCTGTGCTCATTCTTTGCTGATATGTGGTACAGCCCCTCCGGTGTTTTGTTATCGCCCTCAAAATGCTTGGCACCAACAGGATGGCCACCCAGCGATATATGGTATTGTTTAGCTACTTTCCCCTTGCTGTATACACAGAGCAACCGCTCCTTCTTATGCGCACAAAGGCTATCGGCATCAACAGTAAGCGGCGCAGCAGTTATTGCCGTTCTGGGCTTTACCTGCAAGCGGCAGGCAGTTACCGGCAGGGCTACGATAGCAATAAGGATAGTGGATAAATGCTTCATTTACAGAACATGTTCATAATAGTAAAAATAGCAAAGCATCCGTAATAACAGATGCTTTGCTATAATATTAACAGTCTTATTGGTGCTTATTTCAGTCCCCTGTTTTCCAGCATCGGGTTGATGTCCGGATCAGCACCACGGAAGTCGCGGAACATCTTGCTCAGCTCTATGGTGTTACCACGGCTCAGTACCATATCGCGGAAGCGCTGGCCATTCTCACGGGTCATGCCGCCATGCTGCTTGAACCATGCAAACGCATCGTCGTCCAGCATCTCTGTCCACAGGTAGGCATAGTAGCCTGCAGCATAGCCATTGCTCCATATGTGCAGGAAGTAGCTGCTGCGGTAGCGGGTAGGCACATACGGCAGATCCAGGTGTGTATTGTGCAGCGCCTCTGCTTCAAACTTATCTACGTCCTGCTTAGGGGTGCCCGGTGCTATCTTGTGCCACTGTATGTCCAGGTTGGCAGCAGCCAGCAGTTCGGTAAGGGCATAACCCTGGTTGAAGCTTGCCGCCTTCTTTATCTTATCTACCAGAGCCTGTGGCATGGTCTCTCCTGTTTTGTAGTGTTTGGCGTAGTGGGCAAACACTGTAGGCTCCATAGCCCAATGCTCGTTGAACTGCGATGGAAACTCCACAAAGTCGCGGGCAGTAGCAGTGCCGGAAAGACTTGGATACTGCTGATCGGCAAACAAGCCATGCAGGCCATGACCAAACTCGTGGAACATAGTGGTCACATCGCTGAAGCTGATGAGTGCAGGCTGACCTTCTGCAGGCTTGGTAAAGTTGCACACGTTATAGATCACCGGCTTGGTGCCCAGCAACTTCGACTGGCCTACCAGGTTCTCCATCCATGCGCCACCATTCTTGTTATCGCGCTTAAAGTAGTCGCAATAGAACAGCGCCATAGAAGAGCCGTCTTTGTCGAACACTTCGAACACACGCACATCCTTCTGGTACACCGGTATGTCTTTGCGCTCTTTAAAGGTGATGCCATACAGCTGTGTTGCTGCGTAGAACACACCATTCTCCAGTACGTTATTGATCTCGAAGTAAGGCTTTATCTCTTCTTCTTTCAGGTCGTACTTAGCCTTGCGCACCTTCTCTGCATAGTAATCCCAATCGTAAGCTTCTACTTTAAAGCCACCCTTTTCAGCGTCTATCACCGCCTGTATGTCGGCAGCTTCGCGGGTTGCCTTGGCAGTAGCAGCAGGTACCAGCTTGGCAAAGAAGGCTTCTACAGCTTCCGGCTTTTTAGCCATCTGATCTTGCAGTGCCCACGATGCATAGTTAGGCTGGCCCAGCAGTTTAGCTTTTTGTGTGCGTATCTCTGCTATGCGGCTCAGCGTAGGGCGGGTATCGTTAGAGTCGCTCTTCTCGGCACGTGTCCATGAAGCATCGAACAACTTCTTACGTGTAGCGCGGTTAGACAGGCTTTGCAGTTCCGGCTGCTGCGTAGTGTTCTGCAGGCTCAGCAACCACTTGCCCTCCATTTTGGCATTCTTAGCCGCTACGGCAGCGGCCTGTATATCGGCATCGCTCATGCCTGCCAGTTCGCCTTTGTCCGATACCACAACAGCACCCGCCTTGGCAGCAGCCATCAGCTGGTTAGTGAATTTGGCATTCAGGCTGGCTTCTTCCTTATTCAGCTTTTTCAGGGCTTCCTTGTCTGCGTCAGATAGGTTGGCACCGGCCATCACAAAGTGCTGGTAGTAGAATTCTACCAACCTGTTCGATTCCAGGTCCAGCTTCAGTTCTGCCCTTTTGTTATATATGGCCTCTACCCTTTTAAAGAGTTTTGTGTTCAGGTAAATAGCATCGTTGGTGGCCGACAGCTTAGGGGCCATCTCTTCAGACAATCCCTGGAGCACAGAATCGGTATTGGCACCCGATAGCAGGTTGAACGCGGCACTTACCCTGCGCAGCAACTGCCCGCTTTTCTCCAGCGCCACCAGTGTATTCTCGAAGGTAGGCGCCTCGGTATTATCAGCTATTTTCTGCACCTCTGCCAGTTGTTGTTGCATACCGGCTTCCATAGCAGGCTTGAAGTGGCTGTCTTTTATCTTGCTGAAATCGGCAGTATGGAAAGGCAAGGTGCTTTCCGCGTAGAATGGATTGTCTGCTGTCAAAGTATCGTTTTTATCGGCTGTCTTACCGGCATTTCCGCCGCAAGCGGACAGTAAAAGTATCATGCCCGCAACGGGCAGTAAGGCTGCTGCTTTCATTTAAATGTGTTTTGTCAATTGGTATGGGTTAAAGATATGTATAATAACCTTACACTTTATGACGCGTACAGGGGAAATTGAGAGCGGGTGCGGAGAGCAAAGAGCGAAGAGCGGCAAGAAATCAGGAATTATCTTATTCGTACACCTCGTACGGTTCGTACACCCGTACGAGCGTACGAACCGTACGAATGGTACACGCTCCAAACGTACTATTATTTCACCGACGGGTGTTCATCTATAGGTGCTTACACTGCGTACCATACGCTGACACCGTGCAAGTATGAACTTCTATGTCAATTATATATAAATATATTATAATTATATTAGACACTGAATAAATTGATTATTTAAAGCAATTTAATAGGGAGGGTGTGAACTAAAGATACAAGCTGCTATAATACAAGAACCGTACGAACCGTACGAACCGTACGAGGCGTACGAGGTGTACGAACCGTACGAGGCGTACGAATACAACGTAAAATATCACTTACCCATCCTGCCGATGCCTGCAAAGTGTTTGTGCCAGTATTCTTCGTTCAGGCTGCTGATCATAATGCCCTGGGTGGTGGAAGCATGTACAAAATAGCCATTCATCAGGTAAACACCTACGTGAGAGATACGGCGTCCGCGGGTCTTAAAAAATACAAGGTCGCCCCGGTTGGCCTCGTCGGCCTTGCGCAGGTGTTCGCAGTTGGCATACATCTCGTACGATGTGCGCAGAAGGTCTACGCCGTACACATCGGCATACAGCTTTTTCACAAAGCCCGAACAGTCTATACCATCCATGTCGCAGCCACCCAACCTGTAGTCTACCCCATACCACGTATCTATGAATTTGAACAGCACCGGATCGTCTATATCGTGGCGGCTCACGTTCATCATAGTGGCATATTTCTCCTTCAGGTTGTCCGGTGCACCGGTATTATCGCTCAGCTTTACCTCGCCTTTTGCAGGTGTGGTTTTGCCTGTGGCCACCGGTGGCGGGGTTGTAGCTGCATCAGCCGGCGCAGGCTTCCACCTGCCGGTATGTTTTTTTACAACTGTCTTATTTTCAGGGTATTTGGTCGACCTATCTATACATTCAGTTGTAGTGCAATTCTTATTGTGTTTGTCCATATAGATATCGTCTATGAACTGTGGCTGGCGGGAACGATGGGCAACCGTATGCCTCGTGGTCTCGCAGCTTACCAGCGTCAATAACGACAAACAAACAATAATTTGTACTAATATCTTCATTATCAATTAACTGCCGCGAAGATACTAAATACAGGCGGGTAAAACTACAAGAGCCCGGCTATACCGGGCTCCTGCAAAATGGTTGAAATATGTATTATTTAACTACGTTGAATTGCTCTTTGGCTATGTGCTCGTTCTTATCATTAAGCACCTGCAGCATATAAGTGCCCGATGCCAGCTCCGCAGTATTCACGTGCAGCACGGTGCCTTTGTCGCCATCAGCGCTCATCACTATCCTGCCGGCCATATCCACTATCATGTATTTGGCTATCTGTACATTACCACCCATTATGCGGAAGTTCATCTCGCTACCTGTTACAGGGTTAGGGTATAATACGGTTGAGTACAGCGCATTGTTTACCTCATTCACACCCGATGGATCTAAGTTATCGGTATTGAAGTATGCATCAGAAAGGTTGGTAAAACTGTTGTCCTCGTAGTAGTTCAACTGCGCCAGGTAGTTGTACGAACCTTTGCGGTAAAATTCATACCTATCCTGCGAATCGGTTTGCTGGCCCTGTGTGATACCAAAAGAAGACAGGATGATGGGCGACATAGGTGCACCTGCAGAGTAAAAGCTATCCACGGTATAATAGCTGATCTTGTCCATCAGCACATCGTACCACGCACTTGGCCCAGTTGAGGTATACACCCTCATCCTGCCCCAGCCTGCTACCGTATCATCGCGGTGTACATAATATACGTGCTGCGATGGTGTATGATCGAACAGCGGGCTGAGCGTCAATGTAAAGTCCGTAACCTGGCGGGATACCGAATGCCATGAAGAGCTCATTGTGAGCGGGAACTTCATGGTTTGTACCGTTTGCGGCGCACGTGCCTTTTGTGCCGGCACCACCAGCGAGTCGCCACTGTTACCGGTAACTATAGACAGGTCGAAGGCCAGGTAGTCTACCGCCCTGCCCTTTTCCACCACACCGGTAGACGAAAAATCGAGCTCGCTGTACACATTGTAGAAAAAACCGTTGGCACCGCCCACCATCGACTTGTATGTATAGTAGTTCACATCTACTCCCACATTGGTAAAGAAGGTATCTGTCTCGGGCAGGTAATCTTCAGTATAATCGTTACCACCATAGATACCGTAATCCCAGGTAATGTTGGTACCCGGCACCGGCGATGCAGGCAAACCCGAACTGGTCATATCCTGGATATTATAACTACCTGTAGGCACAGGCATATCGGTGGACAAGATGGAGATCTGCCCGTAAGAAAGGGAAGCTACAGGCAGAAAGGCTAAGAATAGAAGTTTCTTCATAACGTTTTTATTTACCTACAAATATAACTTACAATTAAACCCAACGCGTCTGCTAGCTCTCCTCGTCGAAAAATATCTTGTAGTAGTGCTTGCCCAGCTTCTCGTCGTAGCCCTTTTCTATCAGGTCTTTATCGCCGTGTATGTATACGTGGAAGTTCTTATCCAGCTTCAGCACACTTTTGAACACACGTGCCTGCTTTTTCACCGCCTGGGTGGATATATCAAATTTCTCTGGTATCTCTACGTCGTTACTCTCTTCATAGCTGGCCTCGAACTGCCTGAACGAATTGACGAGACCAGTCTCGCTAAACACCTCTTTTTCAAATGATTGCTTATCGAAAGATTCATTGGCCCTGAAGTACTCTACCGATTTGTTCAGCAGGTCTATCTGCTCCGTTCGCGACATCTCGAATTCCTGCGGCACCTGCTTGGCTATGAACTGCTTGGTGAGCGTAAGGAACTGGTTGGTCTGGTAATATTCGTTGGCCTGCGGGGCAATGCCCAAAAAGCCTTCGCGCCAGAAAACGGCTTCCTCGCCTTTGTTGGCATTATCGTATATGAACACGTCAAAACCCTGCTCTGCATTGGTAGGGAATATCAGGCAGCCCTTGTCGAACTTAGACACCTCTACCCCTTCGCGCATGGTCAGGGCAAACTCCGCCCCCTGCATATCCAGGTCTATAAAATTGCTCTTAGTCTCTGTTTTAAAGATACCTATGGCCTCCACATAGGCACCGTCTACCAGGCAATTGTCATACAAGCATATGTATAGCTCTCCCGCCTTTATCTTAGGGTGTACGGTATTCTCGTGCAGGTGCTTGGCTATGTTGGCACTATTGGCATGAAACGTTTCAGTATCTGCAAAAATGCCCAGGCAAAAGTTGTACATCTCATGATAATCGAGCGCAGTGGCATGTGTAAAAGCATACTTGTTCAGCCCGTCCTCGAACTTGCTCAGGAAGGGTTCCCTCATCAGCAGCTTGTCGTGATCGGTAAGTTGCAACGGTTTGTGCGACAATATCAGCTCATCGCCATTGCCCTTATTGCCTACGTAGTGTACCGATACTTTTACTAATGCGCTATCGCTAAGATCCATTGTTGTTGTGTTTGTGTGTTTTGGCTGCTTACTTTGCTTGTGTCCGTGTCGCCCTTCGACAAGCTCAGGGTGACACTCCGTAAGTGATTTAAAGGCGGTGCAAAAAACGCAAATAAACCCAATACAGACAAATCGGTATTAACGGAAGGCTTTGGTGTGCTTGTTCAGCTTATTGATCTGGCGGATAACATCGCGTACGATCACATCGAGCGAAGTAGTGACAGATGCAATACCCCTTACCAGTTCGGCGTTATCAGGATTAGCAGGGTCTTCGTAGTCGAATATCTGCACCAGGCCCAGCAAAGTGGCCACCGGCCCACGCACCTTGTGCGACTGTATGTTAGCTATCTCCATCAGCAGCTGGGTCTGTGCATCAAGGCGGGAAAGGTTCTTGCGCTGGTCGGTAATATCAGATGCATGGCAGCTGATACCCGTCAGCTTATTGTCTTTATCGTAAACCGGGTTGAAGCTGATGGTAGAAAATTTCATTTCTCCATTCACCATCATATCCTCTACAGTGGTGAAGGTCTTGCCATTCAGCGCCAGTTCGTAGCACATTTTAAACTTATCGATATACGACCTCGGAAGATCATTGGATAACACATTATCCCCCTTCATCAGCGGTTTACCTATAAAGTAGGATATCCAGGTCTTAAAAGCCTCGTTGCTCAGTAATATGTTACAGCCGGCATCTACCAGCCATACGGGTTGTACTATGATGTCTACCAGTATACGCAGGTTCTGCTCGTCAAGAAACACATTTTCGCCGTGCTTCTTCTCCTCAGATACATTTTGAAACGACAGGATGAGCTTTTCCGGCGATGGGTAGACGGTAACGGCATACCAGGCCTTTTTCAGTGGCAGGTATATTTCGAAACTATTACGGGAAAGCGTTGCCTGTGCAACTTTTAACTGCCTGCTGATATCCAACCCTTCTATAGACTGTGTAAGATTGCGGAAGTTGCCGTATAACGACCGTACTTTTTGTGTACCTGTTATCTCTTCCAGCGCAGCATTACTGAACAGGATGTTCCAGTCGTTATCTAACACAAGAAATCCATCAGTAATATTATCCAGCAAGCACTGCACTTCCTTTTCCGCGTCTGTAGTCATTTGGTGTCGGTCTATTTCAAAAATAACTATACTAAGATAAATTCCAAAATTAAAAGTAGGATAGGTATTAATCAGTTATCAATAATATATTTTTATATCATAATATTTACCCCCGAAATAGTTGGATTGGCAAACAAATTGATGTGTAAATATCAAATTGGCTTAACTTAGCTATATCAATTTATTATTGGGGCGTATGAGCAAGAAGATGGATTGGGAATACCAATTGGAGCGGGAGCGATATGAGCAGCAGATAATGACCAACCCCGGTGATGCGGGTGCACACTTTGACCTGGCATACCTGCTGAGGACATACTTTAAAGAGTTCGAATTATCGAAACAACACTATGAGATAGGGCTGGCCAAAGATCCGGCACAGGCAGCGCATGCCTATAACAATCTTGCGGTGCTGATGGAGACGCACTTCAAGAATTACGAGGCAGCAAAAAGCTACTACGAACTGGCCATAAAGAATGCGCCCGATGATTCGGCGGCGTATTATAACCTGGCCAACCTGTATGTGCGCCACCTGGACGACCTGGACCAGGCAGTGGCCTATTTTGAAAAAGCCATAGATGCGGCACCGTACGATGCTGCCACCCATTACTTCTATGCGCAACTGCTTACGCGCAAAGCAGGCAACCACGAGCAAGCAAAGCTCCACTACCAGCTGGCCATAGATATAGATGGCACTGATGCCGACCATTATAACGACCTGGGCATATTGCTGCAACAGCGCCTTAGCGACCCTGAGGGTGCCCGCGAGATGTATGAAAAAGCCATAGAACTGGAGCCGGAAGATGCAGATTATCGCTTCAACCTGGCCTTTTTGCTGGAAGACGAACTGAACGATTACGCCGCAGCCAAGGAGCAGCTATACTATATTACCGAGCTAAGGCCGGATACAGCACCCGTGTATTATTACCTGGGTATGCTGCACGACTTCAGGTTGAAGGAATTCAGCACGGCCATATTTTACTTTGAAAAGGCTATAGAGATAGACCCGACCTATGTAAAGGCATATAAAAGCCTGGGTCTGCTGTATGAAGTAGAGCTGAACGATTATGCCAAGGCAAGGGCCTGTTTTGAAAAAGCGGTAGAGGTAGATCCTTTCTTCAAACTGGGGCATTATCACCTGGCCAACCTGCTGAGCGACCACCTGGGCGAATATGAACTGGCCAAACAACATTACAAGCTGGCCATAGATATAGATCCGGCCTTCGGCTTTGCCTACAACAACTTGTCTATACTGCTCGATGAGCATTTTAAAGACTATAAAGGGGCCAGGGAATACCTGGAAATGGCCATCAAAAACAACCCCAACGACGATAGCGCGTATAACAACCTGGGCGTATTGCTCACCGAGCGATTTAACGATACGGAAGGTGCCAGGGAGTGTTATGAAAAAGCCATTGCCATCAACCCCAACTACGCTATGGCGTACTTCAACTATGCCAACCTGGAGCGCCTGGTATACTGGGACTACCCTAAGGCACGCCAACTGTATGAGCAGGCCATTGCCATCAACCCCAACTACGCTATAGCCAATGCCAACCTAAGCTTGTTGCTGACCACACAATTCAAAGAGTATGTACAGGCACGACAGCTGCTGGAGCATAATGTGGCCCTGAACCCTAATGACTACACAACGCATCACAACCTGGCCAATATACTTGACGACCATTTTGATGAGCCGCAGACAGCCAACGAGCATTTCCTGAAAGCACTGGAGCTATCGCCTAAAAATGGCCAGCTGCATTTTGACTACGGCATCTTCCTGGAATATTCTATGAAGGATATTGCAGGTGCCAAAGAGCAATACCTGGCGTGTACTGAGTTGGCGCCGGACTATGCAAGGGCTTACAATAACCTGGGCCTGCTGCAAACACATCATTTTGCAGACCCTAAAGGTGCCCGCGAGTACTTTGAAACAGCGATAAGACTGGAACCAGGCTCGCCATATGCGCACTACAACCTGGCCAACCTGCTGACAGATGAGTTTGCACTGCACGACTTTGCCCTGGAACATTTTGAGATGGCGCTGGACCTGATGCCTCAGAATGCGGGTATCTGCAACGACTTTGCCGTATTGCTGACCCAACATTTCGGTAATACCGAACGAGCCAAAGAACTATATCAGCAAGCCATTGCAGCCGATCCGGAACATAGCTGCGCCCGGGAGAACCTGGCAGAGCTGCTGAACATTGAAGCGGCACAACAGGCGCAGGCACAAAACAAGCGCAAACTGTACAACCGCATCATTATGCTGGTAACCCTATTAGCAGCATGCATCGGCTGGATGAAACTGAGGAAATAACTTACTGATGCTTTTGCAGGCGGCTTTGTAGCATTTGCTTCACTGCAGGCCATTCGTCGTCTATGATGCTGTACATTACCGTGGTACGGAATTCACCATTGGCACGTATGCGTTCTTTACGCATCATACCTTCCATTACCGCCCCTATACCTTCTATAGCTGTGCGGCTGCGCAGGTTATTGGCATCTGTCTGTAGTTGCACCCGTACGGTCTTCAGCGTCTCGAATGCATAAGTGAGCAACAACAGCTTGCACTCTACATTATCACCCGTGCGCCAATAGGCGGGGTCGTACCACGTCCACCCTATCTCCAGCTTACGATGTACGGGATAAATGTTATGGAACAGCGTGCTGCCTATTATCTTGCCGGTAAGCTTATCTATTACTGTAAAGGCATATTGCTCACCTGTAGCACGTTTCAGTACAGCACTCCTCAGGTGGGCCAGTAATATCTGTTCCTCTGCTCCATTGATAGAGATGAACTCCCATATCTTTTCCTGTGCGCCTATTTTCAGCAGTTCAGGGAAATGATCAGAATCGAGCGGTACGAGCTTAACACGCTCACCTTCTAAAACAACGGGATGCAGCAACCAGTTCATAAGCACAAATGTCTGCAATTTACGGTTGCATACAAATGATATTCAAAAAAGCAGAGCTGACGCGATCAGTATACTTCTACCCCTGTGGCCTTAGTATGTGCATGAATGTGTTTTTTAGCGTCTTGTACTTCATCTGGTGTACCATTGGCCACTACCAGGTATTTGCCTGTTTTCAGCAGTGTATTGTATTTTTCAGCTATTTCGTTCTTTACCCCTACCGATGTAAGCACAGAAGCTATACCACCACCTATCAGGCCAAAATCGAACCCGGCAATGGCACCCACCAGGGCACCAGCACCAAACAATACACCCAGGCCGGGTATGGTGAACAGCCCTACGCCCGTAAGTAAGCCCACAGTAGTACCCACAGCCACGCCGGTTCCTAAGCCTACAGGGTTGACAGGACTTTTGGGTATAATGTGCATTTCATTATCCACAACCTCGTTTTCCGTAAGCCCTATAATGCTCAACTGAGCTACAGGATACCCTTGTTCGTGCAGTTTTTCTATGGCCTCAACGGCGGCATCGTGATCTTCGTATATTCCAATGGCAGCGTTCATGTCAGTGTTTTATGGAACTATATAAATATCATGCCGTTGCATCCCCCGCCGTGCAATAAAAAAGCGCCTGTAAAAGGCGCTTTTAATTATTTACCAGATGGATTGACCGGCTCCGGGCTTTGTGCCGGTATGGTACCAGACATTGTTTTTTCCTGTTGCGGTGTTCCCGGTATAGGATCAGCATGTTGTCTTGTAGTTGTTGAGCTCTCTTCGCGCTTATTGGTCACGGTCACAGTCTCCGGCTGCTGCGGTGTTTGTGGCGGTAAGCCCTTCTGCGGCTTGCGCAACGGACCGGGAGTAGCATGCGGTTTCTCCGTTTCGCGCACAGTGAGATCTGTCTTATACACGTTCTTATCTGCACGGATAACATCTTGTGGCTTTGTTGCCGGGTTGCTAACGTTGGTGTTTTGTGCCGGCAGGTAATTATATACCTGCGTTGCCAGTAAATTAGGTGCATCCTTACGGAACTGCGGAACACTGCCCAGGTTCAGGTTTACACCAGCCGGCTGGCGGGTAACAGGCTTTGGTGCTGCAAAAACAGCAGGTGGTACAGGGCGCTCGCCGGTAGCCAGCAATGCCTTTACTTCACGCGGCCTGTACATCTTAATGATGTCGTTGTGTACATATTCAGCCCTTGGTGTACCGGAATTGTTGAGGTGATACATCTGCACCGGCTTCTCTATGATCTTTTCAGCCTGCAGTATGGTAGGACCAGCTATATAAGTAACGCCACCGCTGCTGTATATATTATCTGCCACAGAAGTACCTTCCAGCACGGTGCTATGCCCGAACGGCCCGGTAAGGTATCGGTAGTAATTGCCACCATACAGGTATTTGGCAGGCAGCATCACCCACCAATCCTTAGGGCAGCGATACGCATTCAGTTCTTTGGCAGATATCTCGTATTCAGGCGATAATGGTGCCCAGCCAAATGTGCCGGTACCCATGCGCCAGCTTACCCATGCCGGCCCCCAGTCGTTGCCGGGTACCCACACCCAACCATAATAGGTATCGAACGTCCAGCGGCCATAATGGAAACAAGCCCATCCCCACGGATAGTCCGATATCCACGTATTGCCGTAATCGGTCTGCGCCCAGCGGCCATTGGTATAATACGGCCTGAAGCTATTGTCTACATTAGGCACCCATACGTAGCCAAAGTGCTCATCTTCCACCCACTGGCCGTAAGGTGCCAGGGTGGTATAAAAATCGTTGAACGAGATATACTGGCTGTATTCTGGATTAGTATAGGAACCGGCATTATACCTGTCGTTATAGTACAGGTTATTACTGCCAAATTTATCGGTCTGAGCTATTGCATTACCAATACCACATGCCATACATACACCTGCAACTATCAATCCCCGGCCATAGCTATTCATCAGTTTCATTATTCCTCTTTTACTATTCTGGATATCTTACTAATAATCACGTGGCGAGCACCAGCATCCTATACAAGGCTACCAGCCACAACCACAGGCAGCAATATACACCAATTTGCGTTTTGCTGCATAAAAAAACAAGTAAGCATTTACGCTTACTTGTTCATAACTTTTATCGCTCTACCCTACCATTTCTGCTGCCAAAAGTGTTTTGGCCCAGTCGTTCAGGCTTTCAAATTGCTCATCTATCATATCGTGCGGCAATTCATAAGGTTCGTGCTTGGTGGTCAGGAACACGCAGTGCATGCCCAGGCGCTTACCGAACTCCATATCGCTCAAACTGTTACCCACCATTATACTGCGCTTGAAATCAATATCCGGAAAGTCTTGCTGCGCCTGGTGGCCCATACCTACATTAGGCTTCCTGTTGTGGTCGGTATCCAGCAGTGCCGTGCAAGAGTACACTTTATCTATCCTGCCGCCCTCATTGCGCACGGTCTCCTTCATATTGGTGTGTATCTCTTTCAGCGCATCTATGGTCATTATCTCTTTGCCCACACCGCGCTGGTTAGTAACCACCACTATATTACCGAAGATGTTGTTCAGGTCTTTCAGCGCTTGCAACACACCATCGTGGAATTTGAACTCACTCCAGTTGGTGATGTACGACCCTACGCTTTCTATGTTTATTACTCCGTCTCTATCTAAAAAAAGGGTCCAGTTTTTATCTACTTCGGGTCTATTCAAAAGGTCCATTGTATACCTCCTATCATTTTATTTAAAACAATTCCTTCTCCACCAGCTCGCAAATGATATGTCCTATTGTAATATGCGACTCCTGTATCCTTGGAGTGTCCTTACTAGGCACGTTCAGCAGATGGTCGCACATATCTTTGAGCTTTCCTCCTGTTTCACCTGTTAAACATACACTAATCATGCCTAATTCTTTGGCCTGCTCTACTGCTTTGATAATATTAACAGAGTTGCCGGAGGTGGTCAGTCCTACCAACACATCGCCCTTGCGGCCCATACCCTTTACCATACGGCTGTATACTACATCAAAGCTATAGTCGTTGGCTACTGCCGTCATGTACGATGTGTTGCAGTGCAGCGCCTCTGAGGGCAGCGGGTTACGATCGGTATAAAAACGACCGCTGAATTCAGCCGCCAGGTGCTGGGCATCGGCAGCACTGCCACCATTGCCACAGAACAGCACTTTATTACCATTGCGGAATGCATTGGTGATCAGCTCTGTAACAGCCTGTATGCGACCTAACAGCGCTTCATCTGATAATATTTTATGCTTAACTTCTATAGAAGCCTGCAGTACGTCTTTTATTTTCTGTTGCATATTGATACTGTCAAAATAAAGAATAAATTTTCACACAAAGAACAAAACAACCGGGATGCACATGGTTGAATTTGATTTTAACATTTACAGCATTATCACACCCTGTTTCAGCCACCACTGCTCTTAGTGCGAATAAAATTAATGCGTAATGTATTCCGCGAAAAATATCCTTTGTTAGTATAAACGGAGCAAGCATTGAAAATGTTGGGTGTTGGAAAAAAAGTTGCAATCAACTGACAGATAAAATATTAAAGTGTATTTTCATGAGACAATTCTGGTCTGATGAAACAACTGTTTGCTTGTCTGCTGTCTTTACTGGTGGTGAATGCCGGCGCTCAATCGGTAAAATGGCATTACAACCTGCGCGATGTAAGCTTCGGGCAAACCACCGCCAAAGATGTAGACGGTGATGGTAAGCTGGAGCTGATCTTCAGCACCTATTGGAACGACAGCAATGTGTACTGCCTGAATGCAGAGGATGGATCGCTGAAGTGGAAGCACAGGCAACCCGGACCTGGTGGTGGCTGCAACGATGCTGGTCCGCTGTTGTTCAACCCGTTCAATAATGGCAATTATAAAGTAGTGGTACCGGGATCGTGCATGGATACCACTTTCTGCTACGATGCCGATAGCGGCTATGTGCAATGGAAAACGGTAACCGGTGGCGGCGACTCCCCACCGAGCATGGTAGACCTGGACCATGATGGCTACCCCGAAGTGCTGCATGGCACCTTCTTTGGCAACGTAAAATGCCTGGATGGCAGAACAGGTGCTACCAGGTGGACACTGGCCGTAGATGCCAATGCTGCTATTGAAAGCGAGCCGACCATTACCTATGGCACAGACACGGTGTTTACCGTAGGCACCTGGGACTTTACCTACGATAGCAATCGCATAGCCTGCTACAAAACAGCCGACCACAGCCTGAAATGGAAGTACTATGTGCATGATCTGCTATATCATGGCCCGGCTACGGGCGACCTGTTCCGTACCGGGCAGAAACAACTGGTAATGGGCGACTACAGCGGCTACCTGTATTGCCTGAATGCCGCAGACGGATCGCTGCGGTGGAAGGACTCGGTATCTAAACAGAGTGGTGGCTACATTGGCGCACCGGTAACCCTGGCCGATCTGAACAATGACGGCTACCTGGACATCATATACATGGATGGCAGCATGGTAAGGGCCGTGAACCGGAACGACACCGAACTATGGCGCTACACCCCACCCTCCGACTTTACCGACTTCCGCGGAGCCGTGGTGGCCGATGTGAATAACGACAACATAAAAGACGTGACCTTTGCCAGCTACTGGGGCAAGGTAATATCGCTGGATGGCGCTACAGGCGCTGTTATCCGCAGCTTCGACACCCGCGCCTATGCAGCAGACAGCCTGGGCAATACCAGCAGTATTTACGAGATAGATAATGCCCCGATAATTGCTGACTTTGACCACGACGGCATACTGGATGTGTTTGTGATAGGCGGCAAGGGCCGCAGCGATACATCGACCTACAACGACTATGGCTATGCTTTCTGCCTCAACTGGGGCGTAGGTAAAGGGCCAGATTGGCTGATGTTCCGCCACGACGAACAGCGTACCGGCTGCCTGTGCGATATAAATGGCTTACCACTCGCCGTAGCCGATGCACAAACACAAACCACCGACCAACCTAAGCTATACCCCAACCCCACCAACGGCGCCTTTACCCTATCTTACCACAATAAAGGCGACAGGCAAGACATTGAATATATTTTATTGGATATGACAGGCCGCGAAGTGACCACCACCCACCATAGCACAGCAGAACATGGCGATAATACCCTATCTATACCTGCCACAGTATCGGCCACCTTACCCAATGGCAACTATATGCTATCCGTTAAGGGCGAAACGATAAACTGGCATGTACGGGTTACAATAGAGAGGTAGTTACATTAATTTACATTTTATCGGCCTGCAAAAGCCACATAAGACACAGACCGAAAACGGGAAAAAGACAAAAGAAGGAGTAACAAATGAAAATAGATAAACTTATTATTGGAATGGCCTTTTTTATATCATGTTGCACATCAAATAAACAAAACAAGGCGCAACACATAGGTAAAAAGAGTATCGTTCAGATCAATGATTCTATATCTATCGTATCATATTTTGACAGTACTTCGAATGAACGAACAGAAATCTATATTAATAATAAAGACAAAACAAATACATCAGAAAAAACATACTGGTTAAACGGAAGACTAAAGAAGGAATGTGGCTTTCTATACGGACTTAAAAATGGAAAATCTGTTGAGTGGGACAGTACCGGAAATTTAAGTGTTGTGGAACATTATGACAAAGGAGTTATCAATGGAGAAAGAACAATGTACAAATCGAATGGTATCATATGGCTACACGGTATTTATAAAAATGGGAAAATGGTCTCAAATCTCAATAAAGAATACGAACTAAAAGATAAAGAACGAGAGTTATATGAAGGATTTAAAGAGGCAGGAATGGATTCAATTTCTGCCTCTAATGCTGTAAACAAAATATTAGAGCATTATCAGAAAGAGCACTATTGATAGTGGGTAGTGTATTCAATATGTTTCATGTCCCCCGTTCAGCGTAGTGTTCTAAAAGAAAAGAAACAAAAACAGTTCGGCGAAGTCTTTTTGACTTCGCTGTGCCGGAGTGGCGATCTCCGCATCGCCTGAATAAACCAATATAACCATGAGTGACAGCAACCAGATACACGACCAGTATGGCACCTACTATACAACACCAACCATTGTGGATCAGTTATTGCTGACTGATAAACCAGGTATTGTAAACGCAACACCATAGGGATTTTAGATATTAGCGATCCGAAGATCGCCTCACCACCATAGCGAAGTCAGAGACTTCGCCAAACTGTAAGAAGACTACGCTGAACGGGGCCATTCTCATTTGAATATATAACTAACGATAACATTCTAATGGGTACATACTATAAACCGTTGGAATCAGTAGTAAAATCTGACGCCTTAATAAATGCTATGCAATCTGCACAAAAAAGTACAACATTTACTACATTACAAACAAAGGCAAATCTAGTTAATAGAACAGTAACGAATGACAATTCTGGTACCTATACAATTGATGCTACTGGTAATATAAATATTGATGGCCGAGAGAATGTAGAAAGAACCATATTAGGTCTTACATGGGAAATGACAAATTCAAGTAATCATACTAAGCTAGATGACTTCTCCGCAAAAGCTAGAAAAGGAACTATATCTCGGGTAGACTTTATAAAAGGAAAACTTAAAGTTGAAGCGGAGGCTTTTGTTAATCAGGCGTTGGTAGCCGATGATTTAAATATTAGCGACCCAATGACAGCGAGCTTCAGTGAGGGGATTTCAAAGGTTAAGTCTGGTGCAATGACAAAAGATCAGTTACTTACTTCAATTGCTGAATGGGGATATAAAAATGCTGTAACAAAATTGCCTGACGGCACCAGTGCTAAAGTCGCAGATTTATATGGACAGCAATATGATAAAGAACATGCAAAAAAAAATCCTGAATAAAGATGAAGAAGATAATATTTCTTATTTGGTTCTTACTAATTTCAAGAACTGACGCTAATGCACAAAATTCGCTCTCTGATGATTTTCTTAGGAAAGTAAAAGCGTTGAACAATCATTCAATGCAATTTAGCTTAAGTATGCCTATAAGGGATAGTTTTAGAGACAACGTATTTTGGCAAATAAAATATATAATCCTTATTAATGATACATCGTTACAGAAAAGTTGTAGTAATTTATATGTAAACAAGGAAGTTCTTTCAAAACTAATCGAATTGCTAGATACCGACAATCAAGACTGGTTAGGTAATATGTTATTATATCACCTAACAAAAAGTAATGCAATTGAACTTTCGGTATATCTTCCTGAGAATATTGTAGCGTGGAAAAAAGAAAGAAAAGTAAAAGATAAAAATATTTGGCTAAAGTATTTGTCGGATATTAGGTAGGGTAATGTTACAGATTTGTTGATTTACCTATGTGCATTACGCACTTTGGCATCGCGTATATAGGTATCAATAAGATCAAACAGAATATTACGTTTAGGCTCATCCAGTTTTTAGTATTTCTTGGAATCTTGCTAGTGTCTTTTTATCGAAGTCGCTACCTACCCTGCTGGCCGTAGTTTTGTCTAACTGCTCGGCGTATGTCTCCTGACTACGTCGTGGCGGATGCCAGTCTCCTGACTGGCGAAACAAACAAATACAGTATCACCACAGTCGCTACAAAAACACCAAACCAATTCCGGCTTTGTGAATAATTCTTAAAACAGGAGATAGTTATCGCTTTTTGCATTTACTTTGCAATACAAAGTGCTTTTAAAATATGAAAGGGTTTAGTATTTGGTTAGTGGCACAGCTGCTCAATGCAATAATAACCGGGCTATTCTTTGGTCCTGAATTTGCCGTATTAGGTGGGGCTTTCGCAGCAGTGCTGGGTTTGCCGTGTATATTTCTTTTTGCAGGGTGGCTGGCATTATGCCGGAGAAAAAACGCCACACCCGCCAATGCACAGATGCTCAGCCTGGTGTGCTTACCATTGATCACCGCTGTATTCTCATTCGGCACGGTAGCGGTCTTTGGCATTTACGATATATACACGCTTGCCATTCCGTCGGTATGCGCTACCTTGATATCGGTAGCGCTCTTCAGCAGATCGATAGGCAATGACATGAGCAGGCCAGACACAAATTCCCCGGAGCCGATCAATTCTGAACAATGAGCACATTTGTACAACAAGATTCGATAGTGCGCCGCATATGGGGCGATAGTGATGTGGTGCTGTTCATCTTTGCCGGCTCGGCAGCAGAGTTTGCGCTTAACAAGGCTGTAGACTGGCTGTACTTTACCGGCAAGCTACCGTCAGATCCGCTGGGCAGGCTTTTCTCTACCGTTGCCTATGCACACAGGATCATTTTTGCCGACACCGATACCGCACACAAGGCCATAGATGCCATGGCAGCCATACATGGCGCTGTAGAACAAAACAGGGGCGCCAAAATACCCGACTGGGCCTACCGCGATGTGTTGTATATGCTGATAGATTACTCCATAGCGGCATACGAAGTGCTGGAACGCAAGCTGACCGGCGATGAGAAAGAAGAAGTGTATAACGTATTCTTTCGCATGGGTAGCAGGATGGGCCTGAAAGAACTGCCCCCTACCTACGAAACATGGCTGCCCGACAGGCATGCACATATGCGGGAAGACCTGGTATATAACCAATACACGCCCGATCTGTTCCTGCAATATAAAAAGCACCTGGGTGTTGTGCGCTACCACATACTGTTACAGGTACAAGCCATACTGGCACATGGCCAGGTAGCCAGGCTGCTGAAGTTCAAGCCCGGCAAGGCATTCGGTGTACTGCTGAGCACTTATGGCAAGATACGGCACCTGGTTATAGCCAGGTGGGCAAGAGCGCTGCTGTTACCCCCTGCTTATAAAGACCAGATAGCCGCATTGAATAAGTGAAACAGGAATACCTGACCTATCACCCCCGACATTCGACAACGCGCTACGCTTGGTCGAATATCGTCCCCTCCCTGCCTGCCGGTAGGCAAGTTTGGCAAGAGGGGAGCTGCCCACTACCTAATTAACGCTACCAACGATACAATAAGAAGGAGGCCATAGTTACAAGCCGGGGCAAGCTTTTATCATTTAGTTTAAAGTTGTTTCCCCTAAATTTGCCAGATACCAGGTTTACAGATGTTGAAGGTTTTGAAAGTCATACTTACGGGTTGCTTAGTGAGCGCTGCATATTGTGCACAGGCGCAAACAGATGCACAGGCGTTAAAAAACTTCCAGCTATCCTGCACCCGTGTAGCAGATGCCTACAAAAAGTTCAACGATTCCCTGGCAAAAGATTTCAGGAAGAAGGGGCTCAACTATCCGCCTAAAGACATTTACCTGCGCGCCTTTAAAGCATCGAACGAACTGGAAGTATGGGGCCGCAACAATGAGACCAGCGAGTATAAACTGGTAAAGATGTTTCATATCTGCGCCATATCTGGCCTGCTGGGGCCTAAGCGTGGCGAGGGCGACAGACAAGTACCGGAGGGATATTACTTCATAGACGACTTTAACCCCAAGAGCGAGTATTACCTGTCTATGTTGCTGAACTACCCCAACTATTCCGATAACCTGCTGGCCACCAAACCCAAAAAGGGCGGCGACATCTACATACATGGCGGCTGCGTAACCGTGGGCTGCCTGCCCATGACGGATGAGGGTATACAGGAAATATACACCCTGTGCCTGAATGCACGCGTGAACGGCCAGGAGAACATACCGGTACATATCTTCCCTACCCGGCTGGATGCCAAGGGCTGGCTATACCTGAAGCGGGAATACCGCGACTACCCGCAAAGCATCGCCTTCTGGTACTCCCTGAAACCGGGTTACGATTATTTTGAAAAGACACACAAACTGCTGCCGGTAATGTATAGCCCGGATGGCTATTATGTGAACTAAAAAGTCAAAAGTGAAAAGTCAAAAGTGGTTGCTTACATCAATTCTTTAGTTGTTTCTTTAAAAAGTACCCTATTAATTGCTGATTGTTTATTTTTGAGGATATTTTAAAAGATCGCTGCGCGGCAGCTGTTTATATATTATGCAGGTAAGATCAATGGCAGAATTCGCTGCAAGCGGCGAAACACCGGAAATACTTTTTTGGGTAGGTTGTGCAGGCAGCTTCGACCAAAGGGCACAAAAAGTGACCAAGGCCTTTGCCACTATATTGGATAAGGTAGGTGTTTCCTTTGCTATAATGGGCAAAGAAGAATCGTGCACAGGCGATCCTGCTCGCAGGGCCGGCAACGAGTTCCTGTTCCAGATGATGGCGTACAACAACATCAACCTGATGAACGCTTACGGCGTAAAAAAGGTGGTGACCACTTGTCCGCACTGCTTTAATATCCTTAAGAACGAATACCCTGCCCTGGGCGGTAATTACGAGGTGATCCACCACACTACCTTCCTGCAGCAGCTGATAGACGACGGCAAGATAAAACTGAAAGAAGGTGGCTCTTTCAAGGGCAAAAAAATCACCTACCACGATAGCTGCTACCTGGGCCGTGGCAACGGCATATACGAAGCACCGCGCAAGGTGCTGGAACTGTTTGAAACAGAGGTGATAGAAATGAAACGCTGCCGTAGTAACGGTATGTGCTGCGGCGCAGGCGGTGCGCAAATGTTCAAAGAAGAAGAAGCGGGTACCAGCCGTGTTAACTTCGACCGTGCTGAACAGGCCCTGGAAACAGGCGCAACCATTATTGCAGCCAACTGTCCTTTCTGCACTACCATGCTAACAGATGGTGTGAAGAACAAAGAGAAGGAAGATAGCGTAAAAGTGATGGACATTGCCGAAATGGTAGCTATGTCGATGGCTTGATAATTGTGTCGTTACCTGCAAATCGGGCTATATGAAGAACAAGACATTGGTAATGGGTGCGTCAGAAAACCCTGACCGCTACAGCAACCTCGCCATAAAAAAATTACTGGGTCAAGGGCACAAGGTAATGGCGCTCGGGCGCAGAAGGGGTTATGTAGATAGCGTGGAGATAATGACCGAAAAGGCCCCAGCCGACGACATAGATACCGTTACCATGTACTTAGGCGCTGCCCACCAGCAGGAATATTACGATTACATCCTCTCATTAAAGCCACGCCGCATCATCTTTAATCCCGGCGCCGAGAATGAGGACCTGGAAGACCTGGCCCGTGCCAATGGCATACAGCCCATTGAGGCTTGCACACTGGTGTTGCTAAGCACTGGCCAGTATTGATTTTTTCCCGTACAGAATTAATATAAGCAATACGTACTATTGTGCTGCAATAATGCCTGCCTGCTTATCTTTACCCCGACCAAAAAACGACCATAAAAATGAAACGCAACGCTACCGCCGTTTGGAACGGATCAGGCAAGGAAGGCAATGGCCACCTGACCACACAGAGCACTACGCTTAATAACACACAATATTCATTCAACAGCCGCTTTGCTGATGGTGTGGGCACCAACCCCGAAGAACTGGTAGCTGCTGCACACGCAGGCTGCTTTACCATGAAGCTGACCTTTGTGCTGAACGAAGCAGGATTTGTGCCTGATGAGTTGACCACAAGGTGCGATATCACGCTGGACAATGGTGCCATTACCCTGAGCGAACTGAACGTGACCGGTAAAATACCAGGCATCACTGCAGAAAAATTCCAGGAATGTGCAGAGAACGCTAAAGAGAACTGCCCGATATCTAAGTTGTATAACTGCGAGAAGAAACTGACCGCAACACTTGCCTAATATTTATTACTGCTGACATAAACAGAACAGCCACTCCTAGAGTGGCTGTTTCATTTTTATAACCTTACCGGACCACCTTCAGGGTCGTAACGTACAAAGAAGGCTATCCACATAGCGCGGGATATACGCTGTATGACCGGCTGCAGGATGATGAGCAACGTAGCATTGGCGCCCAGCCAGTAAAAAATACTATTGTCTGCCAAAGACACCCAACCCAGTAAATAGCATACCGTATAGAACACGCCCATAAACCCTACCGACAAACCATAAGACACATAACCGGTACCAAAGTAAAAACCGGTCTGCAATTCATACTGCTGGCCACACACTTCGCAATGCTCGGGCATATCAGTGTTGTGGGCCAGGTTATACGGGTTCTTATAAGTAAACAGCCTGCCCTGCCTGCATCGCGGGCACCTGTAATTAAGTATAGATGATAACAGGCTTCTTTTCTTTATCTGTTTTTGCGCACACATATTATTGATGTTTTTTCCTGAATTCCTCAGGAGTGATACCTATGTATTTTTTAAAAAATTTCGTGAAGTAGGAATTATCTGTAAAGTTGAGGCGGTAGGCTATTTCGCTGATCCCTATATCTACATTCACCAACAGCCTGCGGGCCTCCAATAGTATACGCTCCCGTATCACCTCGCCTGCCGACATATTCAGCAGATCGCGGCATAACGCGTTCAGGTGATTAGGCGTGATGTACAACATCGCTGCATATTCTTTCGGCAGCTTCTTTTCCGCAAAGTAAGTATTCACCAGCTTGCGGAAATTGAACAACACCAGGTGATTCTGTATGCCTGCAGCTGCATCGGCGCCGGTACAACGGTGTACATTAATGAACAAAGACATCAGCTGCGCGCAGATCATATCGTTGGCCAGTGGCCTGTTGGTGCGCACCTCATCTATTACTGTCCTGAAACATCCTTCCACCACCTGCTGTACATCCTGCGGCAATACGATGACACTGTCTTTAGCTATACCTTGCAAAAAAGAGAACTGCTCAGAATAGTTGCCGTCCTTAAGCAAGCTATGGCACAGGTGCGATGAGTAGTTAACAATATACCCGTCCACCTCGCCTTCAAAGCTCCAGCTATGCACCTGGCCGGGTACCATAAAATATATCTGCCCCGGCACTACCGGGAATTGCTCAAAATCTATAGTATGGTGGCCGCTACCGTTGGTGAACAACAGCATATGGTAAAAGGTATGCCGGTGCGGCGCATGCAGGTTCGGGTGTATCTCCAGGTAATCAGAGAAAGGCAGGGCGATCACCTGCTTTTCTTTGTTTTCTACCTCCTGCAACGATTGTATATCGTATACAGGAATGGTATTTTTTACCTTTTTGCTCATATAGCAAAGGTACTATGCCCCTTACAACGAACATTGTGATATTCGTCATTGTAATGGTATTTTTTACTGATTGTATCGTTATACAGATTTGTCCATCAATTACTAACGGCATGTTTTTTATGCTTTATCTTTATTGCTTAAACATAGATCATGGCCTGGGAAGAAAAAGAGCACGCACTGTACCGTGCATACACATTTAAAGACTTTAGCGAAGCGTTTGGCTTTATGACGCGCGTAGCCATACTGGCCGAAAAAGCCGACCACCACCCCACCTGGAAGAACACCTATAACAAGCTGGAGATATGGCTGAACACCCATGATGCCGGCAATACCGTTACCGACAAAGACAGGCAACTGGCCGCAGCTATAGATAAGTTGTAACAGTAGTGCCGCAATAATTGGCATGACATTTGCCTTTCAACAAACAAGACACAAATAACACATCAACCAACACAATAAAAATCAACAAGACATGAAAAAGTTAATGCTTTTGCTTTTCGCCGGAACAGTATTATTTGCTACCAGCTGCGTTAAGACCGGCCCACAGGGTCCGCAAGGAATACAAGGCCCTGCCGGTGCGGATGGCGCACAGGTTATTGGCGAGGATGCATTTACAGTGAATACCTGGACAGCATCGGGCAACGGCTGGATAGCTACATTCAGCGACCCTAACCTGACAACTGCCGTTTATAACTATGGCGTTTTTGAAGTATACAAATACTACACATCAAGCGGTTGGACCAACCTGCCCGATATGAATGGTCTTACATCTACTGTTTTCAATTTCCGTCCGGGCTATTTCGACATATTCGTGTACAACACTGATGGTAGCGCTACAACTTATCCCGGCACCGTGCAGTTCAGGGCGGTAGTGATACCAAGCACTTACAAACAGGCACACCCCAATACCGACTGGACCAACTACAACACCGCAATAGCTGCCCAGGCCGAAGCAAAGAAAACCAAATAAGACTACCAATAAATAACAAAGAGAGCGCAGCCTGTAGGGTGCGCTCTCTTTGCTTTGTGTAGTGTTTTACTAAAATAGTTTCTTCAGTACATTATATATAATGTGCGGCTTAGACAAGGTATAGAAATGCAGCACCGGCGCACCATTGCGCAACAGGTCGCGGCATTGCTCCAGCAACCATTCCGTGCCTACCAACTCCACATCAGCATCTGTTTTGCACTTCATTATTTCAGTATACAGCTCAACCGGTATCTCTACATTAAATACACGCGGTATAACGGTAAGCTGCTTCTTGCCGGACAATGGCTTCAACCCCGGGATAATAGGCTGGTTGATGCCCGTCTCTTTACACCTGGCCACGTAATCGTAGTAGTGCTTGTTATTAAAGAACATCTGGGTGGTGATGTAGTCTGCACCTATATCAATCTTACGCTTCAGGTTAGCAATGTCTGTTTGCAGGTTGGGTGCCTCAAAGTGCTTTTCCGGGTAACCTGCCACGCCAATACAAAAATCTGTTTTCACCCCGTCCAGTATATCCTCTTCCATATACTGCCCGTTATTCAGCGTTATGATCTGCTTTACCAGCTCTTCCGAATAATTATGCCCATGCGGATGCGGAACGAAAAACTTCTCGTTGGCCGCAGCATCCCCCCTTAAAGCCAATACATTCCTGATACCCAGGTAATGCAGGTCGATAAGTGCATTTTCGGTTTCTTCCTTGCTAAAGCCACCGCATATCAGGTGCGGAATGGCCTCTACCTGGTATTTGTTCATGATAGCCGCACAAATGCCTACAGTACCAGGGCGTTTGCGTATCTCTACCCGCTCAAATGTGCCGTCATGCCGCTTTTTATAAATCTGCTCGGCGCGGTGGTAAGTAACGTTTACGTACGATGGCTTGAACTCCATGAAGGGGTCAAGAGTGGCATAAAGAGATTCAATGCTTCTGCCTTTTGTCGGAGGGAGTACCTCAAAGGAAAGAATAGTTTTATCCGTTCCTGCTAAATGCTGTGTCAGTTTCATGCGTCGGCAACAAATTTAAGACAATGCTATAGAAATGAACAAAATAATAAGGGCCAAAGAACAAATGTTCTCTGGCCCTTACTTTTGTTAACTATAGTTGCTTATCGCCAATGACCGGGTACCCATACCCAACCACGGGGGCGCTGACGCCAATGGCCGGGTATCCAGGCAGCACGTGGGCGCGGAGGTTCTGCCCAGCGGCCACCAACAAATACATACTTGCCGCCACGCATCTCCCAATCTTCATCTACCCATACATGTCGCGGACTTGGCGCTACCACGCGTTCATAATGCGGCCGCTCCGGCCTTATCTTTACGTATATCTGCGCAGAGGCTGAGAACACACCGGTAGTGAGTGCCAGCGCAGTAATGAATATCATTTTTTTGAGTGTTTGCATGATGTACTCTTTTAGTTTACATCTACTGAGACTAAAGAATCATGCCCTGGTTTACTGCCCGCTAAGTACATAGTACCTCAGCTATTCATTATTCTTTTTCTATGTGCAGCACCCCACTGTGCCATCTCGTAGATGATCGGCTGCAACGTTTTACCATATTCAGTGATCTCGTACTCTACCGTCACCGGCTTCGATTCGATGACCGTACGCTTTACCAGGCCATTCTGCTCCAGCTCTCTCAACTCTTTCGATAGCATTTTAGCCCCAATGCCATCTATCTCGCGCTGCAGCTGCAAAAACCTGCGCTTACCAAAACCAAGCGAAGCCATGATAGCCACCTTCCACTTACCGCTGATAATATCCAGGGTGTCGTGTATGGCCAACATGTATTTACGGCATTCACCGTGTTGCATATCTATTTGTATATCCTGCTCTACCATAATTATTTAAATACTTTACAAAAGGAAACTACTATACAAAAGTATATCACTATCAAAAGTATAGTATTAAAGTGGACTTTTGTGCAAAACAACCAAATTATGAGATCGACAAAGATCATTTACTGGACAACAACCGGCCTTATTTCGGCCATGATGTTGATGTCGGGCGCCATGTATGTAACCTCGCCGGAGGTAAAGGAAGGGTTTGTACACCTGGGCTTTCCGGACTATTTTCGTATAGAGCTGGCCATTGCCAAAGTAGTGGGTGCCTTAGCGCTGCTGCTACCATTTGTAAAGGGGCGGATAAAAGAGTGGGCTTATGCAGGTTTTATGATCACCTTTGTGTCTGCTGTTATAGCGCATATCTCTTCCGGAGATCCGGCCGCAAAATGGATGGGCCCCATAATAGCGATGGCATTACTTATTACGTCGTACTTAGCCTATAACAAATTGAACACCAACAAAATAGTTTAGTTAATACGACATTACGAAAAACAGAAAAAGGGCGCGTTGAATAACGCACCCTTTTTACCGATATGACGAAAGCAATTATTTTGCTTTTGCAGTAGCCTTTGCTGAAGCGTGGATCTGCTTCTTTTCCTTGATACGTGCAGATTTACCTGAACGCTCGCGGAGGTAGAACAGCCTTGCACGACGTACACGGCCAGACTTGTGCAGAACGATAGAGTCGATGTTTGGTGAGCAGATCGGGAAAAGACGCTCAACACCAACACCGTCAGATATCTTACGAACGGTGAAAGTAGCAGTAGCACCTGTACCCTGGCGCTTAAGCACATCGCCCTTGAACGACTGGATACGCTCCTTATTGCCTTCTACAATTTTATAGTTTACTGTGATATTATCACCTGCTTTAAAGTTTGGAAAATCTTTCTTAGCAGTAAGTTGCTCGTGTACAAAAGCTACAGCTTCCATTGTTAATTTAATTTTGGGACTGCAAAGGTAATGATAAAATCATTTACAACAATTATTTATTTTCTGTTTTTCAGATTTTTTTTGCAATCGTCACAAATATACATATTTATTTCCATCTACCGCCCCCGATACCTGCTGGCATATGCAATTAGTATTTGGTCGCGTGGTTGTATATATTTGTTAGCATAAAACGTTACAAATGAAAAAATGGGGCGCCACGCTACTTGCAGCCTTCGGCTTTTGGGCCAGCTATGCCCAAAGCGGCCTTTACTACCTCGACAGCAAGTATGAAGACGACCCGATGGACGAGGTAACACACATGAACCTTGGCATGAACGTCCTCTCTAACAACATGCACCTTGGGCGTAAAGACAAAAATGCAATACCCTATATCACACCCTATTTAGGGTACTACTTCCGAACAGGTTTTTATATCAATGGCTCCGTATCCTATGGTGCGGTACGTAAGTTTGGCCACGTAGACAGAATGGCAATAGAGGGCGGGTACGACAGAACGTGGGGCACAAATTTTCTTGCAGGGGCATATGCCGGGCAATACTTTTATCATAAACAGAGTGCATCTGTCAATGCATCCATAACACAGCAGGCAGGCGTTTATGGCAAGTATATCAACGACCTGGTAGAACCACAGGTGGATATCATATACAATAACACCACAACAGCCCCCGACTATCTCATTGATATCTCTGTAGACCATCGCTTCCGGCTGGCAGATAATAAGCTGAACATCTACCCTACATTCGCTTTTTTCATCGGCACACAACATTTCTACGATAATTACTACATCAGCAAAGCGGCAAGAGAAAGCGGGGCAACCATAAGCACAGCAGTAGATAACCCCGGCAATATAAAGCCGCTTAACGTCGAGTTCTCAGCCAAAGCTACTCTATGGGCCGGCAATTGGATGTTTACCATGATCCCTACTTACACTACCCCACTCGGTGCGGGCAAGGTGACATTACCTACCGGCGTCATCAGCGAGCGATTGAAGCCCAGCTTTTACATAGAACTGGATGCCTGCTACAGACATCCCAGGTCGGCTATGATAAGATAGAAACCAGGCATCGGTCTGCACCACCACAGTACAATTTTAAATAACTATTTGTGGTTGGTCCTATTGTACTGTAAATCCATTATTTTAGTGGCATTAACGTTTGGCATAATTCTAAGTTAAAAGGACGAATATCAGGTTCCTGACGCGTAAGCGTCTGCAGATAATGCCTAATTTTACGAAGTATTTATTACAAGTCATGGATAACAATCAACAGTTCTCGAATTACACTGTACTGGAAAGCAGGCAGATACCCGCAGGCGCTATTTCTAAGAAATTTATGGCGGGTGTGTTTCTATGGATGTTCATAGCCCTTGGCATATCGGCGGTATTTGCCTGGATGTTTGCTGCAAATGCTGACCTGCAAAGTTCACTATATATGCTAACGAATAAAGGTCCCCGACTTACAGGTCTGGGCATGCTCATCAGCTTTGCACCCCTCATCTTCGTTTTTACCATGTCGATAGGTTTCAACCGCTTTTCGGCAACAGTGCTTACAGTGTTGCTGGCGGCCTTTGCAGCAGTAATGGGTATGAGTTTAAGCACATTGGTGATCACGTACACATCAGCATCGCTACTGGGTTGCTTTGCCTCTGCATCGGTAATGTTTGGCGTTATGGCACTTATGGGCTATACCACAGATAAAGACCTTACTTCTTTTGGATCGTTGCTGACCATGGGCCTTGTAGGTATCATCATCGCCAGCATGATCAACATGTTCCTGCACAGCGAGGCACTGTACTACATTGTAAGCTATGTAGGTATAGCTGTGTTCCTGGGCCTTACAGCCTACGATGTACAGAAATTGAAACGTATAGGTGCAGGTATTGAGTTTGAAGGCGTTTCTGCAGGAGACACTCAGAAGCTGACCGTGATGGGTGCATTGACTTTGTATCTCGACTTCATCAACCTGTTCATCCTACTGCTGCGCGTATTTGGCAGAAGAAGCAACGACTAATCGCACAAAACAATCCAACCTTATAAAGAAGCCCGCGAAATTGTTTCGCGGGCTCTTTCTTGATATTGATCTGCTATTTACCCGTTACACCAGCTTTACATCAAAAGTCGGAACACATAACATCTCCCTCTCCCTTGGAGAGGGCCGGGGTGAGGCTTAATACAGCATGCCGTCTCTTAACGTCTATTTTATCTACTAGTTACCCGGAGGTGGACCACCGAACCCTCCGCCACCCGGGCCACCAGGACCAAAACCACCCGGACCTCCCGGAGGTGGTCCAAAACCATGCTGACCCCGATGGCCATCCGGTCCTTCATTCGCTTCAGGCATCTGGCCCTTAAAATTGCGGATGGTGTAGGTAAGCTGTAGCATAAAATATTGTTGCAGCACACCGGTAACATTATTCTCAATATACGTTTCAGTAACCGTCCGGGTAATGCTCTGGTTCTGCTTCAGGATATCAAAGGCTGTTATACGAGCCTCCAGGGCCCGGTTCTTGAGCATTTTATAACCCAGGTAGGCATTCCATAACAGGTAGTTCTGAGTGCCGGATGTGCCCTTGATGGCCGCATAGTAATTGTCGGTGATATTCGTATTCAGTACAAAATTCTTCAGGAAGATATAGTTGATCTTAAAAGAGGCTACGTGGCTGTAATATTTACTGTTGGATGCGGTTGATAAACTATTATCTACAAAATTGTAGTTGCCATTGTAAGACAGCGTAAAGTCAACATTAGTGCTGATGTTGCTACTGATGACCACGCCACCCGATGGAGCAATGTTATTGGCGTTATTCCTGAGGTCGTTGATAAGACCCGGCGTGCGCGTGTAATTGAGCCCTGCGCTAAGGTTGAGGTTGCTCTTAATGAACTGCAAAGGCAGGCTGTACGTCACAAATGCCCGTTCGTTAAAGTACCCGTTGATATTTACCGGTAATGTAAGCTGGTTACCTTGCCTGATGAGTACTGGCCTTTCTGTATGCGGTGCCTGGTACATAGTATCATGCGGTGGCTGTATGGTAAGGTTGCCAATATAATTGTTGATATAATTAGCGTACAGGTTTAAAAAGAAATTACGCTGTGTTTTAGCTTTGGTAATACCATAGCGAACGATCAACGTATGTTCGTAGTCCTGCTGCAGATCGGGATTCCCGGTTTTCAGCAATACAGGGTTACTTACATCCACCACATTCTGCAATTGTGATACGCTGGGAGCCACGGTATTGGTACGGTACATAATGCGCAGGTTGCGGCCATCTGCATACCGGAAATTATACATAGCATTAGGCAAGAACCCCGGGAATGCCCGCTCTACATTTGTTGTGTAGGGGAATGTCTGCTGGCTGGTAAGCATGGCATACTGCACATTGCCACCCACAACAAAGGTAGACTGCTTATCGCCCACCCTGTAGCTGATACCGCCGCGTTGTGTGTTATAGGTAGTGTTGTACTTGTTCGACAACAGTGTATCAAATAACGTATAGCTGCCGGTTACAACATTCCGGTCAAATGTTTCTTTGTCGGCCTTGCTTTCAGAAAAAGAAGGATTATAAGTAAACATCAGCTGCCCTTTTTTACCTACCGGCTCGGTATAGGTAACATTGGGCGATACCGTATAGCTATTGCTATAGGTGTTATTGTGCTGATCATAGCCCGACAAGGACGAATCGCTATTGCGATAAGCCACGGTTTGCGAGTTGTAGGTGCCATTACCGCCTTTCTCATTCAACGACGTACTTACATTAAGAGATATGGTACGGCGCTGCTTTTTGAACTTGTGCTGGAAAAGTATGTTGTTACTCGACGTGTAGCCACTATTATCTACGCTGCTGGTTGTGTGCGATCGGTTGACCGGCGCATCCAGAGAGTCCTTCGTGGCATTGAACTGCTCAGTATTACTATTGTTCTGCTGAAAGGTAATACCCGGCGTAAATACTACGGAATTGAAAGAATCGATCGTATATTCAAAACGCAGGTTAGCCCGATGGTTGATATTACGTGTTTCAGAGGTATCCAGTTCCTTATAACTACTTTTCAGCTGATAATAATCGCGATCGATATCCGACTGGGTAGTGTTATCGGTACCATTGAAGAAATAGCTGCCGCTCACCTTTAGCTTTTTACCCCAGTTGTCGCTATAGTTCAATCCTAAAGAGTTGGTAGTGGTGATACCATTAGATTGCCCTACAAAGAAATTACCGGCACTATTGCCTCCGCCGCCAAAGCCGCCACCACCAAAACCACCGCCGCCGCGGCCACCACCACCGCGATTGCCACCACTGCCGGACATCACACCCAGCAGATCCTGCGCTGAGAAATTTTGCTGGTTGATGTTGTTGGACATACCCACCAGGGTGATACGCCTGTCGCCCTTAAAAACATTCACATTGCCACCCACGCTGTAGGTATTTTCGGTACCATAGCCCGCATATACCTTACCAAACACCCCTTCGCGCCTGTTGCCGCGGGTAATAATGTTCATTGTCTTCTGGCTGTTGCCATCGTCAAAGCCGGTAAACTGCGCCTGGTCGCTCAGCTTATCGAACACTTGTATCTTATCTACTATCTCCGCAGGCAGGTTCTTTAATGCTGCCGAGGGGTCTGTACCGAAGAATGGTTTACCATCCACATATACCTGCTGCACCGACTCTCCGTTTACCTTTACCCCATTATTGTCCGATGTAACACCAGGCATCTTGGCTACCAGGTCTTCAGCAGTAGCATCGGGGTGGGTCTTATAAGCGTCAGCGTTGAATTGCGATGTATCACCTATCTGTGTAGCACGGGTCTGCTTATCCTTTACCGTTACCCCTTTCAGCTCTTTGTTAGATGCCGTCATGCGGGTAGTACCCAATAACGCATCAGCACCTGCAATAGTTACAGACCTGGTAACCAAATTATACCCCAGGTAGTTGAACTTAACAGTATACACCCCATTGGTAAGACTACCCACGCTGTAGGTCCCATCAATACCTGTTACACTGCCTGTCCTTATATTGGAATCTACGGCGCTTACTACCGATACAGACACTCCTACCAAACTGCTGGTATCGGCATTATCCACCACTTTACCAGACATAGTGTAGGTTTGGGCAGAAACATAAAAAGAAAAAAACAGAAGTGTAATAGATAGTAGCCGTGTGCGTAAGTTCATCAGTTTTGCTGTTAAGAGACCAAATGGGATGGAAAATTACGCAAAAGGTTTAAGTGCCTTACCCCATTTATTATTTGCTAACCATAACAGACTGAGAATGTGGCGAATTGCGTCCTTTCAGGTATTCATATCCCGCAACGTTCATTAGTAACAAAAGCATACCATAAAAGGTGTCTTCTATTGGGATGGTCAGCATCCGGATGCCTAAGTTATGGTTGTTGTTATACATCACTACCGTGCGCCCTATAAAGCTACCCGTAAGCACTCCATTAGACAGAAAGAAGGGAATAAGTATCAGCAAAAAGCAAAAGAAGAAGGCGGGCAGGTAATTCACCTTTTTTATAGAAAGAAGGGTAAGGAACATAGCCAGCAGTATGAATGTAACAGATGTATACAAACGCGGCAGATTGATAAATGCCACTATCAATAGCATAGCCACGAGCAGCCATTTGAATATCTTGCCCCTTGCCGCTACAGAAAACGTAAAAAAACGGGTAAGACAATGGTAAGTGAACGTGCAGGCGTATGGTATACAAATAAAGAAAAGGTATTCCTCCAATGGCAAGCCATACAAGTATAACCCAACCACGTATCGCGGGTTAAAACTCCACACGCCCAGGTAAGTGAAAATAATGTCCCATACCACAAAGAACAAGCCTGTAACCAGGCAGGGCAGGTAAAAATACCGCCACTGGCTGATAAAGTCGAACTTAGGAACGAACGAAAAAATAAAGGGAAAAACAATGCAGAAGAAGTCGACCAATAGGTAGGTGTAGTGTTCCGGCATCAGTTTTTACGTTTTAGTGCCTCTGCAAAATACTTGAACGGTACCCACAGCATACCAAAACATTCACCGTCTTCCTTTTCCAGGTGTTTATGGTGCATCTTGTGCGCGCGGCGGATAGCTCTGAAGTAAAAGTTATCGGAATTGCGCAGGAATTTAAACCGCTGATGAATAAAAATATCGTGCACCATAAAGTATGCAAAACCATAAATAGTGATGCCGATACCTATGAACATCAGCCACTGCAGCGGCTGATAAAAAGACCCTATACCCAGCGATATGATGCCGGGGATAGCGAATATGAGAAAGAAGTAGTCGTTTTTTTCAAAAAATGACGTTGGATTCTTTTTATGATGGTCCTCATGCAGATTCCAAAGTAAACCGTGCATTACATACTTATGCGTCAACCAGGCCACAGCTTCCATTGCTGTAAAAGTGCCAATCACTATTAAAAAATTCACTAACCACATATTTCCCAATATTACTTAAAAAATTTCCTCAGCACTTCCGCCCTGTAGTCAAATATATTTTCCAGCTTCTTTTTCACAACTATCGTATGTGCAATAGTACCTAATATGCCCATGGGCAGTCCGTAGCGCACGTCATCATGCATCAATACACCAC
>CANGNA010000012.1 GCA_947455215.1 Chitinophagaceae bacterium
AATGTAAAGAACCCCATAGTGCTGGCTAAAGAGATCATGCTGCATAGCGGGCATGTGTTTTTGAGTGGCAGCGGTGCATCAGACTTCGCGCTGACGCGTGGTATACAGATAGAGCCCGATAGCTACTTCTTTAACCAGAGCCGCTACGACCAGTGGGTAGAGATACGCGATACCAACTTTACCCAGCTGGACCATAAGGGCGATAACCTGAAGGGTAACGAAGTGCCCAATACAGGCCATAAGTTTGGTACCGTAGGCGCAGTGGCCTGCGATATGTATGGCAATATAGCAGGTGGTACCTCTACCGGTGGTATGACCAACAAGCGCTTTGGCCGCATAGGCGATAGCCCTGTAATAGGCGCAGGCACATATGCCAACAATGCCACCTGTGCTATATCGTGTACGGGCCATGGCGAGTTCTTTTTACGTGCGGTAGTGGCGCACGATATCAGCTGCCTGATAGAGTACAAAGGCCTTTCATTGCAGGAGGCTTGTGCCGTAGTGGTAAAAGATAAGCTGGTGAAGATGGGTGGCGAAGGTGGCCTGATAGCAGTAAATGCCAAAGGTGAATATGACTTTTGCTTCAACTCTGCAGGTATGTACCGCGGTATGCGCAACAGCGATGGTAAGGAGATAGTAGCGTATTACGGGGAGTAGTTTGTGAAAAGCTATTGCAGAAAAATATAGGGCTGTCTTGTTAGGGCAGCCCTTTTTGTTATTGGTCATAAACGTCTTTCCGATGACCTATAAGAACTACCATCACGGTCAATACATCATCTTCAATATTATAAATGATACGGTAGTCACCCACTCTGATCCTAAATCCGGGACGCCCCTTCAATTTGATATATCCGTTTGGTCTGGGATTTGTTGCAAGATGCCGGAGTGCTTCGGTTAATGCTGTATATGCTGGTTTGGGAATTTTTGACAATTGCTTGATGACCTGGCGTTCGACAACTACTTTATAGATCATTTCTTTGTCTTTTTTCTCAATGTGTCCGCCTCCTTCAACGCAGCTTCAAGAGGGATATACTTTTGCTTTTTTTTCATAGCGTTGTCGTAAGCCTTCATGTCTTCCAGTTCTTCCAGTTCGCTAATTAACTGTTCATATTTCTTTATCGGCACAATTGCTGATATTTTGTGCCCTTTGTCATCTACAATAAAGGTTGTAACCGTCATAATAACCAATTGTGTTGTAAAAATACCAAATGTATGTGATACGCAACAAGGCGCTTGATCGTCGCGGTCTCTTTTAACACTAGTACTTTATGTCAATAAGATTCAATTGGCCGTAAATGGTGTTTTCCTGTATGGTGCCCGGGGCAACGTCGTATTGCAGTACTGTACAGGAATCGGGCCCTCCGGGAGCGTGTAACCATGCTACCATATGATATTTATTGTTACAGCCGTCGAGCGCTGCCACGCAACCATAAAAGCTACCTCCATAAGGTAGTGAAGCAATATGATGCGATATAAGCTGCGTAGTAGTGCCAGTTGCCGGGTCTATTTTTACTATTTTGACAGTGTCGAGGTTTGAAGAGTCGCGTGTGGCAGTGGCATATAACATATTATCGTTGGTATTGAATCTGAGCGAGCTTGGAAACACCGCCATCCCCGGTGTTACGGTAGATGTGGTGCCACTGCCCGGTATATACCTGGTGATCGGGGTGCCATTCATTGGGCACATATACACGGTGCCATCTACCGGGTTCACTGTTATTCCAAAAGTATTGGCAGGTATAGACACGAGTGTTGTTAGTGTGTAAGTACTGCTACTGGTAGAAAGTACAGCGAGGCTATTGTTA
Organism: Chitinophagaceae bacterium; assembly: GCA_947455215.1. Taxonomy (GTDB): domain Bacteria; phylum Bacteroidota; class Bacteroidia; order Chitinophagales; family Chitinophagaceae; genus Flavipsychrobacter. The sequence goes on from CANGNA010000012.1 coordinate 1,806, forward strand.
GTAATTGCCAGCATCCTGTTGTTGGCGGCGTCGTAAGCCATTGCGCGAATGTAATTGGTGTCATCGGGGGCAGCATACCAGGTAAGCATACCGGCAGCATCAGCTCTGCAAAGGTGGTGGGCGCTGTAATAAACGCCGCTCACCAGGTAGACGGAATCATAAGTTGCATAATAAGCATCATCGCCCTGATTCCATGCTCCTGCCGCAAAGCTGACAGATGCTGTTGCCACGTTGGTAAAGATGGCTCCCCCCGCATCGTAGGTGCCTATATTATGGGTGGTATATGTGCTGGATATTAGATTGCTGTTACGCACGCCGTATATGTACGTGGGGCAAGGAGTAGCCAGCGAGGTATGTTCATCTTTCTTGCAAGCGACAAACAATATGCTGCCAACCAGCAGCGACAGTAGTGTGCGGATGAGGTACTTCATAGTTTGTTATAGTTATATGTGAAGATAGGTTAAAAACGTATAAAGATGGTATTTGTTGTGATGTGCGTTTGTTCTGTGCCAACTGCACGAAGGGGTATACAGTATATTTGCATCTAAATTGCTATTATGCTTCATTTTATTGTTTTCTACAGGTAGCAGCTTTGCGCAGCAACCGGCTGGCCCTTCGCTGGAGGCACAACTGAGGTTTACCAAGGTGAATGTGGATGAAGAGATAGAAGTGACATTCGTTTTCTATAATGGTGAGATGACCACTTTTGAAAAGCCCGACTTCAGTGAATTTAAATTGCTAATCGGCCCTATGCAGTCTTCGTCCCGAACCACGACCACGGAGCATGGGGTGGAGGTGACGAGGCAAAAGCTGAGCATGACATATATGCTTAAGGCAAAGCACAAGGGTATATATGAGATCGGAAAGGCCAAAGCAAAGACAGCGGATGGTAGGGAATATTATTCCCAGCCGGTGCGTATAGAAGTGGTGAGCACAAATGAGGCGATAGAGCGCGCAACCAATTACCCTACGATAGAAAAGGATATGTTTGGATTTTTGAGCGGGGTCAATAATCAAAATAGCCCTTATATCATTGCTACGGGACCATTGTTTTATCACAAATGGGCTGCTGCGCCCAGAACGCCCGGCGCGCTTGTAAAAGATATTACGGCGATCACAGATAAAAGCGGAGCATCGGAAATTCTGGGCATATACCTGTGGGATAGTACAAAGCCCCGGATATATATTGGCACAAAGGATACCGGCCATGTACTGGAAAAACTTGCACACCTGTATGCGGGTTATGGAAATGGGCAGTACTATACCAGGATAGGTACTATTGGTTCGTTCATGTTTGGTGAAAATGCGGGAACTCTTCGTTCTGTGCGCGATTACTACCTGGGCTTTGAGAACATGAAGCCCTGGTTGACAAGCCAGGGAAGAGATACGGTACAGCCACGTAAGCTACATTATACCTGGATATTTTCAAAGAAGGCCAGGAGAGATGCCTTTAATAACCTGGTGGCCCAAAAGGGTTATGCTATTGATAGCCTGGCACAGCAAGCTATGGGGTACGACAAATCGGTGATCTTTTACTTAGTTACCATATCGCAAACAGTAAAGTTGGAAGACAAAGAGTTGTGGCGCAAAGCAGATGAACTGCTGGATATAGCTGAATCGCTGGGTGCTACGTTTGCCGGCATGACCGTGGAAAGAGATAAATAACAGAGCTACTTGCAGCAAATAAAGAAGGCGCCCCGAACAGGCGCCTTGCTTATTTGAATATGTTGCGTTTTAGTTAGTAGCGTACTTCCAGGCCCATGATGATACCTGTTTTGTCTGTGTACTGCATACCACCTGCTGTAGTTGCATTCACCTGGTAAACGGCCGTCTGGGCTGTATCCCACAGTCCACCAACCATCTTTGTAGTAGAAATGATGAACTTGTTGTCACAAACATCCAGGCAGGCAGAATACCTGTCGCGGTCTATGTCGAAGCCCAGTGTATCAGCATCTGCCTGTGCACCGGTGGTGGCGTTCATCTTTACCAGGTAAGATCCGTTGGTGGCCAGTGTCTGCTGTATGCCGTACAGCTGCTTATCCTGTTTGTTGTGGCGGATACCCAGCAGGAACTGGTTATTACCTGAAGCTATCTGGTTAAGCACTGTAGTGCCCGGAGTATAAGTGAACAGCTTGTAGCCTGTTGGTGAAGTGTAGTTCATGGCCAGGAATAATGTGCCATCTACCTGGTTTACTGTTGATGAGGCCAGGCGGGTAGCACCTAATGGTGTCTGAACAATGTTGGTAGTAGTAAAGTCAGATGTGCCTTCGTTGATCACAACGAAAGTATCAGTAAAAGTGATACCCTTCTTTACTGCATACATCTTGTTGGAGTAGCTGTTATACACCAGCGCCTCGAAACGTGCCTGGGTAAAGGTGGCCAGCGGTTTCCTGGTCACAACGCCCGAATTATCTATTTTCAGTAACACTGGTATACCCACAGAGTCTGTGAATACATAGTAGCAATAAGTATGGCTATTATAAGTGCCCTGGTTGTTATAGCCCGGCATCTTCAGCGAATCCTGCATGTTTATGGTAGCGCCGGTAAGATTAAAGCTACCATACTGCCAGCGTGTATAGGGGCCATAGCCCGTATCCAGGCAGCGGGCGCTGTAGGCATAGAACGATGCATTACATACCGTAGATGAGTCGACAGGATTGGTTGTAGGGTTAGAGCTGCCCTTGCTACAAGAGGCAACGATAAGGCCAAAAAACGCAGCTATCAGTGCTGCTGAAAAGAAAGTCCTCATAGACCGATTACTTTTTTTGATTTGAATGGTTACAGACCACAGCCCTGTTTAGGGCTATATTCAGGTTGCAATATAGCTATTTGTGCCATATTATGCAACTAAATTGGGGTGTTGATCCCTGCCGAGGTTTATTTCTTTGCTTTGGGCTTTTTAGGTGCTACTTCTATATTGCGAACATAATTCATGGCTATGGTAGCCAGTTTTTTCCATTTTGTGCTGTGCACTTCAGATAGTTGCACCCAGCCGTTCATCGGGCGGCCGTCCATAGGGGTAAACATCTTTGCACCTTCCAGTTGCAGCGCTTTTTCCTGATCGGCTGGGGGCAGCTTAAAGATCATGTAGTCTTTCCACAGCATTACGCCTGCTTTTCCGTTGGGCGCTTTGATGCATAAGGCACCAAACATTTTTCCCTTTATGGTATCAGGCAGGGCTGCTGCTATACTGTCAAACATTTCTATGGGTGTGGCCATTGGATGCGGTTTCTTATGTCGCAATTTAGCGCATTGCCGGAAATTGTCAGCCTTAGTACTTTACCGCTATGCCGCCATAAACACCAGGTATATTATACCGCTGCACCAATGTGCCCGACATATTGTATTGATAAACGGTGCTGCTGTCTTCTATATAGCTGGTGGTTGCTGAATCATAAGCCATAGTGGCGATTATGTACCTGTTGTGGCAGGCATCGATGCAGGAGGTTTGAAAGTCGCCATTCATTTTTTCGTGCATGGTGGCTACAACAGTGGGTGTGCCTCCTGTTGCTGGTATCGATACCAGTCTTGTAGTTATTGTGGCCGTATCACCATCCCAATACCTATAGTAAAGTTTATTGTCGTTGCTATTATGGCACATGCCGCGTATTGCGCCCGGAATACCGCTTACCAGCAAAGTGCCCGCCGATGCGCCCGGGCTTATCCTGCCTATGCTGCACATTGACGTGGTCATATCGAATGAATTATAGAAAGCGGTGCCGGTAGCGTTATCTATGCTAAAGCCTATCGTTAAACCACCCGGCAATGCAGCGATACAGTTGTAGCTGAAAGTACCGGACCCCAGGGTAATGACAGCCAGAGAATCTGTACTGCCACGTTTAACGCCCATCAGCTGGTGCGTGTAATTATTGTACCCTGCAATGCCTATCAAATTGTCGGGGTAAGTATAAACTGTAGGGATGCCTCCTGCCATAGGTACTTTATATAGTCGTGGGAAGTAGCTGGGTGAATCTGCTGTCAGGTAATAAATACCGTTAGAGATATCAATAGAGCCGCCCGATCCATATACATTGGCGCTTACATTACCTATAGTGGTTGCAACACCGGTTGCCGGGTCAAAACTGCTTATGGCTCCGCTTGTTGCGCCAATATAATTGTTAATATGAAAACCATATATGGTTGCGGTGCAGGCGGTTGATGGTGGATCGATGGTTGGTGTGGTGCTTTGTTCCTTTTTACAGGAGAAAATGGTTGTAAGAGCGGCTATGGCAGCCAGGCGGAAAAAAGACTTCATAATGTGTAAGTTTGGTTATCAATATAGACGTATCGTTAGGAAGTTACCTTGGGCGTTTCTTTAAATTTAATCCTGCTACATGTTTAAGATGCCTGGAACAAATTAAATAGTCAAGAACTCAATGATCTTCCTGTATACGTTCTTACCCGCAATTTAGGATATTTGCCTTTACGACAGGGCAGCTTACATAAAATAGGCTGCATAGCAGGTATGAACAATATAGAACAGCTAAGAAAGTGGTGCAACGGCAACTGGCAGGCAGGTGGCGCAGAAAATACGGTGATAGCAGAGCTGGCAACAGACAGCCGTCATATAGAGCACCCGGAAGCAGCATTGTTCATAGCCATTAAAACCAACCTGCGCGATGGACATATTTACATCCCGGATGCTTATGCCGCAGGTGTGCGTAACTTTCTGGTGTCACAGCCTGTAGATACTGCCGATCTGCAAGGCGCCCAGGTAATGCAGGTAAAAGATACACTGGTAGCGCTGCAACAAATAGCTGCGGGGCATCGCAAGCAATATAAGGTGCCGGTAATAGGCATCACCGGTAGTAATGGTAAAACAGTGGTGAAAGAATGGCTATATCAGTTGATGGCCGGTCATTTCAAAATAGCCCGCAGCCCTAAAAGCTACAACTCGCAGGTGGGTGTGCCATTATCTGTTTGGCTGATGGAGCAGGATGATCAGTTGGGCATTTTTGAAGCCGGTATATCGCAGCCGGGCGAGATGGAGAAGCTGGAGAAGATAATAGCGCCGACCATCGGGGTGTTCACCAATATAGGCGAGGCGCACAGCGAGGGCTTCCTGAACATAAGGCAAAAGATAAACGAGAAGCTGATCCTCTTCCGCAATGCCAACTACCTGGTATACTGTCACGACCATGCACAGCTGAATGAATGTATAGTGCAGTATGTGCACCATGTGGAAGGCATAAAGCTGTTTACATGGTCGGCGAAGCAAGAGGCAGATCTGCGTATCACCCGCATCAACAAGCAGGGCAATAAGACACACATCACCGCAGTGTATAACGGAGCAGAAGCCACAGTAGTGATACCATTTACCGATGGCGCCTCCATAGAAAATGGCATGCATTGCTGGTGTGTGGGCCTACTAATGGGTATGAGCCAGGACGATATCAATGCAGGCCTGGCAGCACTGCAACCTGTATCTATGCGCCTGGAACTGAAGCATGGTCTTAACGATTGCACCATCATTAACGACGCATATAATTCTGACCTCACATCGCTGCAACTGGCCCTCAGTTACCTGGATCAGCAAAAGCAACATGTATTACATACGGTCATTATGTCGGATATGTTGCAGATGGGCAAAGCCGACCTTGACCTGTATGACGAGGTAGCAGCGCAGATCATCCGCAGGGGTATACAACGCTTCATTGGTATTGGTCCTGCGCTGTATAAGAACAAAGGCTCCTTCCGCAAATACAAGAACCTGCGCAGTATCTTTTTTAAATCTACCGACGATTTCCTGAGGAATTTCCACCTGCTTACATTCAGCAAGGAAGCCATTTTATTGAAGGGTGCCCGTGTATTTGCTTTTGAGAAGATAGGATTACTGTTGGAACAGCAAGTACACCAAACGGTGATGACCATCAACCTGGCAGCAATGAAACACAACCTGGACGTGTTCCGGGCTGAGTTATCGCCGGGTGTAAAGACCATGGCCATGGTAAAGGCATTTGCCTACGGAAGCGGCAGCTACGAGATAGCCAGCCTGCTGCAGCATGCAGATATAGACTATCTTACCGTAGCCTATACCGACGAGGGCATATCGCTGCGTAAGTCGGGCATAACGTTGCCTATTATGGTGATGAGCCCAGATGCTACATCATTCGACAGGATGATAGCCTGGAACCTGGAGCCGGAGCTGTTCAATTTCCGCTCACTGGATATGTTCATGCAGATAGCCCGCACACTGCAGGTGAAGAATTATCCCGTGCACATAAAGCTGGATACCGGCATGCACAGGTTGGGATTCGGCGAATCTGACATAGATGCTCTGTCGGAGCAATTGGCCGATAACGCACACCTACAGGTGGCCAGTATCTTCAGCCATCTTGCTGCCAGCGATGATCCTACCGAAGATGCGTTCACGCTGCTGCAGGCAAAGCGATTCGAGGAGATGAGCAACAGGCTGATGCGTGTACTGCCCAATAGCCCGTTAAGGCATCTGTGTAATTCGGCAGCTATTGCCCGTCATCACTCCCTGCATTACGATATGGTAAGGCTGGGCCTTGGCCTGTATGGGGTAGACGGCAGCAAAACGCTGGAAGGTAAACTGCAACAGATAAGCACATTAAAGACCATGATAGCGCAGGTGCGCGATGTGCCTGCTGGTGAAAGTGTTGGCTACGGCCATAAAGCTATTGCCGATCACGACAGGCGAATAGCTACCATATGCATAGGCTATGCCGACGGGTATATGCGGGAGCTGGGCAATGGCAATGCTTACGTGCTGGTACATAGCAGTAAAGCGTATACCGTTGGCTCTATATGCATGGATATGTGCATGATCGACATCACCGACATTGCTGATGCTAAAGAAGGAGACGAAGTAGTGGTATTTGGTAAAGAACTATCGGTAACCCAGCTGGGCGAATGGGCCGGCACCATATCTTACGAGATAATGACCAGCATATCGCAAAGGGTAAAGCGGGTGTATATTAATGAAGAATAATTTTTTTAATGGCTCAATGGCTGAATAGCTTAATGGCTCAATTCCCAAGAGAATTAAATAATAATGCGGTAAGGTGAACTCACTCTTACCGCATTTTTGCTATTGCTTATTAAATTTCAATACATCAAAATCTGCACCATGCAGGTGGGCATTGAGCCATTGAGCTATTCAGCCATTGAGCCATTACCAATCAGTTCCTCCCAATATTCTGCGCCCCTTCTTGTGTGTGGGATAACTATTGTTCCGCCTACAATGTTGGCTACAGCAAATATCTCGTAAATCTCTTCGGTGGTAATGCCTTCCTCGTGGCATTTGCCCAAGTGGTATTTTATGCAGTCGTCGCAGCGCAGTACCATACTGGCTACCAGGCCCAGCATTTCCTTGGTCTTGGTGCTCAATGCGCCGTCCATGTAGGTATTGGTGTCCAGGTTGAACAGGCGATTGATCACCTTGTTCTGTTTACCCAGTATCACCTCGTTCATTTTGGCCCTGTAATCGTTAAATTCCTGTATCTGGCTCATATAGTTGTTTTTTGGTGCGTCAAAAGTAAGGGGTTTGGTCGTTCCGTCTTTCGGTTGTCAATATAAGAGTGTAAATTTGCGGTCTCATTATAAAAATAATCTTCATGCAAGACCAACAGCCTGCTGAGCAGCAATTGAATATAGAACTGACCGAAGAAATGGCAGACGGTACTTATGCCAACCTGGCCATCATTACTCATTCATTTGCCGAGTTTGTAATAGACTTTGTGAATGTGATGCCCAATGTGCCTAAGGCAAAGGTAAAATCGCGCATTGTGATGACCCCTGCCCATGCCAAAAGGCTGATGAAGGCCCTGATAGATAACGTGAAGCGCTACGAAGCACAGAACGGCAACATCAAAGACCAGGATCAGCAGACAATGCCATTCAATTTTGGTACACCAACAGCGCAGGCTTAAAAAGTGAAAACTTAAAAGTAAAAAGTAAAAATTGCCCTGCTCCGGGTGGTTATATTTATAAGGTCGCTTTTCCTTTTCAACCATACAATGAACGATAAGATACTTATACTCGATTTTGGCTCGCAGTTCACACAGCTGATAGCGCGCAGGCTACGCGAACTGAATGTGTACTGCGAGATACAGCCGTGCACCAAGCCGGTGCCTGAAAATGATGCAGCTTTAAAAGGGGTGATACTTGCGGGTAGCCCCTTTTCTGTTAATGACCCTAACGCCCCGAAGCCGGACGTTAAAGCCATAGCAGATAAATGGCCGGTGCTGGCTGTATGCTATGGTGCACAGCTGGTAGCACAGCAGAGCGGTGGCGAAGTAGGACAGAGCACACACCGCGAATATGGCCGTGCACACCTGCATGACGTATTGGCGACACCTCTGTTCAGTACCATTACCGATGGGTCGCAGGTATGGATGAGCCATAGCGATACCATCAAACGCTTGCCGGAAGGGTTCACCATCATAGCGCGTACCGAGAGCATACCGGTGGCTGCATTCAGGTCGTCTGACAGCTATGCTAAGCATGTGATCTATGGCATTCAGTTCCACCCCGAGGTGACGCATAGTACCGACGGTGGCCAGTTGCTGAAAAACTTCATCGTAGATATCTGTGGTTGTAAGCAAGACTGGACGCCGGCAGCTTTTATAGAAGAAACTGTAGCCCGCATCAAGAATGAAGTAGGCGATAGCAAGGTAGTGATGGCGCTTAGCGGCGGCGTAGATTCCACCGTTGCTGCTATTCTCATCAATAAAGCGATTGGTGATAACCTGTACTGCATATTTGTAGACAATGGCCTGCTACGCAAAAATGAGTTTCAGCAGGTACTCGATGGTTACAAGCACCTGGGCCTGAACACGCAGGGCATAGATGCGCACGAGCGTTTCTATAGCGAACTGGCAGGGGTAAGTGATCCTGAGAAGAAACGTAAAATAATAGGCCGACTGTTCATCGATGTGTTCCATGAGGAAGCCATCAAGATAAAGGATGTAAAATTCCTGGGCCAGGGTACCATATACCCTGATGTGATCGAATCTATGTCTGTTCATGGCCCGTCGGCTACCATCAAGTCGCATCACAACGTTGGTGGCTTGCCGGAGATCATGCACATGAGCCTGGTAGAGCCACTGCGTATGTTGTTTAAAGACGAGGTGCGCCGTGTAGGCCGCGAGCTGGGTATAGATGAGATATTCATTGGCCGTCATCCGTTTCCGGGTCCTGGTCTGGGTATACGCATACTTGGCGCTGTTGAAGAAAGCAAGGTAAAGATGCTGCAGGAAGCAGATGCTATATACATACAGCACCTACGCGATAGTGGCTGGTATCATAAAGTATGGCAGGCAGGCGCGATACTGCTGCCGGTACAGAGTGTAGGCGTAATGGGCGATGAGCGTACTTACGAATTTACCTGTGCGCTGCGTGCAGTGACATCGGTAGATGGCATGACCGCCGACTGGAGCCACCTGCCTTACGATCTGCTGGCTAAGATATCTAACGATATCATCAACCGCGTTAAGGGCATTAACCGTGTTGTTTACGATATCAGTTCTAAGCCGCCTGCTACCATAGAATGGGAGTAAACCTTTTATCAAATTGTACAGCTCAATGACAAGAAGATCATTAATAACTGTTCTGTTACTTACGGTGTTTGCTGTGGGTTATTCAGGCAATGCAGAGGCTCAATTCTGGAAGCGTAAGAAGAAACATAAAACGCACCAGAAGAAGACTGAAGATGCTGATAAGAAAAGCGACAATGAGGAAGATGCACGCTCAAACAGCGAGCCTAAAGAGCATGTATTGACCAAAAAGGAAAAGAAGGAGCTGAAGAAAAAGGAGAAGCACGACAAGAAGGAGCGGGAGAAAAAAGAGCGTAAGGAAAAGAAGGAAAAGGATGCCGCTGAAAAGAAGAGCAAAAAGAAAAAGGGTAAGAACGCACCTGTGGCAAAACAGCCCGAGGTAGTGGTACGTAAGTGGAGCGATATAGAATATGCACCTACGCAAAAAAAAGACCGCTATCGCGTAGAACTGCTGGCACCGCTATACCTGGATGAGCTGGTGAGGAACGGCTACGCGGCTAAAGATATACCGGCCAAGGCGCAGGACGGGATCAATTTTTACAAAGGGGTACAAATTGCTGCCGATTCGCTGAAGAAGGCAGGTTTCAACATAGACATCTATGTGCGGGATATTGCTTCTATCATGGAATCCTGCGACATGCTGATACGTAAAAATGCGCTCGATACGTCTGATCTGCTGATAGGCGTGGTATCTGCCAAAGACGTGCCTGTGCTGGCCAACTATGCCAAAGCCAAGCACATCAATTTTATATCTGCCACTTCGGCGGCCGATGGTAGCATGCGCGATAATCCGTATTTCACTATGCTGCAGCCATCGCTCAAAAGCCAGTGCGAATGGATAGCCTCGGTAATAGAAGAAAAGCATGCGAAAGCCTTGCTGTTGCATCGCACCTATATACAGGCCGATGACCAGGCATACCATGCCCTTACTGATGATACTACCTATCGCAGGATGTTTATGTCCGTATTGTGCAACAACCTGCCAAAGAAGCAAGACCTTGTCGGCCTGGTAGATTCAATGCACACCAATATAGTTGTGGTGCCGGTAATGGATAATGTATATGCCGATAGCTTGCTGAGGGGTTTACGCAGGGACTTCCCTAAGGCTAAGTTTGAAGTGTATGGTATGGCCAGCTGGAGCACAATGCCGGCTGTGGCCAAACCTGGTAGTTATACTAACATCAGCGTTAATGTACCTGTGCCGTTTATGTACGATGCTGCCAACCCTACTGTACAATACATAGATCGTATTTTTCGCAAAGAATATGGTGGCAAGCCGCAGGATATGGTATATCGTGGTTATGAGACCTTGTTCTGGTATGCCAACCTGTTAAAGCGCCACGGTACTGTCTTCAACAAACATTTTAACGAAGATGAGCTGGCACCTATGACCAAATTCCAGGTGCGCCCGCAGTGGGATAAAACCGGCAATGTGCTGTATATGGAGAACAAAAAGGTATCCATCCGCAGGTACGATGCTAACTGATAATTTAACTGAACCGGGGCGATAAAATTGATTTGCGTTACATTTGCCGTCCGACAAAAAACAAAAGAAGATCATGACACTTCATCGCGAAGGATATAAATACATAGCACTGGCCACGGTAATAATGATCGTGGCGGCTGTAGCTTCTGTTAACTACATGCCGGAGTCGCCGCTGATGCTGGGCCTGGTAGCATTCATCAACCTGGTTATTTTCCTGCTGTGGTTCTGGATAGTAGCGTTCTTCCGCCTGCCATCGCGCACACATACCACCGGCGATAGTAAGATCATATGCCCTGCCGATGGTAAAGTGGTAGTGATAGAAGAGGCCGTGGAAACAGAGTATTTTAAAGACAAGCGCCTGCAGGTGTCTGTGTTCATGTCGCCTATCAATGTGCACATCAACCGCAACCCTATAAGTGGTATCGTTAAGTACATGAAATACCACCCGGGTAAATACCTTGTAGCCTGGCATCCTAAATCATCTACAGAGAACGAGCGTACGACAATAGTACTGGGTAACGACCGTACAGAGATCTTGATGCGCCAGATTGCAGGCGCATTGGCCCGCCGTATTTGTTACTACGTAAAAGAAGGCGATAAAGTACAGCAGAACGATGAGTTTGGTTTCATTCGCTTTGGTTCCCGAGTAGACCTTTACCTGCCGGTAGGTACTAAGCTCGATGTGAAGATAGGCGATGTGGTAAAAGGCGGTGTTACCGTTATAGGTCATTACTAAGTTGCAATTCAAATAATGTTCAAGCCCCGTCTGTACATCAGGCGGGGCTTGCTTTTTATGTTACTCTAACTTAAAGGTGATGACCTGTGTAAACAGCACTTTCAGTGCTACACCATTCTGCTTGCCGGGCTTCCATTTAGGCATAGAGCGTATCACGCGCAGTGCTTCTTCATCGCAACCACCACCTATGCCGCGGGCTACTTTGGCATCGGTTATGGTGCCGTCTTCGTTCACTACAAAGGTGATGCCTACACGGCCCTGTATATTGGCCTCCTTGGCTGCTGCCGGGTAGTTGATGTGGCTGGCCAGGTAATCCTGCATATTGCCCATGAACTGCGGCATCTGCTCCACAAACGTAGGCAGTGCTGGCTTGCCTGCCGGTTCAGTGACAACGGCTACTCTTCTGTCGCCATCGCCCGGAGGCATGATGCTCTCGGCGCTGCCGGTGTCTACTGTGTGCAACCCAACATTTGCATCGTGCAGTTTGCTGACTTCTGTCATAGAATTATCCGGCTTCACCTCCTCATTTTCGACAATTTTAGGAGGGGTAAAGATGGCTGTCTTTGCCGGTGGTGCAGGAGGCGGTGGTGGTGTTATACTCTTAGGATGCGGTGGGGTAGGGGGTAATATATTCACAACGGTAGGGCAGGCAATAAATGGTGTAGCCACATTCTTCGGCTTATCCATCCTGATAAAAGAAAAGCTGGCAACGGCACTCACGCCCAGCATCAGGAAGGCCACCCCTTTTTTTACGCGCCTGTCGTAGTTTCTGCGTAGTTCGTAGCCGCCGTATGCCTTGTTGCGGTTGTCGAAGATGATGTCAAGGTAATCTGCGTTCAATAATTTCTTCTGGTCCATAAAATTTAATTTTAGAGGTTTTTGTTGTTACATATCAGAAGCATGCATCGCTATGATTCCATAAGAAAAGTGAAAATTATTTTTTGGCTGAAATCCTTTACTGTAAAGGGTTTTGGGGAATTATAGGCAATAGATGGTCAGGCCCTTTATGGAGGCGGATAGAGGGTTGGTTGCTGAGCCCTACATAGCTGTTATAATTTACTTAGCTCGTGTCCGCGTCGCCCTTCGATACTTCGGCAAACTCAGTATAAACTAAGCTCAGGGTGACACTCCGTGGGAAGCTTACTTCACCAGTACAGCCTCATCAGCTGTCAATGTAGCCAATGTGTAGTAGGGCACGTTCAGTATGTTCATTTCATCCATCATCTGCACCACATCTTCGTACTTCGAACTATTGTCGGGTTTTATGAGCACGTGCAGCTGGTGCGCATTTTTTGAGAACGTGGCCGGTAGTGCCGCCGCATGCAGCTGCTGTGCCTGTAGTATGCTTCGTATCTTGTTGTTATCTGCCACATGCATATCGGCTGGGCTGTTCAGCAAGCCGGTGTAGTAATAACACTGGTGTCTGCCTGCGGGTATCAGCGTCACTGTCGATTCTTCGGGGAAAGCCGTGCCATCAACTACCGCGTCGGAATTATCCGGCACGTTCACCTGCATAGCCTTGGGCTGTGCCATAGTAGTGGTGAGCATGAAAAAGGTTATGAGCAGAAAGCCCAGGTCTACCATCGGGGTAAGATCAACCCGTAGTGAATGTATTTTGCGTTTGCCACTCTTTTGCGGCAGTATCATCTCGGCCATAGTAAGTGTGTTTGCATATAAGATGCAGTGTCACTTCCTATTCCATAAAACCTTTTAGAAAAATATTTCTTACAGTAGGTTCACGCAAAGAACGCAAAGGCATAAGAGAGACAGAGTGCTCAAAGTCACCTTTATTTCACCATTGTTATCTTCTATTCTCCATGCTAAATTGAGCCATTAAGCTATTCAGCCATTGAGCCATTATACTAATTCTATCACCGTTATCTCCGGCAATATCCCCAGCCTGCCAGGGTAACCCAAAAAGCCAAAGCCGCGGTTCACATACAGGCATTGGTTGCCCTCGTGGTAGTCGCCGGCCCATTGCTTGTATATATATTGTACGGGGCTCCACTTAAATATCTTGCTGTCTATACCCAGCTGCATACCATGCGTGTGGCCGCTCAGGGTCAGCTGTATGTCCGGGTATTCTGTGCGCACCTGTGCATCCCAGTGGCTGGGGTCGTGCGACATCAGTATTTTAAATGGTACATTCTTTTCCTTCAGCCCGTTCACTGCAGCCTTCATATCCCCATACTTAGGGAAGTGTGCTTTTGCTCCCCAGTTCTCAATGCCTATCAGGGCTATCTTGTCATTGCCGCGTTCAAACACCAGGTGTTCGTTCATCATCAGCTTCCAGCCCATTTTGGCGTGTATGCCTTTCAGTCTGTTCAGGTTGGCCACCTTAGCTTCTTCGCTCTCCCATTGCACATAGTCGCCATAGTCGTGGTTACCCAGCGTACTGTACACACCCATTGGTGCTTTCAGGCGAGCAAATATTTCCTGGTATTTTTCGTCTACCTCGGTGCTTACATTATTTACCAGGTCGCCGGTAAACAGTATGATGTCTGCTTTCTGGTCAAGAATGCGGTCTATGCCATGGGCAACGGCACTATGATTGTCGAAACTACCCGTATGTATATCCGATATCTGCACGATCTTCAAACCCTTGAAGGCGTCGGGCAGGCCGGCAAGTTTCAGTTTTATTTTACGCACATGGTAGTTATACCTGTTGCGTACGCCATAGCCAAAGCCAAATATAGAAAGCCCCGCCAGCACAATGGCCATATTCTTCAGAAAAGCCGAGCGCTCTATAGGCTGAGATATGCCATCTGATGTTGGTGAATTATGAAAGGCCACCGCAGCCACTACCGATGTGATCAGTCTTCTCAGGTCGTCTATCAGCATCACCAGCAGTATCAGCACCTTGCCTATCAGCATGCCCAGCGCCAGGGCAGTGTACAGGTTGCGCAGCAGGTGCGGCATTGCCGAGCTTTGTATTTGCCTGAAGAAAACGAAGCCGGCCCAGCACAGCAGGGTAATGGCCACATAACCCACTATCACCGATGTACGCCATACCGGCGACAAATTGCGCGCCATACTGCGCACCAATATAAAACTGTAAAACTCGGCAAGGCCCAGTAAAGAAAGGATAATGGCAAAACGAAGACCCATCGGGCTAAAAAATTAAAATTTGAGGAATTCAGCTATCTGCTGGCGGATGGCCTGCTCTGTTTCCGGCTTTTTTACCGAACTGTCTGCAGCTATCTCGTCGTTTATTTTCGATAAAAGTAGCTTATTGTAGTGTACGTTCACCTTCATGTAGTGTAAAATGCTGGTCATATGCTCTATGCCGCGCAGGTTACCCGCCCTGCCGTCCGATACGCCGGTGAGCAGCGCTTTTTTATACCACCATACTTTTTTGATGTCGCTATTGTCCATCATTACTTTCAATATACCGGGGAAACTGGCATTGTATTCCGGCATAATGATGATAAATTTCTCGGCAGGGATAAGGTATTGTTGTTCCAGTTCCAGCATTGCCTCGTTTCGCTCCCAAACAGCCTTGCCTTCCAGCGACAACAGCTGGGCCGGTACGCCCATTTCCTGCAATATGTTCAGGTATGCATTGGCCGTTCTCAGCGTCATACTGTTGGCCCTGTTCGTTCCAGATATTATTGTGATCATAATCCGGGCGCCAAATTAGTTTGTTTGCCGTTACGCACGATTATTCATTTTCAATGCAATCATACCTAATCCTTATTGCTACACATATAAATTATATTGCTGAATATTTTCTTTATTTGCAACAGCCAATTAAAAACTTCAGGTTCTATCCAACTATTAGTTCAACATGCACTGTCTGTATAGGATGCGACCATCTGTCGGCCCAGATTCGGCATGAGGGGTTGTTTAGTGTGTTTTATTTATATTATTATAGTTATATTTGTTGTTGTTGTTTTTTCACTATATTTGAAACGTTACGCTCTTTTTGAAAGATATATTTATGAAGAACAAATTTTTACTCGCACTATTATTCAGCTGTTTATCGATTGTTTCGTATGGGCAGGTCACTATCACTGTTCCAACCGGTCCGGACACTGTTGTTTGCGACGGTGCCCCGCTGACCATGCAGGCAGTAAAAGGTGGTTTTGTGCCCAATCCGGTAACCTGGCCTTATTCACGCGATGATGGTTATACTCCTTCCTATCCGATAGGCTTTACTTTTAACTTCTATGGTAATAACTACACAAACTTTGTTATCTCCAGTAATGGTTTCATTACTTTTAATACAAGTCTTGCCTCAAGTTATTCAGCATATTCCATTGCTTCAGGTATTCCGGGAAACGCTGCCACACCTAACGCTGTATTAGGTAGCTACTCCGATCTGGTGATAGCTGCGGGTACTTCAACTGTGGTTTATGGTGTTACCGGTGTGGCTCCTTATCGTAAGCTGGTAGTCCGCTACTGCGATGCAACTCACTTTAGTTGCACCTCGTTGCGCACGAGTATGGAGATCATCTTGTACGAAACTACAAACATCGCGGAAGTTCATATTCAACACAAGGACGCTTGTAGTAGCTGGAACTCCGGCTCTGCCATAGAAGGTGTTCAAAATAATGGTGCGACTGCAGCAACCCCTGCTCCTGGCCGTAATTATCCCGGTACCTGGACCGTAACTACACCAGATGCCCGCAGGTTTACACCAAATGCGGCGTCTACCGCATATACTTGCGATACTATACCGTATAATCCTATTCCTGATACCGGCGCGATACTCATGTGGTATTCAGGCACTACACTTATCACATCGGCAACTACATCAACGCCTATTGTTACTGTTAATCCAAGCGTTCCTACGGTATACACCGCCTTGGCGGTTTCTTGCCACGACTCTTCCCGCGATATGGTAAACGTAGTTATCGGCACCGGTCCGGTAATTTCGTCGATAGACGCAATACCGCCTTCAGTTTGCGGTCTGTGTAATGGAAAGATCACTTTGCATGGTCTTGCTCCCGGCACTTCTGATACCGTTAAATATTATTTGGGTGCTGTGCTGCAGCCAGTATTTGTGGGTGTCCCCGATGCGGCTGGAGATCTGACTATTACTGGTCTTTGTTCGGGTACTTATACCAACTTCACCGTTAAGGTGGGCTACTGTACGTCGCCCCCTTACGCATCTGTTACTGTTCCCGTTCCGCCATTTACAGTTTCATCAGTAGCCATCGTCGATCCCACCATTTGCGGTATATGCGACGGCAAAATGACGTTCTATGGCCTCGAACCTGGCTATTCCGATACCGTTAACTTTACTTATAATGGAACGCCTCAGCCGGCGCAGGTATTTGTGGTAGCTGCCGATGGTAGCATTACGCTTACTGGCTTGTGTGCCGGTTCTTACACCGCTATCACAGTTAAAATGAATAACTGTATTGCTAATGCGCCAAACCAGGTGCTCACCAATCCATCTTTTGTTATTGGTTCTGTTTCTAACACGCAGCCAAGTGTTTGCGGTGCGTGCAATGCGTCTATAACTATCAACGGCCTGGTTCCGGGCTACACTGACACCGTTAATTTTGTAAAGGATGGTGTACCGCAAACGCCGGTAATACTAACTGTGCCGGCTTCAGGCACTATAGTGCTCACCAACTTGTGTGCCGGTACCTATACCAACATTACCGTAAAAATGAACTCTTGTACTACCCCGGCGGTAGGGCCGATCAATATCATCAATCCGCCATTCGGAGTATCTGATACGTCTTCTACCAACGCAACATGTTCTGCCTGCGATGGTACGATCACACTTTACGGATTGACGCCGAACCAAACCATAGTAGTTAACTATATCTACAACGGTGTGCCTCATGCGCCGGTTACGCTTACGTCATCAGCCACCGGTCAGGTAACGCTCACCAATCTGTGTCCTGGTACTTATACCAACATTACTGCTTCACTTAATACCTGTATTTCTGCTGCATGGGGACCTATCATTATCTCTGCACCGCCACTTATCCCTATTGCGGTTACTGCAGTAGTGCAGCCTACAGAGTGTGGTATGTGTAACGGTCGTATCACTATCAAGGGTGTACCTCCAGGTCCTATTGATACGATATTCTATAACCTGAACGGTGTGCCTCAAACACCTTTGTTATATTCTGCCAGCTCTGATAGTGTTATTACTATCTACAACCTTTGCGAAGGTACTTACAGTAATTTCTACATCAAGTGCGGACCTTGCCCAACTACTACTATTACCACTCCGGTAGTGCTCACCGCAGGCGCACTGGTACCTGGTTTTACATACACTACAATTATGGGTTGTAGCTTCGATATCTTCAATTTCTTCAATACCTCTACGTCGCCAACAGGCAATCTGTGGTTCGTATGGGATTTTGGGGACGGTACCAGTGATACCTCCCGTAATCCTTCTCATAGTTACGGGCCAGGTACTTACCACGTAGTGCTTACCATTACCAACCATTATTGTACACAAACGTTTTCGGCAGATATAACGGTCAACCATTCGATCAATTCCATCTTTACGTCCGATACGCTGGCCTGTCAGAAAAATCCGGTGGCTTTCACCAACAGCAGCACGGGCACACCTACGCCGCTTACTTACTTGTGGTCTTTCGGCGATGGCACTACTACAACGCAGCAAAACCCTACACACACCTATAATAATGTAGGTACGTATACGGTAATGCTGATATCAGCGAATAACATACCTTGCTACGATACGTCTTATACACACATCTTCGTAGATTCGCTCAGCCCGCTGTCTATGACGCTCACAGATACCGTGTTTTGCCGCGCTACATATGTAACCATGGAAGCCCTGCACAGCGATGTGGGCTACACCGGCATTACCTGGGATTTTGGTAATGGCGACAGCATAAAAGATGTGAATCCTGTCATCTACGCTTACAACAACACGGGTACGTTCAATGTCACCACAACGGTCAACTTCCGGATATGTCCGGATCTGTCTGTGAGCCGCGCAGTAACCGTATTACCGCAGCCTTCTATTGCGTTGGGTCCCGATACGTCCATCTGCCAGGGCAGCGAGAGCATTGAGCTGGCAGATATGCTGAATGGCGGCAACGCATCAGCTACCTGGATGTGGAACACCGGCGAGACCACCTATAATATGTTGGTAACTGGTCCCGGCGATTATTACACTACGGTTACCATAGGCAACTGTCATGCATCGGATACAGTGCATATAACCGAAGATTGTTACCTGAGCGCGCCAAACATCTTTACGCCAAACGGCGATGGTGTCAATGATTACTTCAACCCACGTAGCATGTTGTCCAGTGGCCTTACAGCCTTCAAGATGGATATATACAACCGTTGGGGTCAGTTGATATTCTCTACTTCGTCACTCGATGGTCGTGGCTGGGATGGTAAATTCAATGGCGAGACACAGCCGGAAGAAGTATACGTATACATTATAGATGCTACCTTCCGCGATGGTAAGAAGGAACACCATCAGGGTAACGTTACCTTGCTCCGGTAAGGTGACCTGCCTATTCAAATAATAATACAGCCGGGCCTTGCGCCCGGCTGTATTATTTCTGCTACCGGGCAACACTTTATCAATTACACCGTTTAATAAGTATTTTTACCGTCCATGCGTCGTTTTTTTGTCAAGAACATCATTTTCGTAGTTGCCATCAACATTTTGGTGAAGCCGGTATGGGTGTTTTTTATAGACAGGGTAGTGCAGAACAGGGTGCCGGGCGGCGAATATGGTACTTACCAGGCTTTGCTCAGCCTGGGCATCATCTTCCAGATCGTGCTCGACTTTGGCATCACCAGTTACAATAGCCGCACCATAGCCCGAGACCCCGAGCAATTGGGTGAGGTGTTCCCATCCATGCTATCGGCCCGCATGGTGTTGATGGGGTTGTATATGATACTGGGCTATGGCTGGGGCATGTTGCTTGGTTACAAAGGGTGGGAGCTAAACTTGCTGGCAGGTATATTGCTCTTCCAGTCGCTGAGCGCATTGCTATCGTTCATTCGCAGTAACATAGCCGCCCTCCACCGCTTCAAGACCGATGGCATTCTCTCCATCACCGACAGGCTGATGATGGTGGTGATCTGCGGTTTTTTATTGGTATATCCGCCCACGGCAAGTCATTTTCGTATAGAATGGTTCGTTATTACCCAGGCTGCCTGCTACCTGGTAACAGCCATCATTGCCTGGTTCGTACTGAAGCGTATATCCGGCATACATCTTCGTTTCTCATTTCATTTGCCCACTGTCTGGGGTATCATCAAACAGAGCTTCCCTTATGCCCTGCTTATCTTCCAGATGAGTATATACAACCGGGCCGATGCCATGATGATAGAGCGTATGTGTGCCGATGGTAAGGCACAGGCCGACATTTGGGCCTCAGCCTTCCGCCAGCTCGATATGGTCAATATCCTGGGGTTGATGTTTGCTACTATGCTGCTCCCCATGTATGGGCGTATGCTTTCTAATAAGCACGATATACAGCCAATAGTAAAGCTGTGTGCCAATATATTGCTGCCCTTTTCATTTGCAGTGGCAGTAGCTTGTATCTTTTACAGTGCCAACATCATGCAGGTATTGTATCGCGGTGCCAATGCCGATAATATCCGGCAATATCGTTTGGTGTTCTCATGGCTCATGGCCAGCTTCCCGGCCTGGTGCCTTATGTACATTTACAGTACATTGCTCACTGCAAACGGTAGCATGAAAACAATGAACATCATTGCGTTTGTGGGCGTGATATTCAACCTGTCGCTCAACTTCTACCTCATCCCCCGCTATTTTGCTGCAGGCGGGGCTGTTACCTCTTTCCTCACGCAGTCGATGCTGGCAGTGGTATTCATCCTGGCGTGCAACCGTATTTTTGAATTACCGGTAAATATCAGGTGGGTCGGGGCTCACCTGGGTTACCTGTGTATAGTAGCCGTTTTGGCATGGGCGGCGGCCAACTTGTTGAGTGTCAACTGGATGGTAAGTGCCGGAGCGTTCTTTGCCTGCAGCGTAGTGCTGATGTTCGTATTTCGTTTCGTTTCTGCGGCGTCTATCAGGCAGCTCATTAGCAAAAAAAATGCGGCCGAATAGCGCTTACTGCCAATATTTTTCTTAAATTAGGAGGAGAAATCATTGACTTTCAGTGTAAAAATCGCTCCACCTCCCATGACTTATCATTTACCCAAAAGAATATTTACGGACGCGGATTTCGACAGCATGAGCTGGCACGATTGCACCATTTATAAAGTGCGGCTGGCCGATGACCTGGAAATGGATATAGACTACATTGTGGAGTGGATAGAGCCCGAGGCCGACGGCTTTCCTTTCTCTTACTGGGTGTCACCCGCCACATTAGTGTTTAAAAAGGTGCGCAACGTGGCCTTCGAGTTTGACGCCATGATGCTGGAACCGATAGAAATAGAAGAGATAGAACAGCAGGTAGTGCGGGACGGCATAAAGTGGACCATCACCACCCGCCAGGGCGAAATGGAGTTTCTCAGCCCCGGTTTCGAACAGTTCGTCCGTCAAGATCCGTTCTTCCGCTTGTCGCAGGCCATATCTGTCAAAGAGCGCAATGGTATCAGCCTGGAGCGTACTACCGATCAGCCTAATCCTTATAGATTGTTGGTATAGCTAGTCTAATAATTGTTATTTTTTTATATTTTTGCCGAAATTATTTTCAATGACTCGAACCTCATTACTATGCACTTTTGTGCTCTTTTTCTGCTTTTCTCTAAGTTATTCGCAAACCCTCACCTGGATAGAACACATTGGGGGAAGTGATACTTGTAACAAGGTCTTTACAGTCAGGTGTATGACCATTGACAAAAATAGTAGAATATACTTGTCTGGTATGCTGAGCTGCGATGCAGATATGGATCCCGGATCCGGTGCCACCTTTCTGCATGCCGATGGCGACTCCTGCGCATATATTCAGAAACTCACCGCATCAAGAGAGCTGATGTGGGCTAAAGTCCTGAATAGCTCCGACTATATCGATATTTCTGACATGACCACCGACGACACGGGGAACCTTTTAATAACAGGAACGTTTCGTGGATCGGTAGATTTTGACCTGGATCCATTTGCAGAATATATCTTAAATCCCACCCAGCTAAATAACCATGTGTACACCGCCAAGTACGATTCTCTCGGAAACTTTAAATGGGTAACTTCAACAGAGTCGTTTCTTAGCTATGGTATTTTTGGCCGGTCCATCAAGCTTGACGCAAACAATAACATCTATATTGGCGGGCATTTTGGCGGTGAAGCTCATTTTAACGGTACAACTGTTTCCGAAACGCTTTATTCGTCTATGGTCTCCTACGATGCCTTCATTGAGAAAATGACCCCTGCAGGCGACCATTTGTGGGCCAGGTCGCTCGGGGCTGGATTTCTGGATAGCTTATGCAGCCTGGGTATCGATAAAGCTGGTTACCTCTATTGTGTAGGCACCTACCAGGGCGTAGTTGATATAGATCCGGGTCCTGGTAATACTACTTTTGGCGGAACCGGTAACGGCGATGCTTTTATTGTAAAAATGGATGGTGATGCCAATGTGATATGGGCTAAACATCTGGAGAGCATTTCAACAGCTTCTGTAGTATCGCGTCTTTCCAACTTAAAGCTCAATATAGACACGGCCGATAACTTACTGATATGTGGTGCTTTTAATGGCTTCGTGGATTTTAACCCGTCCCCTGCGGCTCTTGATACAACTATTTTACAGGCTGGCAGCCTTACTCCTGGCGAGATAGGATCTGCTTTTGTATTGAAATTGGATCAAAATGGCAATCTGATATGGGTTAACCAGGTCAACGGTGCTGCTCATGCCTATGATATTAAAACAGACGCGTTTTTGAATGTTTATGTGACAGGTGCTTATGCATGGGCTGGAGGGGCAGACTTCGATCCCGGTCCGGCAGAGTATTACATACCCCCTATAGGTGGCGACGATCCTAAAGGCTATATGCAAAAGCTTACCCCCGATGGTCATTTAGCATGGGTGGCCGGAATAGGGTGCCCGGCAACAGGATTCATACGTCCTCAATGCATTCAATTATTAGATACTAACGACATCGTAATTGGTGGTCATTTTATCGGCACAGGCGATTTTGCTCCCGATACCGCGACGGTATATCTTACCGATAATACGAATGTACACGGCTTTATAGCAAGATACAAGTATAACTGGCCGGCAATAGTAACACCGGGAAGTGTAGAGGATGTAACTGCACATACAAGCATATACCCGAACCCAACAACTGGAACGCTCAATATTTTCTCGCGTAATACAATGGATAAAATAACCGTTTCTGATGTTTTAGGCCGGTGTGTTTATTCTTCGCAGCCGGGTAAAGCCTATGAGACATTGATATTAGATCAGCCTGGGCTTTATTTAGTGACCATTGCAATTGGTGGCCGGTCTTTTTCGTATAAGGTTTTGGTCAATAAATAAACAGAGATATTACGTGTAAGTTGCACCAGCCATCATCTGAAACAAAATAGGACTATTTAGCATTTAAAAAAGTAACTTTGCACACCTCATTAAAACCGCCCAGGTTTTAGTGGGGTGTTTTATTGTATTATTTCAGATACTGAATGAGCTCGATTATAGAAAAGCTGGAGGCGATAGAGGCCAGGTTCAACGACCTGGGTGTAGCGCTTACCAACCCGGAGATAGTTAATGATAATAAGAAGTTCTCGCAGGTAAGTAAGGAATACCGCAAGCTGGAAGGCATTGTGGCCGTGAACAAAAAATACAAAACCTGCCTGGATAGCACTGCTTTTGCGCGCGAGGTGTTAGAGACCGAAAGCGACGACGAACTGCGTACCATGGCCAAAGAGGACCTGGAAACGCTTGCCGCAGAAAAGGAAAAGCTGGAAGAAGAGATCCGCACCCTGCTGATACCTAAGGATCCGCAGGACGAGAAGAACGCCATCCTGGAAATACGTGCGGGTACCGGTGGCGATGAGGCCAGCCTGTTTGCCGGCGACCTGATGCGTATGTACATGCGCTACTGCGAGCGCCGCGGCTGGAAGGTAGCCCTGCTTACCGAGACCGAGGGCAGTGTAGGCGGCTTTAAGGAAGTGCAGCTGGAAGTGACCGGCGATGATGTTTATGGTACGCTGAAGTTTGAAAGTGGTGTACACCGCGTGCAGCGCGTGCCCGATACAGAGGCCAGCGGCCGTGTGCATACATCGGCAGCTACAGTGGCGGTAATGCCTGAGGCTGAAGAAATTGACTTTGAACTTAAGGAAAGCGACCTGAAAATGGAAACCGCCCGAAGTGGTGGTGCCGGTGGCCAGAACGTGAACAAGGTGGAAACGAAGGTGATACTGACCCACGTGCCTACGGGTACCGTGATCATATGCCAGACAGAGCGTACACAGCTGGGCAACCGCGAAAAGGCCACGGCCATGATGCGTACCCGCCTGTACGAAGAGCAGGTGCGCAAGCAGGAAGATGAGATATCGCGCCGCAGGAAGAGCCTCGTAAGCACCGGCGACCGTTCTGCCAAGATTCGCACCTACAATTACCCACAGGGGCGCATCACAGATCACCGCATCAATATGACCATTTATAACCTCGACGACTTTATGAACGGTAATATACAGGAGATGCTGGACGCACTGCAGTTTGCAGAGAACGCAGAAAAAATGCAGGCAGGCGAAACCGTTATCTAATGATTTAAATGTCAGAACACCTCCCTCTCCTTTTGGAGAGGGTCGGGGTGAGGCTTAATAAATTGAAATACAATAAACAGTGGCCGTTCGCGTTTTGATTGCTGGTAGCCACTCGCATAATTTTTTGAATTTAACCATACACAAAAAATGTCAACACCATCTTTTGATCTGATAGATGTAGTACGTACCATTCAAAAGCAGAAACGTATCATCATCATCATTACAGCCATAGCCATAGCACTTGGCGGTATCTTCTTCGTGGTTAAGCGTAAGAAATTCAAAGCCTCATCAAAGTTCCTGGTCAATAACCCGCTGTATGGCGACAGGAATACCCTGTTCCGTAACTACGAACAGCGCTACGTGGATTACTTTGGCGGCGATGACGACCTGGACAGGGTAACAGCATTGCTGGCTTCTGATACGGTTAAGGACCGGATCATCCGCAACTGCCAGTTCCAGGTGGTGTATAATTCCGACATCAACTCAGAGAAGGGACACGCCTTCCTGATGAGTGTCTTCGATAAGAACTTCAATGTAAAGCGCTCCGAATACAAAGAAATGGAAGTAAGCTATATAGCCTACGACTCTATGACAGCCGCCAACGTGGCCAATATGGCCGTAAAGGTGTGCGAAGAATCTTTCCGCAACTACTATACCACCATGAAGATGGGTATGGCCAAGTCTATAAGGGATAAGGTAAAACAGATAGATAGTACCATAGCCCGTAATGGGGATATTCTTGATGGGCACAAGGCTATTGCAGACTTAAGGCACATGACAGGTGATACTGCTACAGAACCGGTTATGACCAACCAGAAAGCACTGGGCATAGAACAAGACCAGTTAATGCAGGACCGCGCCAAATACATATCGCTCATCAACGAGATAGAGGCGACCACGAACAGCTCTATGGATTACCTGAAGGTAACTACACGCGCCTTGCCACCAACATCGGCTATGGGCCCAACGCTTACTATGGTGCTCATAGTTGCCGCTTGTCTCGGCCTGTTCTTCAGCACATTACTGGTGCTGGTTTTGGCTTACTATAACAAATTGATGGCCGTAGAGCGCTAATGGAATTACTGCTGAAAAATAAGTGGCTGAGCCTCGCATCGCTGTCGGTATTGTTTCTTACCGTAGTGCTGTTTACATGGACAGGATATTACTTCCTGCTGGCCATTCCTTTCGGCTACCTATACTTTTTACTGTGCGGGCTTAACTGGAAGACAGCTTACTGGCTGTTCCTGTTCACCATTCCGTTCTCCATACAATTAAGTTTCGCCGGCGACTCTATGTCGCTTACTCTGCCCGATCAGCCTATGATGTGGTGCATGCTCGGCATCGTGCTCATCGCCTGGGCACGTAACCCAAAGCTGATGCCGGAGTGGTGGTGGCGCGATAAGATCACCTTCATCACTGTATTGCAGTTCCTGTGGCTGGTAGTAGCAGTGTTGTGCTCGCAGATGATCTTCTTCTCCTTCAAATTCCTTTTGGTAAAGACGTGGCTCATTGCCTGCTACTTCATTTTGCCGGTGCTGATCTTTAAAGAAAAGAGAGACTACATACGCGCGTTCCGCCTGCTGCTGGTATCTACATTGGTAACGGTTATCATCATTCTGATACACCACGCCATGCTGGGCTTCCGGTTCGATAAGGTGCAGCGTTCGCTGGCATTCCTGGGGCAGAGCCTTTATTATAACCACGTAGATTACTCTTCGGTTACTTCTATGCTGTTTCCGCTGCTGCTGATAGCGGTACCTTTATCTAAGCATCGCAGCCTGGCCACAAAACTCGGGTTGCTGGTCATCATTCTCATATTCATTGCGGGTATCATCTTCGCACAAACGCGTGCCGCATATATAGCGGTGTTCTTTGCGCTGGGTGTGGGCATGGCCATTAGGCTCAGGCTGGTGAATATCATTATGCCCACCATCTATGCGCTCATCATACTGCTGTTTTGCTATATGGTGCCCAACAATAAGTACATGGCCTTCAGGCCCGACTATAACAAGACCTACATGCACAAAGAGTTCATGGATCACATCATCTCTACCTTCAGGGGTAAAGATATGTCGAGCATGGAGCGCGTGTACCGCTGGATAGCCACCGTAAGGATGAGCACCGATTACCCTGTTACAGGTGTAGGGCCACGGGCATTCTATTATTATTACAAGCCTTATGCGGTCAGCTCTTTCCAAACCTATGTAAGCCGCAACAAAGAGCAGTCTACCACGCACAACTATTACCTGTATATGCTGGCCGAGCAAGGCTGGCCCGCCATGCTGCTGTATGCATTGTTAGTGCCCGTTGTTTTTGCTAAAGCACAAAAGGTATATCATCGTTTCAAAGACAAATTCTATCGCACGGTAACAGTTGGCCTGGCTATGTGTATTGCTGCGGGCTTCATCAACAACTTCTTCTCCGAACTCATAGAAACCCACAAGGTGGGTGCGCTATTCTACATCCCCGTAGCCCTGCTCATAGTACTTGACAGGAAAAGCAAAGAATTAGAAAAGGAAGCCTCAACGGCTGATAGTCCGATAGCTGAGTTGTAATTTCCTTTATAGTGGCTGCAGAGGACACGCACTAACAATGAATGGCCTTGCCGTATTAAATAAGGCATTGAGCTATCGAGCCATTAGGCAATTCAGCCATTATCCACCCACGCACCGTGTTCCTTCAGCAGGTTGATGAGTTCCTCAACTGCCACCTCGCTCGGTACATTCTTCTTCATCACTTCCTTGCTCTTGTATAGCGTTATCTTACCTGGTCCGCTGCCTACATAGCCAAAGTCTGCATCTGCCATTTCTCCCGGGCCATTAACTATACAGCCCATTATAGCGATCTTCACGCCTTTAAGGTGGTTCGTAGCAGCGCGTATCTTGGCAGTGGTCTCTTGTAGGTCGAACAAAGTACGGCCGCAGCTCGGGCAGCTGATGTATTCTGTTTTGCTGATGCGGGTACGTGTAGCCTGTAATATGGAGAAGGCAGTGTTGTTCAGGAATTGTTCATTGCTTTTCACCTCCAGGTACGTACGGCCTGTTATTTTGTCGTTCTTTATCCAGCCTATATCGTTAGTAAGCCACACGCCATCACCCATGCCATCCAAAAGAAGTCCACCTGTGTTAGTGGCAAAAGCTATTAATTGTTCATCAACACTCGGGGCATGACTGTCACCATGTAGTATCACGGGGCAATGAATACCATGTTTCGCTAACATGGAAAAGAACTTACGTACATGGCCAAATCCGTTGTCATCTGCGGAGAGCAGCAGTACTACGTTTTTGTTGCTTTTTAATTTCTCCGCCAGGACATTTCCATAATTTTTCCATGGGGTTATCATTACAAAGTGCATCACATCAGGTTGCTCATTTGCTGCTAAATACTCCTCAGTGACGTATAATGGATGGCATTTCGTTTTGTCTTCAAGTGCTTTCCATTTTGTATGGTGTACTATTACTTGCAGTGTGCCCGGTAAAGCAAAATCCGGCATCTTGTCGCCGGTATAAACATAATCTGCGGCTCCATCATTTATATGCCACTTATCAGAAGATTCATCGTATTTATAGCCAATGTCTCTGAAGTTATTAACGTCCAAGTTTTTGGTGTTGCTCAGGTCGGCCAGTACAACCGGCACATGGCCTCCGCCAATATTCCCAACAGCTTCAGTTGCCCTGCGCTTATAAACGAACGGATTGTATGGCAGCGCCAGTTGTTCTTCAGGCACAATAAGCCCGCTTTTACGGGTACTATAGCGCTTCACTATATCCTTACACACCGGTATCTCAAATTCAGGGTCTTCTGTCAGCGATACCCGTATCGTGTCCCCAATGCCATCTTCCAGCAGCGTACCAATGCCTATTGCGCTTTTGATGCGGCCATCTTCACCGTCCCCTGCTTCGGTAACGCCCAGGTGCAGCGGGTAGCACTCGCCAAATTCTTCATCCATTTTCTGCACCAGCAGCCTGTAGGCTTGTACCATCACTTGCGGGTTGCTGCTCTTCATGCTCAGTATTATCTGGTGATAATCCTCATCACGGGCTATGCGCAAAAACTCCATGGCGCTCTCTACCATGCCTATAGGTGTATCTCCATAGCGGCTCATGATACGGTCACTAAGCGATCCGTGGTTGGTGCCTATACGCATAGCAGTGCCATGCTCTTTGCATATCCTTACCAGTGGGGTAAACCGCTTGCGGATGTGTTCTATCTCCTCTGCATATGCTGCATCGGTGTATTCAATAAAGTCAAACTTCTTTTTGTCTACATAGTTGCCCGGGTTCACGCGCACCTTTTCTACTATGCGTGCGGCTATCTCGGCCGCATTCGGCGTAAAGTGTATGTCGGCTATCAGCGGGGTGTCATACCCGCGGGCGCGCACCTCGGCTTTTATATTACGCAGGTTCTCTGCTTCGTTCTTGCTGGGCGCTGTTATGCGCACCAGCTCTGCACCCGCTTCTATACAGCGTATGGTTTGGGCTACAGTAGCAGCCGTATCCATAGTGTCTGTAGTGGTCATGGTCTGTATCCGTATAGGATGGCCATTGCCCAGCAGCAGGTCTCCGATCTTTACTTCGCGGGTTTTCAGTCTTTTATAGTCCGTCAGGGAAGCGCAGTATTGTTGAAGCATAGCGCAAAGTTAAACAAATGCACCTCCCCCGCATCGTTGCCGATGTGAAAAAAAGTGAATGCCTGTTGCTTGCCGGCTGCGGTTAACAGATGGCCAGTTGCAATGGTATTAATGCAGCATTTTGTTCACAAAATACATGAACGACAGAATGATCATAGAGCCGAATACTGCGCCAATGATATTACACTGAACATAGAATTTTCGCTCCGATCGCGATGTGACTTTGGAAAGGAAGAACCGACCATAAACACGGAATAGCTTGTAGTATATTGGTTTCTTCTGTTTTCTTTTTACATAGTTGTTATAGTGCGTCCGCATAATAACGATGTACGCAATATTGGAAAAGGTGAATACGATTATAGTGACCAGGTTCGGCACAAACTTCGGCAACTCACGCAATCCTTGCAGCAGGTTATGTAAACTCATAAAGTGTTAAAACTTTCGGGTAATAAAGCGATGTGTGACGAAAGTATTTACTACTAGCCAATATACCCACTAACATATTGTTATTCACTTTATGATATGGGTTATATTTATTATTTGCTTGCAGCGCTATTTGCATTATTTAATTCGATGGTGGCTGTGTTGATACTCTGTTGCGCCAATATGTAGTCTGGTTTTAGCCGCAACGCAGTCTTCCACATCTCTATTGCTTCTGGTAGTCTCTTATGGAAGTAAAAGTTCACACCCACGTTGTAAAAGGTTTCGTGGATATTAGCGTAGTTGGGGTACATCTGTATCACTTTCTCCAGGTTCACCCTGGCACTATCGGGCTGGTCCATAAAGAAATAGCACAGCCCCTTGTTCAGATAGCCTATCACAAAGGTCTTGTGTATGTCTGTGGCCTTTATATAATAAGGCAGCGCTTGCGCAGCAAACATCCGTTTCTTGGTGCTATCTGTCTGCGATTCCGCCTGGTGCAGGTAGTAGAAACCTACGTTCGAGTTCACAAGCGCGCTGTTGGGCGATGTTTTGATGTCGGTAAGAAAAAGGGAGTAATCGTTTTTCCAGGCACTGTTGCGCGGTATGGCTATAAGGCAATATACCAGTGCTATGCCTCCTGCTACGCCGGCGGCTACTATCGCTCGGTTTTGCGCCGCTATTTTTTGTGCGCCTTCATAAAGCAGGTAGGCTATAATAACAGCAAACCCCACAGATGAGTGATACGCCAGGCGTTCACCCATTGTTGCTCCTATATTAAAAAGGAAATTATTGATGAGCAGCAAATGGAAGAGATAGAAGGCCAATCCGAAACAAATGATCCTGTTCCGCTTAAAGAAATAAACTATACCCCCAACTATGCCTGCATGCACCAGTAGCGATATCCATACCATTGGATGGCCAAACGATTTGTAGGGAATAGTGTTGTAAGAATAATCGCTGGAAAGCGGGTAGGGCACAAGCAGTAATTTCAGGTAGTTGAGCGATGTAGCTATTTGTGTGGCCAGCTTCTCTGCGGGCGACGCAAAGGCATATGGGTTATTAAGTATGTCAGCATCAGAAGCGGGATTGGACTCTGCTGCCACCTGTAGCCTGAGCAAACCGTATATGCCTATCACAATAAGGTAAGGCAGGAATGATTTGATGCTCTGTACAGGCGTCTGCTTGTCGAACAAAACAAATGCTAATGGCAGCAATAACACCGTAGCTATAGCATATTCCTTAGATAGGAAGGCCAGCAAAAAGCAAAGCATGCTCAAGGCCAGGGAAGTTATCTTTTTATCTGCCCGGTATCTGAACGCAGTAACGAACGTAAGGCAGATGAACAACAGCGATAATATCTCGTCGCGGCTTTTCACATTGGCCACCACTTCTGTGTGTAGCGGGTGTGCCGTAAATATCAGGGTAGCAATAAATGCCGCTACCGGCGTTGATCTGAATATTATGGTTCGCAAAAAGTAGAGCAGTACCACCACTGCGAGCGCATATAGTAGTGTATTCACTACATGGCGCACCCGCATATCGTGTAATAGCTTTTGTTCAGATTTCGATTGCATCTCGAACGTCACATTGCCATTGCTTACAGAATCAGTGCCCAGTAGTTGCTGTTCTATGGCAAAGGTGATGATGGATAGTGGCCTGTAGCGCCCGCCCGATAGTTGGTTCGATGAGTTCTGCTGGCGATAGTAGCTGTCAAATGCATCCTTGGTCAGTATGTCTTTTATACCGGCAAACCCTTCCCACACATATTCATTCTTTACTATTACTATAGTGTCATCCAGGGCAAACTCGTGCTGCCAGGTATTAGCATACATAACAATAGCCAGTAGCGCCACAATTATTGCCTGGAATCTGAACGATAGCCAGCCTGTACCGTTTTGTTCAGGTAAAGCGCTTGGCTTTGTGTCTGCAATTGTTGTTTTGAGCTCCTGGTGCACCTGTGGTGTGCTATTGCCTGCTTTTTTGTTTTTCTTTGCCATGAAACAGTAACCTGTTTGCGTATAATAAAAGATACTTGGCTTAAAAATACAAAATGCAGGTATATAATCACTTGATAAATTACCAGCCGGGCTATCGTCACCCTCTGTTTACCTCAGCAACGTTACATTGCCCGATCGTTTCAGGTGGCTGCCATCTTTAAAACCAGCCTCTATAGTATACACAAAAACACCCATGGGCTGTAGTTCTCCGTTAAACCGGCCATCCCATCCTCCGCCATCCAGGGAGGTTGTTGTAAATATTTCCTGTCCCCACCTGTTATAGATGGTCATATGGAAATCCGTCAGTCCCATGCTTAGTGCTTGCCTTGGGAAAAAGTAGTCATTGATACCGTCTCCATTCGGTGTGAAAACATTAGGAATGGCAGCAAAACAATCGGGGCCTATGTTTATGGTGTCGCTGGCCTGGCAGCCGTCAGCCGTAACTGTCGCATAGTATATCCCGGGGGCGTCAATACCTATACTATTGGTGGTTGCACCGGTATTCCAGAGCCATGTTGCAGCCGATGGTGCCCCACCGTAGGTGTCGTGCAGTACAATAGCAGTATTGCCGGGGCATATGGTCGTATCTGCTCCCAGGTAAATGAACGGCGAAGCATATACGCGTATCGTTTTTATGGCAGGCAGCCCGCAGCCACCGAACGTAGGGCCGGCAACAATATTATATATACCGGCATTGGCCCATGCGTGTATCACAGACAGAGGGCCGGTAACGGTGTCGTTGGGACCAAAGCTCCAGAATATTTGCTGTTGGTGGGCGTTTTTTATCGAAAATCTATAGTACGTGCCCGTGCAGAATACACTGTCGCCGGCAATAGTGCCCAGGCTAAAAAGATTCATCCCGGCCGTCACCGTTCGTATAGTTGGCAGGCAACCTGCATTGGGGTAAATGGCAGATAGCGTATACACAGTGGCTACACCAGGGGTGGCAACCGGCTGTAACACGGTCGATGAGTTCAGGCTGGCAGCCGGTGCCCAGCTATACGATAGACCGGCGGCGCCTGTTGCCCGTATGGTAAACGCCTGGCCCGGACATACCAGTGTATCTGGGGTCAATATCTTTACAGCGGGTGTGTCCAGCACAGTGATGGTCAGGTCGTCAGCATTACCGCATGGCGTTACTATGTGAACACCCAGGCTCACAGGGCCGTTGACCGTTGTTGCAAGCCCCTGCACGTCGAAAGATACAGAGGTGTTGCCTGCCGGTAATACCAGCGAAGAGGGTAGGGTATTTACATCCACGTTCTGAACCGCAGTGCCGCTATAGGTAAGGTATACCGTGTTGGGTAACGGGCTCACGTGGTCGGCTACTATTGTTACCGTAGCGGGAGAGCAGCCTTTTACTATAGAGTGTTGCACGCCATTGATCGTTGTCCCGATAGAGTCCGTAAGCGAAAACCGGAAAGAATTAGAGGCAAGGCTGCCCTTCTCCAGGAAAACGCCGGAATCGTATTGCCAGTTGCCTGCATCTACTATAGATAGTTTTAAGTGGTATTGCTGGCAAGGCGTTACCGCATGAAATGCCTTTAGCTTAGCTGTATAGCCCCGGTAGGCAAGATCTGCGCCACCCGCATTATTTACGTAATAAGAAGTAAAGGGCGAGCCCGGGCCCATAGAGGTGCAATTGGCTATATTGGCACTTGGCACTGTGCCGGGTGTGCCGCTATTGATCGTGTTGATCTCCACAGGGATGGTAGTGCCGGGCACCAGTGCCATATTATTGGTTCCCGCAATGCCGGGGCCGGATATAAAGAACGCAAACACATCGGTGAAATCGCTGCATACAGCCTGCCTGTACTCTTCCGACCCGAATTGATAGTTGAAAGCAATGGTATCACCCGACGGTATAAGGTCAAATTCCAGTATACATGCATCGTAAGTGTTGGCGCCTGCCGGCAGATAGGGTGCCATATCCGGATCGCCGGGCGCACTGTTATTAAAGTTCACCAGTGGTGGCTCAGCACCGGCCGCAGCCGCAGCGTGCCCCGTGGTCAGTAAAATGCCGTTGTTGATGTTTAAGGTAGTACCGGTATAGGTAAAGGTGCCGTTGGCTGCTGCCGGGCATGTCAATACAGGGTTAAGTATGGTTACTCCGCCGCCCGCCAGCGCACCTGCCAGGGTTGCGGCACTTTGTCCCGGCGTTACGGTCAGCTGGCCGTACGATGCGGTAACAATGAATACAAACAATACAAATAAACCTGATAATCGATACATAACGGTACTTCGGTACATTGAACTGTGCAAATTACAACGCAACCTGTCCTTATATATTAGCGCAATATTATTTTTATTAAAACACTGTTAATCATTTTAATATATTCATGCAGATAGTTTGTAATGGATATTAGGTTTACTTGTCCTTGAAAATTACGTGCCGGAAAGGCCGTATTTTGGAGGGTTAGATCGGTAAATTCTCTCACCTTGGATATTGTTTTTCCTTAATCGGTTGTTAAACCGGGGTCTCTTTTCACATTTGGGGAAAAAAACTTCTTACTATTGTGTCGAATTAATATGATGAGTATGCCATCAAAAAAACATCAGTCGTCAATTGAAGCCAATTCGGCCTTCATGATGAAAATGGAAGAGTTAGTAAAGGAAATTGTGATACAGAACAACATTCCTTACTACAGGATAGAGTCGAGGATGGAGCACCAGCACAGCGCTTCGGGCGAGAATATCTACATGCCCGTTATTCGTGTAGTTACTTATTTCGAAGATTCGGTTAGTAAGATATCTGAGGTCGTTTCAGCCGAATTTGACGTTCAGAACGAACGCTCTAAGGATAAGAAAAAAGTGCGCATGGATAGCTTTTCTTATAAGCACGTTCAGCTTTCCGCCGCACTTAAGCCGGCAAGGCAGGAATTAATAGAATATCGCCGCTCTGGTAGCAAGCGTTTCGAGATACATGTTTGTTCTATGCTCCAGGATGCCTGGGCAGGTATAGAAAAGGAGCTCGGTTACGATAACGCTACGTTCCCCGACGATATGAAGCGCGACTTCTATCGCGTAGGGGCCCTGCTGGAAATGGCCGATCTCGAGTTCCTCAAGATACGCAGTCAGCTTAACGCTAAATATGGTTGGGTAGAGCCAGCACAAAACGAAGAGTCATTTATAGAGGAAACACCTCAGCAGGCTCCGGTTATGCAGGCTCCGGTACAGCCGCAACCGGCACCTATGGCTCCGGTTAGCGAAGTGCCGCTGCAAACAGCACAGTTTGTGCCGCAGCCCGCTCCGATACCACAGCAGGTAGCCCCTGTAGCGGAAATACCGCAACCCGCTCCTGTAGCCCAGATGCCGGTACCTGAAGTAGCGCCTGTTATGCAGGCTCCTGTGCCACAGCCGGCTCCCGTAGTAGCTATTCCTGTAGTGCAGGCTCCTATGCCGCAGCCCGTTCCGGTAGTAGAAATGCCACAGCCTGCGCCTGTTGCTCCGGCTCCTCCACAGCCTGTTATGCAGCCTGTAGCGCCGGTGTACAATACTAACGAATATGTACCGCAGCCTGTTGCGCAGCAGATACCACAAGTGCAGATACCACAAGTGCAAATGCCGGCACCACAGCCGGTACCACAAGTGGCGTATGTGCCCGTGCCGGAGCCTGTAGCGCAATACATACCGCAGCCGGCACCACAGCCTGCGCCTGCCTCGATACCCCAACCCGTAGCGCAGCCTGTGCAGCAGCCTGTGCAAAATGCAGCGCCGGCCCAGCCAATGCCGCAGGAAGTAGATGATGTTCCTTTCTACAATCGCGAGCCGGAACCCGCTCCCGCACCGGTAAACGATGAGAACTCGCAGATGACCGATGCTACCCTTAAGCAGTACATCGCATCAAGCAAGGTCATTAAAGAGATAGACAGCGAGATCGCCCGCCGTGCAGGTGCTACGCTCAATGGCGATATAGATGTAGAAGGCGATGTGGAAAGGCTGAAATACCTGAAAGTATATTCATTGAAACAACTGCACGAGCGTGTGGTGGATAATAAAAATGACATCATCGCATTCGCGGAAAAATGGATAGGTAAAGACAATGGCGGCTCATTCGATTCCGGCATATGCCTTTTCTATCTCGAATACCTGCTTGTGGGTAAGAAGAACGACCCTGCCTTTGCGGTAGAGTATGTGCTCAAGTTCATCTCCGATAACGATTACAGCGCGCGCTTCATCATCCCTACTTACAATTCAATAAGCAAAAATGATAAGCCGATAGCTTCTCATCTTACGCTGAAATAGTTGTAACAAAATTGATAGTTAAGAGCTCCCCGAAAAGGGAGCTCTTTTTGTTTGCAGCGAGTCCGCGCATGGTAGCAAGGCGGTCTGTCCGCAGGTTGTTTTATATCACGATCTATTTGGGACGGATCGCTGGCCAAAATGTTCAGGAGTAGCGATTTTGCAATGGTTTTGTTGGGATATATTGTCCACACGGTCCATGAATTGCACAAGTTTTGCACTAATTCCGTAACTGTGAAACAATTTTTTTTAAAAAGGTTGCACTTTACAGAAAATAATCAGTATCATTGTACAGTTTTTTATATCAGAACACAACCATATTCAAATTAAATTGCCATTTATGAAAAGATTGAAGCTACTCTTCACACTTGCAATACCTGTACTTCTGATGCATGATGCACAGGCTCAAACGTCATCCAGGCTCATCGCAGCAGCGAACTGGTATAACAATGGTGCTATCTTCAAGCCTCTCGACAGCACTGCATACACGTACACCAACCCTAGGGGTGGTGATCTGATGCACACATTGAAGTACAATACAGCAACTAACTGGCAGGTAATGACTGGTGACACTGTGTACTCCAACAACACTACTGCTTATCAGCAGTTTGACGCGAGCAACAATATCATCAGCCAGACAAATACAGTATGGAACAGTGTTACCTCAATGTGGGATAACACAACTAAAACATTGTATTTTTATGACGCTACAAACCGCGTAGATACTATGGTATCTCAGGTATGGGGTGGCTCTAACTGGGTAAACGTTTCAAGGGACGTATACACTTATACAGCAGGTACAGCTTCTCATCTGTTCTCTATTCAGCACCAGCTGTGGAACAGCGCTACTTCTGGCTTCGATGCTAACACGCAGAAGACTTTCTACTACAACGTAGGCGGTAACCTGATCCAGGAAATTGGCCAGGTGTACAACACCACTACAAGCACTTATAACTACACAGATAAGTACGACTATACGTATACTACAGGTAACATGCCTGCTACTACTACTTACAGCGTATGGACAGGTGGCGGATGGGTTGCCAGCAACATGTATACTTATACATACGATGCCAGCAACAACCGTACTTCTGAAATGTATCAGACTTACAACGCTACATCTATGGGTTGGGATAACGTTACCGTGGAAAACTACAGCAGTTTCGTAAGCGGTAACCCTCAGCTGGAGATCGATCAGCGTTGGGATACTGCAGCTGGTGGTTCATGGGTTAACAACCTCGAAAGGACTTACGCTTACAACTCTTACAATCAGCTCACAAACTCTGTTGACGAGTCTTGGAACATTGCTGGTTTCTGGGAGCACGCTAACGGCGACCGCGCTGCTAACTACTACTACGAAACATACACTACTTCTGGTGTAAACAACGTAGCTGCTAACGGCGAAGTAAGCATCTTCCCAATTCCTGCTCAGAACACGCTGAACATCAAGCTGAACTGGAACGAAGCTCAGGCTTTCACAGTGGCTATCTATGATATGAACGGCGCTGTTGTTCGTATGTGGAGTGTTCCTGCAACTGCTCAGTACACTACTGGTATCTCTACTGCAAACTTTGCTTCTGGCAACTATGTAGTGAAGATCGCAGGTACTAACGGTCAGATAGTTAAACAAGTAGTGGTAGCTCACTAATCTTAAATAGTTTTAAATAAACAAAAGCTTCCGGGAGACCGGAAGCTTTTTTGTTTTAGGTGTGTCTGCTCTGAAATCGCGACACCCCAAAAAATATGGTATGGAACTGAAGACTTTTGCTAGCCATAGCGCGCTAATATCACTTCCCTTTTGATCTGCCACTAAAGATATTGCGGCACGCTGTAGGGCAAAGTCCTTTAGTTAACAAAACTACGGTCTGAAAGACCGAAAGATAATAGCCCGGGATGCAGTCCCGGGTGAGATTAAAGAAGTTGGACCAAGCTCCGCGTTTGCCGTAGCATTTTGCTACGGCAGGTCTGGTAGCCGGATTCTGTCCGGCGAAAAAAGGAAAGGCAAGGAACACCTGGGCAATCCTTTGATCAAAAACACGGTTCAGACAAACAAAAAGGGCCAGCCACGGCCAACCCATATTAACTCTTTAACCTTTTAACCCTTTAACTCTTCAACCTCCCGATCGCCTCGCCAAACTTTATAATATCATTTTCCGTAGTATCCCAGCTGCACATCAGTCTTACCTCATGGGTGCTATCCTTCCATACATAGAACGGGAAATGCTCCTGCAGTGGCTCATACCAATGCCTGGGTATCTCGGCAAATATTGCATTGGCGTGTGTGGGCTTGGTTATCTTCACTTCAGGATACTGAGTAAGGGTAGTACGCAGTAGTTGCGCCATTTTATTTGCATGGCTGGCCGTGGTGCGCCATAGTTCATCTTTCAGCATAGTTTCGAACTGCGCAGCAATAAAGCGCGTTTTAGAGGCCAGTTGCATCACCTGCTTGTGCTTGTAGGCTATATGCTTGTTCAGGTCTTTATTAAAAACTAGCACAGCCTCGCCATACATCATGCCTGCCTTCGTGCCCCCCAGCGATAATATATCCACGCCGCAAGCGCTGCTGATGTCCTTCAGCCCGCAATTGCTGGCAGCCGTAGCATTAAAAAAGCGCGATCCGTCCATGTGCAGGTATAAACCATTTTCATGCGCCAGGTCGGCTATGGCTTTTATCTCTTCGGGGGTGTAGATAGTACCATATTCAGTGCTTTGCGTTATCGATATCAGCGCTGTTTGTGCATAGTGTATATCGCCCTTGCGGATCAGTCTTTCCCTTATTACTTCCGGTGTTATTTTCCCTTCCTCATTGGCCGGCAGCGCAAAGAAACGGCAGCCCGTAAATGTTTCCGGTGCCGACGATTCATCGCAGTAGATATGCGATGTGTCTGCACAAAGTATAGCGTTGTAAGATTGTGTTGCGCTGCTGATGCTCAGCACATTAGCGCCCGTGCCGTTGAATACGAAATAAGCCCACAGTTCACAGCCAAATACCTCACGCAGCAGCGCAGTGGTCCGCTCGGTTATTTTGTCAGCTCCGTAAGAGCGGGCATGGTCTGTATTGGCAGCATGCAGCGCCGCCATCACCTGGGGCAGCACGCCTGCATAGTTATCACTCGCAAAGCTTTTCATTAACAGATATTTTAGCGTTAAAATTAAGCCTTTTGCGTACTTTAGACACAGGAAATGATACAGATGAAAAGGTTATCGTTTTTTTTGTTCTTATTTCTTCTGCCGGTAATGACACCGGCCCAGCACCCGCAGAAAATGCGCAACCTGTGGACCACGCCGCAGGTGCACGTATTTTTTGGTGAATACAGGGTATCGTTCGCCATCCGCGATATTAATAAAACACTCGCATTGCTCCGCCAGAACGGAGATAGCCTGCATGCGGCCAACTGTGGTTTAGACACCAATGGCAATTACTCTTACGAACTGTATCCCGGTGAACACACCCAATACAGGAGCGCTACCGAACCACTGCTGCAGAATGTGGTGGGCTGTTACCTGCTTACCGCAGGCATGGCACAGGTAGAATGCAAAAAGAACAAACGGAAAATAAAACAGCTGAAAGAAGTACTTGTCGATATGAAATACACCTCCCTTGGGGGCGATTCCGTCTTCGTAGATTTCTTCGATCCAGAGACCAACAAAATGCTGTTCTCCGGCCAGATGCCCCTAATATTGTACAAAGCAGATATCGGCATCGACGACTGGTAGACGCGGCAATCTAACAGGCCATCCCCCTCTCCTTTGGAGAGGGCCGGGGTGAGGCTTAAAAAACAAAAACAACAAACCATGGAATTCGGAAAAGTAGACGACGCTACACTGGAACAGATAGACTTCACGCTGCCCGCAGACCCGGCGGCCAACAAGAAGATACTGGCCAAAGGCAAGGGCAAAACAAAATTCTACATCGGCTGCGCCAAGTGGGGCCGTAAAGACTGGATAGGGAAGTTATACCCTAAAGGCACAAAAGAAAAAGACTTCCTGGCGCAGTATGCCACCCAGTTCAACAGTATAGAGTTTAATGGCTTTTTCTATAGTTCGCATTCGCGCGAGCAGGTAGAGAAATGGGTAAGTATGGTACCTAAGGATTTTATCTTCTGTCCTAAGTTTACACAGTCCATCACCCACCTGCGCAGGCTTAAAAACGCACAGGCCGAGACCGACAACTTCATCAACATTGTAGAAGCCTTCGGAAAGCATCTCGGCCCGCTATTCCTGATGCCGCACCCGCAAATGAACCTCGACAAACGCGAGACCATCGAAGAGTTCATCACCAGTCTGCCCAAGGATCTTGATCTGTTCCTGGAACTGCGCCATGAGGCCTGGTACACCGACAAAAGCGGTTACGACAAACAGTTGTACGACTTTATGGCAAAGCAAAAGAGGGGACTGGTAATAACCGATGCCGCTGGTCGCCGCGATTGCGTGCATATGCACCTCTCCACCCCCAAATGCTTCA
The DNA here is from genome assembly GCA_947455215.1 of Chitinophagaceae bacterium. Lineage (GTDB taxonomy): Bacteria > Bacteroidota > Bacteroidia > Chitinophagales > Chitinophagaceae > Flavipsychrobacter. The sequence continues at coordinate 41,943 of CANGNA010000012.1, forward strand.
TCCGCTTTGTAGGCAACGCCCTGCACAAAACAGACTATACCCGCATAGACGAGTGGGTGCAGCGCATCAAACAATGGATGGACGAAGGCCTGGAAACCTGCTACTTCTTTATGCACCAGCACGAAGAACTCCACTCCCCCGAACTCATCGCTTACTTCATCAAAGAACTCAACAAGCACGCCGGTACCACCATCCCACTACCTAAGTTGTATAACGAAGGAGAAGGTTCTTTATTTTAAAAGTTGAGTAGTCGCAAAGACACCTACGGAGTGTCACACTGAGTAAACAATTAGCTGCGCTCAAGAACTTTGCAAATGACACAGGGTCTCTGCGAGCCTGCCTGCCGACAGGCAGGGAACGAAGCCATCTCACGTCGGGACGTATTCGTTTTCGGCAAATCCCCTCTTTGCCAAGCCTTGTGCGTTGGCCCAAAGAGGGGACGATATTTGACCATTCTCGGATTAGCCGAGATTGGTCAAATGTAGGGGGTGATTGCTGTGTCGGGACGTATTCGTTTTAGGATGTTGGAACGATAACTGCGGGAATTGATCCAGACGATCATTTCAACAACCCCTTCATATCCACAACCAGCTTCCTGCACCTTATGCTGGTTACCTTTATCGTAGAAATGCTATCGGCGCTGCAAAACCAGAACTGACCAATGCTATCAACAGGCAATATAGTTGTATGCACGGGGTAAATGATTTTGACACTAACAAGTTTGTTCTCCAGCATATTGCATAATGGTGTAACAACACGCCCATATATCATAGAGTCATTAAGTCGGGTCAGCAGAAGAGAAGCCTGTTCCTCAACAATACAACCATCCCTCCGAAATAATGCGTAGTCTGGCACCCTGTTTACAATATGCCTGTTATGTTTATGACCGTTATAGAAAAAGTCTGATAGCTTATAAGGATAATCACTTCGTGCACTTCTGCATGATAGCGCGGAAAGAAGAAATATAAATAACCATAACTTACCCATCAAAAGAATAACGGAAAGCGGTCATCAAATATTTCAACCTAATTCAAAAAAGGAAGATCCGTAACTGTCGCGAGAGTTCAGCGCTCTCGTGACCACACAAATAAGCGAATCTCCTGATTCGCCGAACAAAATACTAATAGATCCTATTAATAACAGCTACAAAACAAAGCAATCCTGTAAATCCTTAAATCCTGACCATCCTGATTCAGACAAACTAATTCAGCAGTTGCCCCACCAGCTCCTTCAGCAACTCCCTGTCATCAGCCGTGCTTTTAATACCCACGGCCATAGTGCTGTACTTGCCTAAGAGCATCAGCGCGCGCTCGGTGCGCGGGCGTGGCCACTGCTGTAGGGCGGCCATTGTTTCCTTCAGCTTCCAGTAGCCAAGGGCAGCGGCTATCTCCTTATCGCTCTTACCCTGCACAAAGCTGGCCTGGTACAGCTTGCTGAAGTGACTGTAAAAACTGCCTATCAGCAGCGGCATAGGTGCCGCCTTGGGGCTGCTGATAAAGTAATGCAGCATACGGAACATTTTATCACGGTCATTGCCCGTAATAGCCTCTGGAAATTCGAAAATGTTATACTCCCTGCTGATGCCGATGTACTTCTGTATCATGGCCGCCGTAAGCTCCTTCTCGTCCGGCACATTGATGCGCACCTTCTGTATCTCGTTCACTACCTTCTGCAGGTCATTACCTAAAAAGGTAGCCAGTATCTGTGCCTCACGCTCGGGTATGGTAAAGCCTATGTGTTTACCATAGTCCATTATCCAGCCTGGCATGGCAGTGTCTTTTATCTTCTCGCTGTTAAAGTAAAAGCCTTTTTCCTTGGCCAGCTTCACGGCCTTGGTCTTGCTATCAGCCTTCTTAAAACGGTATTCTATCAGCAGTATAGTAGTGGGCGAGGGTTTCTCAAAATAGCCGGCCAGCTCGGTAAACTCCTTTAGTTGCCCTGCTTCTTTTAATATCACCACCTGCTTTTCCGCAAACATCGGGAAGCGGCGGCAGGCATTTACTACATCGGCCCAGGTCACATCCTTGCCATATAGTGTTATCAGGTTAAAGTCGCGCTCGTGCGGCGGTAGTATATTTTCAAAGTGTGTGCTCAGTTCATCTATATAATAGGGTTCCTCACCGTCTACCAGGTACACGGGTGCGTATTGCTTCAGCTGCAGCGATTGCAGTATTTTGGTGTATTCAGCATTCATACTATTCTGTCACTATCTCTTGTTCCAACTCTATATTGCCCATACCTGCCAGCCGCAGATACACCTTGGCCGATGTATATACATCCTGCAGGCAGTAGCGGCCTATACGGTCCAGGTCTTTTTCTTTGTAAAACACCCCTGACACCTGGCTGCCGTCAATGTCAGATTTAGGCGAAGGTATGTCTAAAACTGCCGCCAGCAGCGACAGCGAAGTGAAATTTTTATAGTCGCCAAAGCGCCACATATCCATGGTATCTATATGCGTTACCTCCCATGGCTTCTTGCCCCACAGTTGCAGGCATTCCGGCAGCGCCTGCCCGTTGATGATCATCCTGCGAGACAAGAATGGTATGTCAAATTCTTTGATGTTATGCCCGCAAAAACGCATGCCCGGGTGCACTTTGTTGAACTTGCTCACCACCGTACAAAAATCATTTAACAAAACCTTTTCGTCAGTTCCTGTCAACGATTTCAGCCGCATTTTCCATTTGTTATCGGCCATATAAAGGCTGCCTAAACCAATGCAAACCACCTTGGCAAATTCCGAAAAAACACCTGCCTTTTCCTCGAAAAGGCTTGCCGGCTCTGCATTTTCATGCCCTGGGGCAGGTTTTATCACTTTGGCCTTCCGCACCCATTCATGCTGTAAACGCTCTGTTAAAGATGCGTAATGCTCTGTAATTGGTACGGTTTCTATGTCGATGAACAGTATACCCGTCAGTTGCTCCATTGGAAACTATGTATATATTTGCACAGAATTTAATCAGTTAAGTAAAATCACACATCCACAATTATGAGCCAATTTAATGATTCCGGCGCAAATATGCCGGCTCAAAACGAGAATAAGAGCAAACCAATAGTGTATTGGGTTGTTATCGCTGTGCTGCTCGTGGCTTGCATAGCACTTTTTGTAAGTAAAAATCAGCAGGCTACCGACAGCGAAGCTAAAGAAAAAGCCATGCAATCGCAGCTCGATTCTGTTCGTACTGATCGCGCTTCCCTTGATGCTGACTTCAAGGCGGCTTCAGCTAAGATAGATGAGTTGGTATCTCAGAATGCCAAGCTCGATAGCAACATGCAGAAAGACAAGTCTGAATTGCTCGCTATGCAGTCTAAGATAAAAGGCATGCTGGCCAAAGGCAATGCCACCGCTGCTGAGCTGAAGAAGGCACGCCAGATGATCACCGAACTCACAGATAAGGTAGGCCGCTACGAGGCGCGTATCGCTGAGCTCGAGAAAGAGAATGGTGTCCTCACCAACAAGAACCAGGTCCTCACCAAGGAGCGCGACTCCACAGTGGCACAGAACATCAATATCAAAAGGATAGGTTCTGTACTGCACGCTTCTAACATCCGCATGGAGCCTATACACAAGAAGAAGAATGGTAAGGAAAAAGAAACTACCAAGGCTAAGAAGGTAGACGTATTCCGCATCAAGTTCGATATCGATGAGAACCGCATCGCTGAAAGCGGCACTAAGCAGATCTACATCCGCATGGTAGCTCCTGATGGTTCTGTAATGAGCAGTGCTTCTAATGGCTCTGGTAAAATGACAACAGCTAAGGGCGAGAACATCAGCTTCTCTATCATGAAGGAAATATCTCTGGTAAAGGAGCAGCCTGTTAAAGACGTGGTTATCGACTGGAACCAGGATGGCGACTTCGCAAAGGGTAGCTACCTTATCGAGATCTTCAGCGAAGGTTATAAAGTAGGCGGCGGCAACGTTGTTCTGCGCTAAGTAGTAGCTAAGAGCCCCCGAAACATGGTCAAGCCCTGAAAGGGCGTGCTATTATAGCGCAGGGTTTCAACCCTGCGGCTTAAGCGGGCAGAAAAATATAGAACATACAATACGGCATTATAAAATTCACTTAACAATTTTATAATGCCGTATTTTTTTTTGTTACTCGCCTCTATGGTAATATTGCTTTGTATTAAGTACAAATTATGGATCTATTCCCCGGGAAGATACTGATAGTAGATGATGAACCAGATATTGTAGAGTTTATCAGCTACAATCTCAAAAACAAAGGATACCTTATTGCCACTGCCAACGACGGCGTACAGGCTATCCGGAAAGCAAAAGAATTCCGCCCCGACCTCATTCTCATGGACGTTATGATGCCCAACAAAGATGGCATGGAAGCAGTAAAAGAACTGCGCATGCTGCCTGAGTTCGAAGACACAGCCATCATATTCCTTACCGCACTCAACGATGAGAAGTACGAGATAGAGGGCCTGAAGATCGGTGCCGATGACTTTATCTCCAAGCCTATAAAGCCGGAAGTATTAGCCACCCGTATAGCTGCTACCTTGCGCAGGTTCAAGAAAGAAGAGAACCAGGAACAGAAGCTTACTTTCGGTGATCTCGAGATCAACAAAACCAAATTCACCGTTTACTACAAGGGCGAAGAGATACAGCTGGCCAAGAAAGAATTTGAACTGCTTTCGCTGCTGGCCTCAAAGCCGGGTAGGGTATTCCTCCGCAACGAGATATTGCAGCGCGTATGGGGCACCGATGTTATAGTTGGCGACCGTACTATCGATGTACATATCCGCAAGATCAGGCAAAAAGCCGGTATCGATCTCATCACTACCGTAAAAGGTGTTGGTTATAAGTTCGAATTAGAGTAGTTTTAGTATCATGTCGGTACTCGATACTAAAAATATCACGCCGGGCTCTCTGTCTTTTTTTACAGCGCTCATCATTTCAGTCATCAATGCTGCTCTAAGCTTGCTGGTACACCCGCTGTGGTATACGCCTGTCATTGTATTCACAATTACATTCGTTATCATCTACAGCCTGTATTACTATACCCTGCAGCGCTTCATTTATCGCAAGATTAAGCTCATCTACAAGTTCATTTACCAAACCAAGGCCACTAAGAAGGAAGAGATATTTTATAAGCATATCCTCCCTCAGAAAACCATAGAAGAGGTAAGCGACGACGTAGAAAAATGGGCGCAGCAACGCAACGACCAGATAGAGTTACTGCAAAAGAATGAACAGTTCCGCAAAGAGTTCCTCATGAACCTGGCCCATGAACTGCGCACCCCCATATTCTCTGTTCAGGGCTATGTCGATACTTTGCTCAACGGAGCGCTGGAAGATGAGAATGTCAACCGTAAATTCCTTTCTAACACTTCCAAAAGTATTGATCGCCTGGTAAGGCTGGTCGATGATCTCGACGAGATATCTAAGCTGGAATCCGGCAAGATACCCATCATACAGGAGTCCTTCATTATACAAGAGCTCATCAGCGATGTGTATGAAGAATTCATGCTGAAGGCCAAGGAAAAGACCACCGAACTCTTGTTCAAAAAGGGCACAGAACGCCCGTTATGGGTTAAGGCAGACAGGGCCAAGATCAAACAGGTGTTGGTGAACCTGGTGGAGAACGCACTGAAATACGGTAACGAAGGTGGCACCATAACAGCCGGCTGCTATGTGGTCGATGAAAAGTCGATATATATAGAGATATCGGACAATGGCCCCGGCATTGCCGAGGAGCACCTGCCCCGCATCTTCGAACGCTTTTACCGTGCCGACCGCAGCCGCGCCCGCCACATCGGCGGCACCGGACTGGGTCTGGCCATTGTAAAGCACATCATAGAAGCCCATGGCCAAACGGTAAACGTCCGCAGTAAACTCGGTGTCGGCTCCTCCTTCGGCTTCACCCTCGACAAAAGCGAAGCCACACAGCGCTTCATCTAACCCTCTCGCTCACTCAAACGCCGCTGTCCTGTCTTCAGACTGACAGCTCCCGGGACGTATTCGTTTTCGGATCGACAACCCATCCCCACCGTCCTGTAAGGACGGGCTACCATAGCCCGGGGTTTCAACCCCGGGAATCTTGGGACGTATTCGTTTTTGGACACCCCGCAATAATTCTCAATGACGATAACCACCACATAGTGTCACCCTGAGCTTGTCGAAGGGCGGCACGGACATGGGCTCTCGCAATCACTCGGAGCACTAACATCACCTCCGCGCCACAGGTAAAGCTATTACGGCATGCGGTAGGGCCAAGGTTTAATTAAGCATCCCCACCGTCCTGTAAGGACGGGCTATCATAGCCCGGGGTTTCAACCCCGGGACACCCGGGACGTATTCGTTTTCGGAAAACTATAACAACACGCCGCCGTTGTGCCTCCCGTCCAACGGCCACTGGACGTATTCGTTTTCGGATACAACAAAAGCGCCGCTGTCCTGTCTTCAGACTGACAGCTCCCGGGACGTATTCGTTTTCGGATCGACAACCCATCCCCACCGTCCTGTAAGGACGGGCTATCATAGCCCGGGGTTTCAACCCCGGGAAATCGGGACGTATTCGTTTTCGGACATTCCATCACATTCCATCACATTCCATCACATTCCATCACATTCCATCACATTCCATTCCATCACATTTATGGAAAACCACCACACACACCGTCTTTATTAAAATGCCGCACTAATAACTACATTTGCGGCGGAAACAAACACACATGAGCGCAGAAGACAATCAGAACGCCAACAGTAAAGCAGCCTCTTTCAGGGCTATACTCGATTTTGTTATGGGTACCATCTATGTCGTCCTTGCCGGTGTTATCCTTTATAGCAGGCACTTCGGTACTATCGAGCTGCCGCCGGCCACTGTTTACGGCATGAGCGGGCTACTGATAGTATATGGTATATTCCGTTTGTACCTGGGCTATAAAAGGTATAAGCAGGAGCGTTGATCAACGTTTGAAGCCCAGCATTTTGCTGTTAAATTATTGTTACAAACATTTGTTGCAGCAGGCTGTTTTTTTGAATAATTACTAAACTTGTGGTTTATGCGTAGTCGGGCGTTTTTATTGCTGATAGCTTCTTTTACTTTCCTGGGTGTTTCCTGCGATGATGGACCTAAACACCCCGATACGCCCACTTCCGGTGCTATCGATATTTCTGTTGATGAGACCTACAGGTCTGTAATAGAAGAACAGTCAAAAGTATTCGACAGCAGCTTCCCCAATGCAAAGGTTACCGTGCACTACAAGCCCGAGGCCGAATGCTTCAAAGACTATTTCGATAATAAGGCCCGCATCATATTGGTTACGCGCGAGCTTACGCCCGAAGAAAAGAAGGTGGCCGATCAGAAGCAGTTCTATCCAACATCGGTTGGTTTGGTGAAAGATGCAGTGGCGCTCATCGTTAATAAAGAGAACCCCGATAGCATCATGGATGTGCCTATGATCAAGGGCATCCTCACTGGCGAATACACCAAAAAGAAATACACAGTGGTGTTCGACAATCAGTCGTCGAGCCTCGTACGCTATATCACCGATTCTTTGCTCAAAGGTCAGAAGCTGGGTCCCAACGTATACGCTGCCAAAAGTGCCAAAGCGGTCATCGATTACGTGAAGGAGAATCCCAACGCGCTCGGCTTCTCCGGCCTTTGCGATATTGGCGACACGGCCGACCCGGGCAACACCGGCACCTTCCTCAAGAGTGTTCAGGTAGTGTCCGTATATAACGATACGTTAAAACAATACCTCAAGCCATACCTCGCGTATATTGGTTTGAAGGAATACCCGTTTGTTCGTAAGTTATATTACATTAGCCGCGAAAGTTACCAGGGACTTGGCACGGGCTTTGCAAACTTTTTAATGGGCAACCGCGGACAGCTTATATTTGCGTACGCTCACCTGTACCCCCTGCGTATGGAGGTAACAATAAGAGAAGCTGAAATAAACACAAACAAAAAATAAATAGTAAACAGGGTTAAATAAAATGAGAAAATTCATCACGTTCACCGCTGCTCTGGCTATCTCTGCGGCGGCAACAGCACAAACCACTAATGATGGTATCAAGCTGTACAATTATCATAACTACGTAAGCGCTGAGAAAGTGCTTACCCCGCTATCTGTAAAAGATGCTTTGGCCAACTATTATCTTGGCTTGTCTTACCTCGAAGGGGGTAACATCAGCAAAGCAAAGTACCAGTTCGAAAAGTATCCTGAAGATGCTGCGAACATCTCCGGTACTGCACGCGTGGCCTTTGCACAAAAGGATGCTGCAAAAGGTATGCAGATAGCACAGGGCCTGGCTGCCAAGGCTAAGAAGAAGGACTATATGCCATGGGTATATGCTGCCGATGCGCTTACTTATTCTGAAGACGCCGATTACCAGCAGGCTGTTAACTGGTACAAGAGTGCCCTCGCTGCCAATCCAAACGATGCGCACGTTCATCTCGGCCTGGCCGATGCTTACCGCAAGGTAATGGGCGGTGGCGGCGAAGCCATGAACAACTACGAATGGATAGTGGACAAGGACCCTAAGAATTCATTGGTGTTCAGCCGCATTGGCGACCTTTGGTACGATGCCCGCAACTACAATAGCGCACTCGAATTTTACAACAAGGCCAAGGATGCTGATGCTACCAACCCACTGCCATACCGCTCACTTTCCCTGGCGTTCCAGCGCTCGGGTAAGTACGATGTGGCGCTGACCAACATCAAAGAGTACATCAAACTGTCAGATAACACCGTTGCCGACCAGATCAGCTATGCCGGTATCCTGTACCAGGCGAAGAGCTACTGCGATGCTGCCAGGCTGGCTAACGACCTGATGACCCAACAGGTGCCTGACGATAAGAAGGCCGAACTGGTGGGTATCCTCGGTTTCTCACAGGCAGAATGTGGCGACTCTATCGAGGCTGCTAAGAACATCCGCAAATACTTCAGCATCCAGAAGCCTAAGAACATACTGCCTGCTACTTACATAGAGTATGGTAAGCTGTGGCTGAAGCTGAATAACGTAGACTCTGCAAGCTATTATTACAATAAGGGTATAGCTGCAGATACTGCTGCTAACAAGACCGACATCTACCGCCAGATAGCAGAAGCTTACCGCACGCGTAAAGAATACTGCAGCGCCGGCGACTGGTATGCTAACCTTGTAAAGAGCAACCCTAACACACAGGCGCTCGACTATTTCTGGGGTACAGTAATGTATTACTACTGTAAGGATTGGAAGAAGTCACTCAAGTTTGCCGAAGACTTCGAAACCAAGTATACCGACCAGGTATCTGCTACCTACTGGCACGCCCGCGTACAGTCTGCTATCGACTCTGAAGCTACAACCGGTATGGCTGCACCGTCATTCGAAAAATGGCTCGACAAGCTTGGTCCTGATGTAGCTAAGCCGGAAAAGAAGGCTGATGTGGTTCGTGCTTACCAGTACCTGCTGTTCTACAATTACAATGCTAAGAACAAGGACAAGCAAAAAATGTACATGGACAAGCTGCGCGCAGTGGATCCTAACGATGGCCTCATCAAGCAGATAGAAGAAATGGAAAAAGGCGGTGGCACCCCTAAGAAAAGCGGCGCAACAACCAAGCCCGCAACCACCCCAAAAAAAAAGTAAAAAAATAAAGTAATTATACAACAAGAGCCGCTCACAGAGCGGCTCTTGTTGTATTTAAAATCCTGGTCGAAGCGTCCCGCTTCGTCCACACTACATCCTCGTCCTCGTTTGTAACGAGGATGCACCGGCGGCGCGTTTGTAACGCGCGTGCAACATCAGTCATTACACCCACACATCCCATATCGTAACTGTCGCGAGAGTTCAGCGCAGCGCTCTCGCGACTACGCAAGTAAGCGAATCCCCCGATTCGCCGGATAAAACATTGATTGTTGTCGGTGGTGATTACTGCTTTGTCCTCGCCGAGTCTCTCGAAGCTTGGTCGCTGTGCGTAAGCGAGGACTCGGCGATAACCACATGAGTGCTTAACCGCCCAAAAATCATGAGCAACCCAACGCTGGTCGAAGCGTCCCGCTTCGTCCACAGCATTGCAAAACCCCGCTTGCGAAATGCTCGTCCTCGTTTGTAATGCGTGCACCAGAAGGGAACACAATTCTGTAAATTCTTTAATTCTGGCCAATTCTGATTCAGACAACCTCACACCCCTACACCAACACATCCCTTATCTCCTCCACCTTCTCAAATACCGCATTGGCATATGGGCACACAGGTATCACCTTTATCTCGTTCTTGCGGGCAAACGCCACCAGCCCATTCAGCAACTGCCGACCCAGGCTGCGCCCTTCAAATGCTTCCGCTACCTCGGTATGCTCTATCACCAGGTAGCCCTCGTCGGTGTAAGAATAATACATGCCGGCTATCTCGTTCCCGTCGCTGTCATTAATGAAGAACTTGCCGCGTTTACCATTATCGTTTTGTAATACTTCCATGGCTTTTTTACTGTAAATATAAGCTGTCTGTAATGGTCTTTTGTTAATGTCGCCCGACATATCCACATTTTCCGCAGCACCTGCAAGCCAATACTGGCAAGGCTTTACAAAGCTACGATAGCCGATTTATGTGTATATCTCAGCCTGCACCCAGTTGGCAGAGTGCCTGTTGCCACCATACCTTTACAGCAAACTTTATCTCATGACCATGCAACAACAGCAAGCCTGGGCAACCTACACCTCGGGCAGTGCAACTCAAAAGCAGATCGCCGCGCAAGCGGGCGTTTCAGAAAAGACAGTGTACAACTGGACCAGGCAATTCGGCTGGCATGCACAGCGCCAGCAGCAACACGAATATTACAGCACCATATCCACTAATCTATGTACACAGATCATAGCCTGCCAGCAGGCCATCACCGATAGGGGAGACCTGCCCACACCTAAGGAATTCAATATGCATGCGCGGCTCATCAATAGCGTACTGAAGCTGGACAAAGCCGTGGGTAAAACAGCACCGGCCGATACCTTGACCGCATTCCTGGAGTATGTGGCCGGCTACAACGAAGAACTGGGTGGCCAGCTGCTCGATCTATACCTGGCCTATGCACAGTCGGTAGAAAAGAAAAAGACAGCCCGCAAACAACCGGTAAAAACCGGAAACCAATCGAAAACAACCAGTAACGACGCAGTAACAATACCGGCCACCGCAGTGCCGGAGAAGGCACCCATTACCGAACAAGACTTTAAAGAATATAAACACCTGCTAAACACAAATCAACCGGTAACGGACAACCACACAACACGCTTCCGTGGCCGTTTCGTCAACACACGCTGGTTGCAATACAATCTGCTGCAATATTGCCTGCCGCCCACCGAGCGCCGCTTCATAGGCGATGCCCGCAAAATACGCACAGACACAGATCCCAACCTCATACAACAACAAATAGCCCAATACGGCAACACACTAAAGCCCGCCGCATGATGTCACCAACCGCCGCCGTTGCGTCTTCTGACCAACGGCCACGGGACGTATTCGTTTTGTATCAAAAGCACGGGTCTTTGCGAGGTGTTATTCGGGAAGCCCGCAATCATTTTCCAATGACAGTAACCACCACATAGTGTCACACTGAGCTTGTCGAAGTGCGGCACGGACACGAGCTCTGTCATTGGCAGGAACGAAGCAATCTCGCATCGAAATGAACCTAAACCCACAAGTCTCACCAATAGAAAATTATTGCCACGGTGAGCCTGTCGAACCGCGATAATAATTTTCGCCACGGCATCGCCGCATTAAGCCATCGAGCAATTAAGCCATCGAGCCATTAGATTCGCACAGCGCCTTTATTTGGTCCAGCACCGGCTTCCAGCCTTCGCCATTGTTGCGAGATTCCTCGTAGCGTTTCTGGCCCAGGGCTACGGTCGAGAAATCGCCCTGGCGCACATCCAGTCGGGTAGTGCCATTGGCTTCGGTAAGCGTATAGGTAACATGTACGTAGTTCTCCGGTACATCAGGCATATCGGGGTTGTTAGGGTCTATGGTGGTGTACTCCAGGAAACGGCCTGGCTCTATGGCTACCACCCAGCCCTTTACAGCTACCATATGCACGCCATTAAAAGTGCCTTCCCACGTCAGCGGGCTGCCGGGTTGGTAGTCCGACAAAGCTTCGCAGCCAAACATATAGCGCTTGGTCTGTTGCGGATTGGTAAGCATGTCCCACACCTTTTCTGCGGGAGCGTTAATGGTGATGCTGCTGTCTACATATAATGGCTGACTCATGGTCTTGTGTTTTTATTTTTAAATGAAAGGTGCTTTGCGTTCTTTGCTAACCACAGGCTTTGCGGCCCTTTGCGAAAAAACTCTGCGGCTCTTTGCGTGAACTTTAATTCAACGCCACAATATTAGCAGAAACCTGCAACAGCCCGATTGCGTTTTACGGATTATTTCTTATCGCTGCGGGTGTAACCCCAAACCGCTTCCGGAAGGCATTATTGAAATGCTGCGGAGTAGCATAGCCCAGGTCGGCCGATATCTCTGCGGCCGTCTTCCGGGTATCGGTAAGGTAGCGGTGCGCCAGGTGCATGCGCTGCTCTGTAAGATAGCCAAACACGGTAGTGTGGAAGGTCTCTTTAAAGCCCCGTTTCAGCTTGTATTCGTTAAGGCCTACTATGCGGGTTATCTCGCTCAGGTTGGGTGGTGTTGTCACCCGCTCGTTGATGAGGTCGCGGGCGGCGATCAGCTTTTCCTTATCAGCTTTAGTGCGGATGAATGGCTCAGCGCGTGTAGAGGCTGCTGTACATGCCTCTGCACTTAACACCAATAACTCTATGCTCTTTGATAGTAAGAATACCTGCTCGGTATCGCCGGTATAATTGCTGTGCCGCACCTGTTGTATGGCCAGCTCTATAGCGGGTGTCATGGCACCCCATTCCCTGCCCAGCATCACACTCTTGCCGGACAGTATATCGTCTGCAAAACGCTGCAGCGTATCGCTTGCGCCCTGTGTATATTGTATGAACTGGTCTGTAGGAAATTGTATGCCGAAGGTCTCTATCTCCAGCGTTTTGTTCTCCACCACCATATCGAACTGCGGCGAGTACATGATGTTGTGATGCCCGCCTATAAGATCGTAAGCGCGGTCCAGTTGCTTGTAGTAAAAGCGGTAGTCGCCCTTCAGTCCAAAGTGTACTCGTACCACATCGGCTGTGCCTGATGAGGCAGCGCTGCCCAGGCTGGTAGCCGTAGATATAGCATGCCCCAGCCTGATGCCGTTACACGTCCATATAGTGCTCTGCCTTGTGCCTTGTGGTGTGGTGATGTTGCTTTGCTGTGCCATAGCTTAGAACAAAGATGTCTGCACGGGTTGTCGTGGTGCCTCCCTGTAGGGCTGGTAAGCCGTTGCAGCGGGTATTGGCATATCCGCAGTTATATGGAAAACAGACGACTCCTGGTAGCGCGATGCTACAGTAACGTGTGTATTGCCCGCATGCTCCACAAACAGTTGCAGGGCCAGGTCGGGGTTATTGTTATCTGCAGATAAATGCGAGAGCAGCAGGTGGCTGAGGTGTGGCTTACGGTAAGCCTTGAATAGTTCCAGCGCCTGCATGTTCGATAAGTGGCCCTCGCCGCCACGTATACGGTTCTTCAGGTGGTGCGGGTAACGGCCGGCCTCCAGCATGGCTTCGTCGTAGTTAGCCTCCAGGAACACCGCATGGCAGTCGCTGAAGTTATCTATAACATGACTGCATACGGCGCCAATATCGGTAAATACGCCAACGCGCACACCATTACCGGAGATCACAAAGCTATGAGGGTCAATAGCATCGTGTGCCTTGGGAAAGGCCAGAACGGATAGCCCACCCACCGTTACCGCCTCATAAGCCTCAAAGTGCCTGCGGAAGCGCCCCACCATATACAGCCGGGCATTTTTAAAAGTCTTGTCGGTAACGTAGAGCGGCAGGCTATATTTATTGGCCAGGCCCTCAACACCCTTTATATGGTCGCCATGCTCGTGCGATATGAATATACCCTTAACAATACTCATATCCAGGCCCAGGCGTTTCATGCGCTTTTCAGTCTCGCGGCAAGACAGGCCGGCATCTACCAGCACCGCTTCCTGCTCATTACCCACGTAATAGCAATTCCCATTACTCCCCGAATTCAACGATGCTATATACAGCGACATATTCGGGCAAAGGTCGGGAATTTTTGGTTGGCGATAAGCGGTGCGGGGTAATTAGTTAAAGGGGCAAATAGTTTAAAGGGCAGGAGTTTAAAGTGTAAGGGCTGAGCACTGAAAATCAATATCATTCGTTAAAGAACATAAGGTCTGAAAGACCGAAAGACAATAGCCCGGGATGCAGTCCCGGGTATCGAAGTAAGAGTAAGGTCTGAAAGACCGAAAGATAATAGCCCGGGATGCAGTCCCGGGTATCGAAGTAAGAGTAAGGTCTGAAAGACCGAAAGATAATAGCCTGGGATGCAGTCCCGGGGTATCGTAGAAGTGCGAGCAAGGTCTGAAAGACCGAAAGATACCCAACAGAAATTCGTTAAAATGAGACTGGTTATGGGAGAGACAGTAGTACCTTACCTCCCTCATTCAGGAAATGAACAACGGCAGGTCGTAAGGCCTGCCGTTATAGTGTGCTTATTTGTGTTCTGCGTCCTTCATATCGGCCTTGTCTTCTTTCTTTTCGGCTTTCTCTTTCTTTTTCATTGCCTTACGATCGCTGCCCTTGGCGGCCTTCTTTTCAGCCTTTACTTCTTTCTTTTCGGCCTTGCTGTCTTTTTTCTTTTCTACCGGGCCATCCTGCGCAAAAGCAATACCCGATGCCAGCAGACCCATTGCCACGGCAATAGCCAATGTTACTTTCTTCATGTTCTTCAGTTTTTGGTGTGACTCAATACGGCACAGCGGTCTAAAAATCGTGCCAGAGCCGTTAGTCAATTTTAAGATCATCTGCTGCCGGTAACTTGAATTTGATTTTTCCGCGGTGGTTGCGGTATAGCCATTCATTGCCTTCGCGTTTGAAATGTCGTTTGGGCGATTCCATGCCTGTAGTGGTCTGTATCACCCACTGTGTATAAACAAAGGGTGTTTTTATATGGCCTTTGCTGTCTATGGTGGCGTAGCCATTATACTTGTTGATCTTAACTGTCATTGGGGTGTGCCTGGCCCATGTGCTCAGATAGCTATACTTAAATGGCATCAGTACTTTCCCCCGCTTATTAATGATGCCGGTGGCATCATCATAAGGATGTAATGTGTCTTTAAGTTCTACTACTGCGCCATGGTTATAGAAGAACTCTGCTGACGAGTAGATGCAGGGAATCACCAATTTGCCACGCTTGTTAATGTAGCCGTATTTGCCGTTGGTATCTTTAACTGCGATCCTACCGTTGTTGTAAAGCGAGGTTACTGAAAGGGAACTGTCAACGGCAGCCAGGCGCTTACCTCTACTATTGAAGATAAAGTCCTGTTGCTTGTTGTTTTCTTCGCTCCATTCGCCTTTTGTCAGACATGCATATTTATGTTGCTGCCTTACAAAGCCATCATATGCTAGTGGTACAATGATCTTTCCTTTCCGGTTGACCAGTCCATATTTGCCATCCTTGCCTATAACAAATGCATTACGCCATATCCGTCCCCATTCCTCATACTCGCAAGGCAAAGTAACCTTGCCATGCCTGTTGAAAAGGCCAAATTTTTCTCCTTTACGTAGCACGCCAAAACGGCTATACCACACCATTATCTCTTTGCGCCACGGGAATATCACACTCCCTTTCCGGTTGATAAGACTATTCAAATTACCCGAATCTACCACCGCCCATTTATTGTAAAATTCACCGGGCGTAATATAGCGGCACGGAATAACTTCTTTACCGTGTTTGTTGATGTAGCCAGACAGCCCCGCAGCATTCTGCACCCTCGCCAGGCCGTGGTGAAATTCGTTTACCCAAACATATCCTTTGATACCTGCCGCTACTGCTGTTCTCTGTTTTTCGGATATTTCATAATGCAGAATGGCCGTGTTTTTGTCCTCATAATTTACCGGTTCTGCCAGCCGCAAAGGGTTAATTGCCAGTATGCCCCAGTTACTGTCTATCCTTACCGGGAAATACTGCTTGCCGTTTTGTTGCGGATAGTTATCTACCTCGTCAAAGATCACGCCGGTTGTATCATTTGCAGAGCCTATAAAGCCTTTGTTATTGTTTATCGAAACCTCGTAATAGTACGAACCGTTTGTGCCGTATACCGGCCTTGCATTGTCGTACCTGAAGGTTGTTCGTTGCAGGCCGCTGGTATCTACCAGCGCGATTTTGCCTTTATGGTCCATGAACGGCAATAAGCCGCCCAGATACATGTGATCAATGTATGACCAGTAATTTATACTGTCGTAGATGCAGGGGATAGCCGCTGCACCTGCACTGTTTATAGTGCCATATTTGCCATTTTGTTTCACTATTGTGCATCTGTACTTCCGGTAATTATCACTATGGTCAATTATTGTGTCATACCATGCAGTAATGCGGTTGCCGGTTTGGTCTATCAGGCACCATTTGCCTTGGTATCTTACTTCGGCCTGCCCGTTATTGAAGCGGTGTACTTTGTCATAGCATATCTCTGTTACGCAATGGCCGTTCGTATCAATAAATCCCCATTTGCCATCAAGTTTTACTGCTGCTCGTCCCTCGGTAAAAGGGAATACATCCTGGTAAATAGTTGGTGCAACCATATTACCGGCGTAGTTAATGAAGCCCCAACAGTCGCGCTGTTTAACGGCTGCAAGATCGTTGCTGAATGCTAAGGCTGCAGTGTATTGGCAAGGAATCGCTTCTTTACAATTACTGTCCAGGAAGCCCCATAGGCCATCTCTTTTAACTAGGCGCCTGTTCAATGGCCCCCTTTCAATTCTTGTATATACAAAAGGGGTCAATACTTCACCATCTGCACTTATAAGGGCTAATTTGCCATCTCTGCTAACAACTCTTATGTTTAGGTGATCCCAGTAGGTTTCGCTATATAAGTCATAATCTATCCACCTTAGTCTGCGGTTGTTTATATTGTACAGCCCGATCTTTCCATTCTCTTTAATGAGTGCAACGGAGTCTATTATCTTAAGCGGATCATAATATCGGTCAGATAGTTTCGCGGCCCCAATACTGTCAAACTGCACAGGCACCAGTTCGTTGCCGGCAGTATCTACTATGCCATACTTACCATTCTTCTTTACCAACGCTTTGCTGTTTATGAACGGCGTGGCTGAATCATAAATGCAAGGTATACGATCGTTAAGTGCGCTATCTATAAACCCATAACGGTCTTGCGCGTCAATAACAACCCGCCTGCCTTCCCGTAGTTCACCTATGTATACGTACTTCATAGTGCCATCGGGTTTTACAGGCCACCACGGTTTGTGTTTTCTGTCGTGGGCAGAAAGTAATATGGGCAACAACACCACACTTATGAATATATACAGATAGCGAAGCATAGGCTTATTTAAAGACGAGAGCGCCCCGTTTTTTCTTGGGTGGCCGTCATAAAAAAGCGGCCCCGCAAGTGCGGGGCCGCTGGTATAAAACTGTTTAAAAGGTATCGACTACTGGAGTACGAAAGACTTAACAGCCCTTTCGCCTTCGCTGCCCATTACCTGCATGTGGTATACGCCACGCGCCCATGTGCCTACTGCTACGGTTGTTTTACCGTTCACAGTGCCACGCCATACTGCCTGGCCTATGGCATTGTATACAATAGCTTCAACATTGCCGTTCGCTGTGCTGCTGATGTTCAGTACATCGCTGGCAGGAACAGGGAATACGTTGATCGTTTCAGCAAAATTGTTCACATTGCTTACGGCAGATATGCCATTGTTAGTTACCGTAAAGTTAGATTTGTTAACATTGAAGAACACGTTTCCGCTACCCTTTACTTTGAAGCGGCACGTGCTCGACGTAGCTGCAGGGTTTGGAAGGGTGACCGTGGCCGATCCATTATTAGGGAACGTACCGAGGTTGTAAGGCCATGTAGTGCCGCCGTCTTTCGACATGTAGATAACCACGTTAGCAGCGTTAACCGGTGCCGCGTTAGAACCTACTACATCCCAGGTAACTGTCTGCGTGCTGCCGCCAGTGTAAGACAGGCCTGTAGTACCTTGGCTGGTAACCTTGAAGCCGGTGCGTGTAGATGTCTGTACTGCATCCAGGTGGATGGTATCGTCAGGGAACAGGAAGCAACCATAGCCGTTCAGGAAGTTGCGAACGGTAAGCTTGAAGGTAAGGAAGCGGGCAGTATCCGGAGCTTTTTCGCCCTGGTTGCCTTCAGTACCTGCGTCGCTCAGTGTGCCTGCCAGTACCTTGCTCATGCGCGGGAATACGCGTGTTTCGGTATACACCGGGAACCATGAACGGAAGATAGGACCCTTAACATATGTATTCACAAACCTTGAGCTGGCAGAACCTGTTGCTGCACCCTTGTTCCACTGTTCCCAGCAATACTGTGTAGCAGTATCGGCAACAGAGTCAACAGCTGTAGGAGAAGTGAGCTCGAACGGTGTTTTGTAAGGGATAGAATAAGAAGTAGAGAAAGTAGCCAGGGAAACCAGCTTGTTACCTGTAAGGGTAGTTGATGCGCAGGTATTCTCTGTAGTTACCAGTTTGCCCTGTATCTGCACCAGGCTTGATGCGTGGAAGTAGGCTTCGCTGTGCATAGCCAGGTCATCAGGAGAGCAGATGCCGGCATAAGCCATAATGGTAGTACCGCTACCTGGTTCGTATGCGTAGTTAGCTACAGCGTTTGTCTGGCAGCTACCATCGTAGTTGTTGGCAAAAGTATGCTCAGATCCAAATTCGTGGCCCATTTCGTGTGCTACGTAGTCGATATCATAACCATCGCCAGTGGGAGAAGGAGAACCTGTACAGCTGCTGGCTTTGCTACCATTGGTACAAACAACGCCCAGGTAAGATACGCCACCACCGCCGGTAGTGAACACGTGACCTACGTCGTAGTTGGCCGATGTGATACGGGAGTCAGCAGTTGTCTGGTTCTGAGACAGGCAAGCGCCACCATTGTTGTCAATAGAGTTGAACGGATCGTTACCGTTGAGTGCATCAGGGTGTTTACGCCAGATGATCACTGTATCGTTGGCAACAATGTTCATGTGCACAGAGAACTCGCGCTCATAAACACCGTTCACACGATTCATCGTAGTGGTCATTTTAGACAAGCACTGCGCAAAAGTAGGGTTGGTGCTACCTGTAGCTGCCTGGGTGTAGAAGTGGTCGGCAGTAAGTGCCAGCCTGTAGTTCTTGCGGTACCAGCCGTTACCGGTACGCTGCGCCAGCTTAGGCAGGCTCTTGGCAATGTCTGTATTCATTGCTTCGCCAGCCAGGCTCTCATCGTTATGGCCTTTGAATTCGCAACGCATGCGCTGCTCAGCCGTGCGTACTTCGTCCTTCTTGTAGTGCGCAAAGTAATAGCCGTCGTGGTAATTATCGTAAGGGTCAACAAAAGAGGTGTTCTCGCCATCAAATATCATTGCGTGGAAGCCGTAAGTGGTAAAGTCCAGCTTGGCAGTAACACGTGCATCACCCACAGCAGTACCGGTAAAGGTCTTGATGTCGGGGTACTGCATACCCAGTGGTTCCTCCATCATCGGATCCTGCCATACCGTGAAGTTGCGGTAAGTACCATCCGGCATAGGCAGTTCTACGATCATACCATCTTTAGGATCGGTAGATAGCGACATCATCTGTGCCTTGAGCCATGGCTCGTTAAGTGTTAATACGAGGTAATCCTTCGGGTGGAACACCATCAACTTTTCTGAAGGTGCACTGGCCTTTGGCACCTGGTTCCACAGGCTGCCTGCAAAGCTGGCACCTGCGCTCAGAAATGAAGCCGCGAGGGCTGATAAAGTAAATAATTTCTTCATTTTGTTTGGTTGTGTAATAATAACTTACTTTAAATGACTGTTAAAAAATGGTTTTTGATGAAGAGGCCACGCAATATACCTATTATTGTTGGAACTAAAATTATCGAATACTGACTAAATTTGTAATAAATATCACCTCTTTTGGGGTGAAATATTTAAAATATGACAGAGAACATACTCGACCGTATATATACTTTAACTGATATAGAACTTGTTGTAAATGAACTATGGAGCCTGATATCTCCCTATTCGGTGATTACTTTTAGTGGCGAAATGGGCGCAGGCAAGACCACCTTCATTCATCATCTGTGCGATATGCTGCAGGTGCCCGATGCTGTGAGCAGCCCCACTTTTGCCATCATCAACGAATATCATTTTAACGCAGCAGGCCGGGATAATATTATATACCATATGGACTGGTACCGGATAAAAAGCGAGGAGGAATTGATGGCCGCCGGTATAGAAGACTGTATGCTGCAGGCTGTGAAAGACAAAAATTACTGTTTTATAGAGTGGCCGGAACAAGCGCCGGGCATGATACCCAAGCCTTACGCACAGGTGAAGATAGCCGTGCTGGATGAACATACCCGCCAAATGAAGGTGGCAATTGTAACCAAATAATAGGCGGCCACCCATCTGTATTAGAAATATATTAACTATTGTATAAGAGCGCTGCACCTGTGTGTGGCTGAGTTTACATTATATTTGCGCCAAATCAAGCATCAATTATTTTGAAATATCGTAGTGCTATACTGTTAATACTGCTCATTATTGTACTGGACCAGGTAATGAAGATCTACATAAAGACCCATTTTGTGAACGGGGATGATGTGAAGATATTAGGGGGCTGGTTCCGGCTGCATTTTATTGAGAATGAGGGCATGGCCTACGGGCTGAAGATCAGCGAGTCGGTTATCGGTAAGCTGATCCTGTCCACCTTCAGGCTGATAGCAGTTATTTTTGGTTTTTACCTGCTGAAACAGCTGGTGCAGAAGGGCTACAAAACGGGTGTCATCATCTGCGGATCGCTGATACTGGCGGGCGCTATGGGCAATCTGATAGACAGCCTTTTTTACGGCGAGATATTTTCTGACAGTCCTTATTCCTGCTTTTCGGGCTACTACGAGAGCCTGAGCAGCATGATGGCCAACCACAACCGCGATGCTGTGGCCCATTTTACCAGCTATGGGCACGGGTACGGTAAGTTTTTGCAGGGTAAGGTGGTGGATATGCTGTACTTTCCGCTGGTAGATACTACTATGCCCAAGTGGGTGCCTTTTTTGGGTGGTAAGCCGTTTGTATTCTTTGAGCCGGTATTCAATATTGCTGATGCTGCTATATCTGTAGGTGTGGTGGTGTTGGTATTGTTCCAGAAGAGCCTGTTAACTAAAAAGACGCCGGTACCGGAGGCCGCACCCCAGATATGAGCCAGGAAGAACTGATGCCCATTAATGTATGGCTGTCGGGCCGCAGCTACAGGCTGCGCATAAAGCCAGAAGAAGAAGAGGCAGTACGCAAAGCGGTAAAAGTGGCCGACGATAAAATAGCCGAAATGCGCCTGAGCTACCCCGGCGACGTGCAGGACTTTATGGCCATGACCATCTTATCTTACGCGGCCGATACAGCTGTAGAAGCAATGGCCAATCCGCTGGTGCAGGAAGAATTGAAAAAGCTGGCAGACAGGATAGATAAGCTGATAGCATAGCCGGTGGACGGCCTGCCTGATCGCCTTACTGAGTGGGGCTCATATCAATGTCTGCCACATCTCAAAATCAATTATAAGTACGTTATAAAGTTTGTAGCCATCTATTACAGGGGGCACTGTACAATTGCCTGTGTGCTGGCAGCTTTTGGTATCACCACGATTTACACATAAAAGAATAGTGCTTAAAAGTTTAGGCTACAGCTATAGTATAATAAACCTAACAATTCATACATTTGTCCGCCGCCTGAGGGCGACACTATTTTTTCATTAAAAAATCTGAATCAGAAATGCCTTATTTATTCACTTCAGAGTCTGTATCGGAAGGGCACCCGGATAAAGTAGCCGACCAGATATCGGACGCATTGGTTGATAACTTTCTTGCATGGGACCCACAGTCTAAAATTGCCTGCGAAACGCTTGTGACCACAGGCCAGGTAGTATTGGCAGGTGAGGTAAAGTGCAGCACTTATATTGACGTGCAGTCTATTGCGCGCGAGGTGATCGCCCGTATCGGATACACCAAGAGCGAATACATGTTCGAAGCTAACTCTTGTGGTGTGTTGAGCGCCATACACGAGCAGTCGCCAGATATTAACCAGGGTGTAGATAAGAAAAATAAGGAAGAACAAGGCGCTGGTGATCAGGGTATGATGTTTGGTTATGCGACCAACGAAACGGATAACTACATGCCATTGGCGCTGGACCTGGCGCATAACCTGCTGCTGCAGCTGAGCGCTATACGCAGGGAAGGTAAGCAGATGAAGTATCTGCGTCCCGATGCCAAGAGCCAGGTGACATTGGAGTACAGCGATGATAACAGGCCTGTACGTATCGATGCGATAGTGATCAGCACCCAGCATGATGATTTTGCTGAAGAAAAAGCCATGCAGGATCGTATTGCCAAGGATGTAAAGACCATCCTGATACCACGTGTCATCAAGAGCTATCCGCAGTACAAGCACCTGTTCAATAACAATATCAAGTATCACATCAACCCAACGGGTAAGTTTGTGATCGGTGGTCCGCACGGCGATACCGGTTTGACAGGCCGTAAGATAATAGTAGATACGTATGGTGGTAAGGGTGCACATGGTGGTGGCGCCTTCTCCGGTAAAGATCCGAGCAAGGTTGACCGTTCTGCAGCCTACGCTACGCGCCACATAGCCAAGAACCTGGTGGCAGCGGGTGTATGCGACGAAGTACTGGTACAGGTATCTTACGCTATTGGTGTAGCTAAGCCAACCAGTATATTTGTAGATACCAAGGGTACCGCGAAAGTGGATATGACTGATGGCGAGATCAGCGAGATAGTACAAGAAGTATTTGACATGCGTCCTTACTTCATCGAAGAGCGCCTGAAGCTGCGCCAGCCAATGTATAGCGAGTGTGCTGCGTATGGCCACATGGGCAGGGTACCTGAAACAGTGACCAAAGAATTTAAGGCTGCGGATGGCAAAACCAAAAAGGTAAAGGTAGAACTGTTTACATGGGAGAAGCTGGACTATGTTGCCAAGGTGAAGAAAGCTTTTAAGCTGAAGTAAGCCTCTGTAGTGTCACGCAAAGCACGCTAAGAAGTTTCGCAAAGAGCGCAAAGGTATCTTAGGCAGGCAGAGGGCGCAAAGTCCTATTTGTTTTAACCCCGACTCTAAAGGGAGGTGTTATGTAAATGTAGTTTTGAAATAAACGATCAAGATAGATTTTGACAAAGCGGGGTGCAGATGCATCCCGCTTTTGTTTTGTGGATATGGTTCGGTTTTTGCGGTGTTACTCCTACATTTGTTTTAGTATGCAGTTATCTGTTAGCGGTTTGATGCCTGTGCCCTTGCGGGAACGTGTGGAGGGCAGAACATCGGGGTTGTGGCTCCGCGATCTTGTGTTGCAGGGCGATGAATATGTATTTGTAAAGGCACCATCCGGTACGGGTAAGACCACGCTGATACATATGCTCTATGGCATCCGTGGTGATTATGAGGGTGCCATGCAGTGGGACGGCCAGGTAATGCGTAGTATGAATGCCGGTGCACTGGCTGCTTTACGGGCGGGCAAACTGAGCGTTATCTTCCAGGACATGCGGTTGTTCCCGGAGTTGACGGCCTGGGAGAACCTGGAGATAAAAAGACAATTGACCGATACTGTAGATGAAGCAACAGTGAAGGGTTGGATGCAGCGGCTGGGTATCGGTAATAAAAGTGCATCAAGAGCAGCCACGCTTTCTTACGGCGAGCAACAGAGAGTAGCCATAATAAGGGCATTGCTGCAGCCATTTGAGTGGTTGCTGATGGATGAACCGTTCAGCCACCTGGACAATGAAAATAAGGCAAAAGCAGCACAGCTGGTGCTAGAAGTGGTAAAGCAGCGCAATGCAGGGCTGCTGCTGGCAGATCTTGATGACAACAATTATTTCCCATACACGCAAACCATAGACCTGTGATGAAGCAAGCGCAGAAAAGTATGCTGAAACACCTGTTGCTATATGGTACCGGCCGTGGCAGGCTTTGGGCTGCCATAGGCGCCTTGTTCGTGGGCAATTTTCTTTTGCTGGCATCGGTACTGATATGGTGGAACTTTAACGAGTTGCTCTACGGTAAAGGTGAGCATGGCGACGCCGGCAGTACCTACCTTGTAGTAGGCAAGCAAGTGACCAATACCAATGTTGGCCTTAAAGGGGGAACACTGTTTGCCGATGCAGACATAGCCGGGCTAAAACAGACGCCGCAAGTGCAGGAGGTGGGCATCATCACTTCCAATAAATTCCCGGTATGGGCTGTATTGGGCGGGCAGGTGGCTATGAGCACCGACCTGCCGCTGGAAGGTGTGCCGGATAAATTCCTGGATCAGAAACCTACAGACTGGGACTGGAAGCCAGGACGCAGGGATGTACCGATCATCATGTCGACACAGTTCCTGGGATTGTATAATTATGTGTTTGCACCCAGCCAGGGCTTGCCGCAGTTATCGGAATCGTCGGTGAAGATGATAGCGCTGCGGATAAAGATAGGTCCTGAAGGTAGGGCAGAGACCTACTCGGCCCACGTGGTGGGCTTTTCTGACAGGATCAACTCTGTTATAGCGCCGCAATCATTCATAGACTACGGCAATGAGCGATTTGCAGGGCAGACGGCAGGGGCGCAGCCATCGCAGCTGATACTGAAAGTGAAGGATCCATCGGACAGGCATTTTACAGACTACCTGAAAGAAAAGGGCTATAGTACCAATAACGAGAACCTGCGTTGGAGCCGCATAAGAGAAATAGTAGAAGTAGTGACCACCGCTACGGGTGTACTGGCAGTGCTACTGATGGGTATTGGCGCACTGGTATTCATATTATTCATTGAATTGACAATAGCCAGGGCGCATGGCTCCCTGCTCTTACTGAAGGAAATCGGATATGGTCCGGGCAGTTTGAGCGGCTTTATGTTGGGCCGGTTTGTTCCACTGATAGCTGGTGTTGTGCTGGCGAGCAGTGGTGCGATAACGGTGCTGCAATATGTGGCTATGCGCCGCGCTGCCGAAAGCGGGTTGTGGTTGCATACGCTGCCTGGTTTACCAGTGTGGGTAGCCATGAGCGCCAGTACCGCTGTTTTGCTGCTGTTAGTAGTGCGGTCGGTGAGGGCAGCAATAGGCAAATAGTTATTTCTTCTTGGGCTTAGGGGCTACCAGGGTATAGGAGTGGTCTATCATTTCTTTCAATTGTTTTGTGGTAAGGGTGCCGTCAACAAGTATAGTGTTCCAGTGTTTCTTGTTCATATGATAGCCGGGGAGTACGCTGGAGTACTGGTCGCGTAGTTCTATTGCCCTGTCGGGATCGCACTTCACATTGAACTGCAGCGGGTCTGCATCCAGGCTCATGAGCAGGAATATCTTACCTGCTACTTTAAACACCAGTGTCTCCGGGCCGAAGGGTAGTCCTTCTTCCACATCGGCTTTTGCCAGCGCATACTCTCTTACAGACTCAACGTTCATACAGCTAATTTACGGTATTACTTTGTACCTTGGCAGTGCGGTATATGCAAACTTTGCCATCACAAGATAAGCCCGGGGGGCAGATCAATGCCCTTACCTCTACCAGGGCTGTTGCGGCCATTATGGTAGTGATACATCACTACGGCAAACAACTGTTTCCTTTTAACCAGACGAAGAATCTTTTCCAGAGCGGCAACCTGGCAGTGAGCTATTTCTTTGTGCTGAGTGGCTTTGTGTTGTTTGTAGCGCATTGGGATAAGCAGATCGACTATGTTAACTACCTGAGACGCAGAGCGGGGCGCATACTGCCGCTGTACTATGTGGCGCTGGCTGCCATGATAGCGCTGATGCTGTGGCAGGGCGATGTACCGCTGAACATGAAGCGGCAGGTGGCCTATTCGGCATTGCTGATACAATCTTACATGCCAGGGTATGCGCTTACGCTTAACGGGCCTGCATGGTCCATATCGGTAGAGCTGCTGTTTTACCTTTTGTTTCCGTGGTTGCTGTGGCTGATGCTGCGGCACCTGAGGGTATTTGCTGCCTTGTGGGTGGTGCTGTTTGTAACGGCACAGGTACTGCACATGCATTACTTTGAACAAAGGCATAGCCTGCCTGATGCTATTGTGGATCCGTTGTTCTTTGGGCCATATACGCATATGAGCCAGTTCATGACCGGTATGATAGGTGGTTATATCTATAACAAGATACGGCAGCGGCCGCAGTGGCCGTGGTATGTGCCGCCTGTTGTGGCTGTTATCACGTTCGCTCTTATTGCTTATCGGCCGGATAATATCAGCTATCATGTAGGGTTGATAGCGCCGGTATTTATGTTGCTGATCATAGCCATAGCCAAGGTGAAAGCACCTATACTGAACCTGCCGGTTTTAGTATTTATGGGAGAGATCAGCTATGGTATTTACATACTGCAGGCACCGGTATATAGAGGCATGGATATGTTTTTTAAACGCTACCTGCCGTCGGCAGGCGAGGCGGGTGTTTTCTGGTTGTCGATGGTAGTGCTGATTGTATTATCGGCGGTATTGTATAAGTTGGTGGAGCAGCCGTTAAGGCGTGTTATCAGCGGAATAGCCTCACCCCAACCCTCTCCAAAGGAGAGGGAGAGCTAAAGTCTGCACATTCGTGCAGTTGTTTGTTTTGCAAATAGAGATCTTAATTAAGCCCTTATATTTGTGACATGGGTAATGGACTGGAAATAGAACGGAGGTTTATCATGCGCACTGTGCCTGCGATACAGGCCGATGAGGTGTACCGGATATTCCAGAAGTATGCAGCAGACGGCTGGCGCTACAGGGAGCGAGTGAGTGGCGATGGCAAGCGCTATTACAAGACAAGGAAGACCGCATTGGGTAATGGTATAAACGAAGAAGAGGAATACGAGATCGATGCTGTAACCTTTCATGCCTGCGGACCTGTAAAGAAGGGTATACATAAGACAAGGCATGTGTATGTACACGACGGATTGAAGTATGAAGTAGATGAGTTCCATCACATCAGCCTGGTGATCATGGAGGTGGAACTGGAGGATATCAACCAGGCATTTGTGATGCCGGGTTTCATTGGTGATCTTGTTATCTGCGAAGTGACCGGTATTAAGGAATTGAGCAACAGTGCACTGGCCAGCCCCGACCATATATAATAAGCTGTGCCCTGAAATAAGCCATAGACGGGCATTATAGCTGTAGCTAATGAACTTTATAGATTTGAACAATGCCTAATGTATTGTTAATCCCACCTGTATTGCTATGAGAATTGTAAACCCTTTGTAATTTTACGTCGTCAAATAAATGACGCTAAACTATGAGTGCTATTGTACTCTTTACATACCAGGAACCCTTCTACTTTTCTTCACTTCCTGCTACTGACGAGGCCACTGTAAACAGCGCCCTGCCATTCCAGATCAAAGAAAATATGGTTAACCACAAGAAGATGGTTCACCCCCCATGCGAGAAGAGCGCATAAGGAACGACGAGTTATTTTATCTTGTTTCCTGCAAATTTTTAATCCCTTTACAACACGGGACATTACCTTGTTTTTTCTAATTAATCACATATAAAAACACACAAACTATGACGTTCGGTACGTTTATGCTCAGCTACGGCTGGATCATTTTATGCATTGTTGCATTATTGTTATACAAGATCATTTTAAGGGTCTTCTTTGGTATGGTCATTATTCCGGAAAGCAGTATTGGCCTTGTTACTAAAAAGTTCACGTTGTCGGGTTCCAATCGCCTGCCCGATGGTCGTATCATTGCCACTAAGGGCGAGGCCGGTTTCCAGGCCAAGACCCTTGCCCCGGGCCTGTATTGGATGATGTGGCCATGGCAGTACGCAATAGACCTTATTCCATTTACCGTGATACCTGAAGGCCACATAGGGCTGGTGTTAGCTAAAGACGGTTCTGAGACACCAACCGGCCGTATATTAGGCACAAGGGTAGATTGTGATAACTTCCAGGATGCGGAGAAGTTCCTGGACAATGGTGGCCAAAGGGGTAGGCAAACTGCCTTTATCACCGCAGGTTCTTACCGTATCAACAAATACCTGTTCGAGATAACTATGGTGGCGCAGACCGTTGTAGGCGAGGGTATGGTAGGCGTGGTAACAGCCCTGGATGGTGAACCATTGAAGCAAGGCCAGATAGCCGGTGCCATTGTGGACGGACATAACAACTTCCAGGATTTTGATGCTTTCCTTGCCAACGGTGGTAGCCGTGGTTTGCAGCCCCAGGTGATACTGGCCGGTTCTTACAACATCAACAAATGGGCCGTGCAGATAGAAGAAAGCTACATGACGGAGGTGCCTATTGGCCATGTAGGTGTAGTGATCAGCTTTATTGGCGACGATGGTGAAGATGTGACCGGTGCTGCCTTTAAGCATGGTAACATAGTGAATAAGGGACACCGTGGTGTATGGAACGAACCATTAGGCCCCGGTAAATACCCGATCAACAGGTATGCCATGAAAGTGGAATTAGTGCCTACTACCAACCTGGTGCTAAACTGGGCCAATGCCCGCAGTGAAGCGCATGCGCTGGATAAGAACCTGTCGACCATTACCGTGCGTTCTAAAGACGGTTTCCCTTTCAACCTGGACGTGGCACAGATCATACATGTGCCTGCCAATGATGCACCAAAGGTGATAGCCCGATTTGGTAGCATGAACAACCTGGTATCGCAAGTGCTGGAGCCTACCATCGGTAACTACTTCCGTAACTCGGCGCAGGACAGTGATGTGATATCGTTCCTTACTACCCGTAAGGAAAGGCAGGAATCGGCAAGGGCGCACATCCGCACGGTGCTGGAAGAGTATAACGTGAATGCCGTGGATACCCTGATTGGTGACATCGTTCCTCCTGAAGCACTGATGCGTACGCTTACTAATCGGAAGATAGCACAGGAAGAAGAGAAGACCTACCAGACACAGCGCATGGCGCAGGAGACAAGGCAGGGTATGGAAAAGGAAACAGCCATTGCCGATATGCAGCGCGAGATAGTAAAGGCACAACAGAATGTGGAGATAGCCCAACGCACTGCCGACTCTGTAGTAAAGAAAGCAGAAGGTGATGCCGCCAGTCTGAAACTGCAGGTAAATGCAGAAGCTACAGCCACTAAAATGCGTGCAGAAGCTGAGGCAGAAGCTACCAAGCTGAGAGCGGGTGCACAGGCCGAGTCGACCAGGCTGAACGCCAGCGCTGAAGCTGAAAGAATATCTAAAACAGGTAATGCCGAGGCCGAGAAGATATTGGCCATAGGTAAGAGCACTGCCGAGGCATATGAACTGCAGGTAAGCGCAATGGGTGGCGACAACTTTACCCGTTACAAGATAACCGAAGAGATAGGTGCCAAGCAGATAAAGGTGATACCAGACATCATCATAAGCGGTGGCGGTAATGGTACAGATGGTACCATGAACGGACTGATGGGCCTGAAGCTGATGGAAATGATGAGTGAAAAGAAGAAAGATGAGGAGCCTAAAAGTTAAACTCTTCTGAATAGGGATAGTAAAAGCCGGAGTAATGTCCGGCTTTGCTATTTTTATACCCTTAGGCTATAGCAAATGAACCGTATGTTGCGCAGGAATTTCATCGTTTTTACAATAAGTGTGGCTGCCGGAATGAGCGCTTGCGGCGTAGTTGGGCATAAGAAGAGCAAGAAGCAGGCGGGTGTATTGGTGGAAACGCCGGTAGTAGTTGATGGCATTAACCATGAATGGCATAAGCCACTGGGTAACTACGACGAGAAGGCCATGCTGGGCTATGCCGTAGCCAACGATAGCGAGAACCTTTACATAACAGTAGAAACAGGTGATGCCGCTACCCAGATGAAGATACTGGAGAATGGCCTGACCGTGTGGATAGATAAGAGTGGTGGAGAGATTCAAAGCACCGCCATCAATTACCCGATACCGGCCACATACAAGGGCAAAGAAATGAAAGACGGCGCCTATACCCGTGTGCATGCCGAGCAGGATGCAGGTCCGGCCGAGGCTATGCAGAAGCGACTGTTGGACCTGCGTATGAATATAAAGCAGGCGATAGCCCAGGCTGATGAATATTCTTTGCAAGGATTCAAGGGATGCAACCTGCAATTCCCGGTTACAGCTCAGAATTCGTGTGGTATAGAAGTGCGCATCAATATAGATGAGGACAATGAACTGATATGGGAAGCTAAGATACCCTTCAGGGCGTTTTACTTTAAAAATAAAGTAGACAAGGCAGACATGCACCGACAGATGAGTGTATGCATAGAAACCACGGGATCTAAACGGCCGGCGGGTCAGCCGGTGGCCCGGAGTACCAGGCAGCGGAGTGGTAGCGGCATACGGCCGGGGTTTAGTGTAGGCGGCATGGGCATGGGTGTTCAGTTTGGTGGCGGTGGCGCCGGTGGTGGCAGCAATGCGTATGATCCCAACCTGACGCTTATGGAGCCACTATACAAGACCACTAAGACATGGACCAAAGTGGGGATAGCAGCGAAAAACTAAAAAGTGAAAAATTAAAAGTAAAAAGCAGGGCTTTTAGCTAAATTTACTTACAGTATAGTTGATAAATAACGAGCGATGAAACGAATTCTTTTTAGTGCGGTAATGCCTTTGGCAGCTGCTTTGTTGCTGGCATCTTGCATGCAGATACAGAAACTGCCTAAGCGATATAAGAGCATATCTGTAAGGAACTACCCTGCGGTAAAGGACAGTATTAAGTACTACGTGGGGGTGAGTGGCTATGCATACCCGGTGCCGGAGAAGAATAGCGGGCATAACAACGGTACACCTGCCAAGAACGTGTTCTCGTTATCGGGCGAAGGTCAGAAGCAGTTGATAGAATCGATAGCGGATAATGAAGAGTCGACGGAGGATATTTATAACAAACTGGCCATGGATATTGTTCCTGCCACCAGGAACCAGCCAATGGCATCGGGTGTGGGGCGCAAGATAAAACGGCGGATAGTACTGGCTGTTGATGATATGCATGTGACCCCTGCTGACGAGGTGCAGAAGCTGACCATAACTGTGATGCCACCGGCTGGTAGCAATATTAAGATGGCAGCCTGCAGCAAGCTGGTGAATAATTACAACAAGCCTGTAAAGAGCGAGGATGGTACTGTTATGCGGCCGGTAGCTATGTCATCGGTTGTTACCCCTGATGGCGGGCTGGTAATAACTGTAGACAATATAGATGGTAATGCAATGACAGGTAACATAACTGCGGATGTGACGCTTGTATACTCAGGCCGTATGAACAGCGATATGGTCTTCACCTTCACCGGCCTTTGGGGCAGAGATGGCAGCGCGGTAAAGCCTAACAATATTGTGGCACACCATCACCAGCAGCAGGCACCGGGTACAAGCACTACAGGTACGTTTGCTGTAGAGTACGAGGGTGTTGTGCGCCATGTGGCCAAAGGCGATAACACTTTATCGGAAAGTGATGATGTGATAGAAATGGTAAAGGGCAAGACGCAGGCAGGTAATATTGAACTAGTGAAGGATAGCCAGATGAAACCACGCCACTGGACCATATCTGATGGTGTAAAGCATCTTAATCTTGGTGGAGCTTTATACAACGGTGCGCTGGAGTTTGACTCGTATGAAGAGGCGCAGGATTTTATTGCCTGGCTGAAGCGCTCATCGGCAGATATACTTGCCAATAACAGGATATGCAACGGCGATTATAAAATAATAGTATCAGGAGAGAGTGGTGTACTGACGGATAGCTTTATAGAGAATTGCCAGGTGACGGGTTCGTAACCTTGATGCAAAGAATAAGCAACAGAGCAGCGGCATTGCCGCTGCTCTGTTGCTTTATATTAGAACCTGAATATGCCTGAAAGAATGATCCTGTTCTCATCTTTCACCAGGTCGGCAACATAGCCAGTTGGGTTGCCTATCGGGGCGTTCCAGCCGTTGGGCGATGTTACGCCGCCGTGGCCTGAGAAGTAAGGCACGTTGGTGTGGCGCGTAACAAATTCCAGTCCGAAGGTGATGTATTCGTTGGGCATGTATTGCACGTTGGCAGAAGCATCCCAGCCTTCAAATTTGTCACCGGGGTTTTGCGTAAGTACAGCATTGCCTGCTGGCAACAGGGCCAGGTAGCGACCAGGGTTGCTGATGTAGCCACCGCCGCAGGTGAATGCGAGTTCTTGTTTCTTCCCGAACCAGAAACGATTGTACACCATGCCGCTCAAAAAGTTTTGTGCAGGCTTGGTTGCTGTGCCGTTGAACGGTACTACACCAGCGCCGTTTTCAAAGCCGAGGTCGCCAGTTACCGATACTGCAGCTTTGGTGATGAAATTGCCCTGTGGCCTTTTCAGGTAGCGGAATATGGCACTGTTGTCTGTGTGGAAGCGCAGGCGGTCGGAACTGTTGGGCGTGTCCCAGCCTACGTAAGAGCTATGCGTGAGCGATACACTCTCTTTGGGGCGCCACAGTACCTGGTAGCCAAAGCCGGGCAGCTCGTTGAACATACCATAGCTCTGCCAGCCGTTGATAGCCCACAGTTCTATCTTCAGGCGGTCGGTAGGGAACATTTGTACGCGGGCGCCGGTGAAGAACCATGGCGTATTATCGGACGTGTAAGATGGCTGGTAGTTCCAGTTTTCGAAATTGTTGTAAGACAGCAGACCTACATAAGATTTGAACATCCCGAAGTCGAGGTTGATACCGTGCATCTTGTTCCAGTGCATACCGGCGTAGCCTTCGGTTACATAACGTAATGCATTGTACAGGTCGTACTGGCCGCGTAAAGGTGTATTGTCGTTGCGCGGTATACCTGTGGCCCTGCTGCCAAATTGCAGCATCAGCTTGGCATGGGCACCGGTTTTAGGGTCGTGGAGTTCGCCGCCTGCCTCGATGTAGGAGATGTTGAACTCATCGGAGCGGAAGGTAGCTGTAGAGCCAGATGTGGTATGATCGATCGGGTGATTAAAGTTGTAGTTGTAATTACAATCGATGGTGACACCACCAGTAAAGTACTTGGAGTCGAGCAGGGAGCCGTGCTGCCTGTTGGTGCCCTGCACCCAGGTGAAATCGCCCCAGGCAAAAGGCTCTGCAGGTTTTGGCGCCGTTGTGGCAGGTTTCTCGTCCAGCGAATCGTCGCTATCCTGCGCGCGTGCGCATTGTGTAGTAGCCGATAGTGCGATGGCGGCCAGGATGGCAGTTCTTTTTCTAAAGTAGCGTTGCGTCATTTTAAGTGGTTTTGATGGTATAAATATGTTACAAATTCTGCTTATTGTCAATGACCCGTGTCAGTTCTATGTTTTGTACCTGCTGATACACCAGCGGTGTGTACTCTATCAATACATCGCTCTTGTCCAGTCCAAAGGCCTTTTCGTCGCTCAGGCCAAGGTTTTTGAGCATAAAATAAGCATTCAGCAGCATGCCTTCTTTTAGCGTGAACTCGTTTTCTACAGACAGAAATTTCTCTATTACCACAAATTTAAAATCAGGTTCAGGATTGTATTTGGTAGAGCCATCGGGCCGTATGTGCAGGTTCAGTTCTTTATTAGCCACGAGTTCCTTTACTATCTTCTTAAAGTACATCTCGGTCTTAGGCTGTATGCGGAAGCCCAGGTTGATGTTGATCTTTATGACCTTATCATCAACCAGTTCCGATACGTCGTAGGTCATGGTATATGGCTCTTCTGTGCGGTGTATATGTAAGAACCAGTACACATCGGCACGTTTAGGTTTTTTTGAGAAAATAGAGCGAATGATCTTATCCTCTACCTGGCTGCGGCTGTTGGCCTTGGTAAGATATATGAGGTGTGTTGAGAACTTAGGTAGTGCATCATCATTACTCATTTCGGTAAGCAGTGGCGTGTACTTGCCCAGGTCGGTAAATTTCACCAGTTTGTTGTTCACCTTTCTTGCATAGTACCATACGTACATGGTCATGAATATGAACAATTCGAAGAACAGGAACATCCAGCGTTCTTTGATCTTGGCAGCGTTGGCTATGAAGAAAGATATTTCGATAGTGGCGAAGACAGTGACAATGATGGCCACCAGCGCAGGATGCCATTTGCGTGTGTATAGCAGGTAGTAGGTGAGCAGGTAGGTGGTCATCATCATGGCTACGGTTATAGAGAAGCCGTAGGCGGCTTCCATGTGCGATGAGGTGCGGAAGTACAGGATCATGAGTACGCAGCCCACCCACAATATGCTGTTGACGCTGGGTATGTATATCTGGCCTTTTACATCGGTAGGCTGGCGCAGGGTAACGCGCGGCCAGAAGTTGAGGTTCATAGCCTCGCTGATGAGTGTAAAGGAGCCGCTGATAAGTGCCTGCGATGCTATGATAGTAGCCATTGTAGCGATGATGATGCCGGGTAGCAGGAACCCATGAGGCAGCATATCGAAGAAGGGATTGGCATCTTTCATGTTGCCGGTGTGCTGCATGATCCATGCAGCCTGGCCCAGGTAGTTGGCCACAAGTGCGGTCTTCACGTACATCCACGTGAGCCTGATGTTTTTGATGCCACAATGCCCAAGGTCGGAGTAGAGCGCTTCTGCACCTGTGGTACATAGGAACACTGACCCCAGCAGCCAGAAGCCTTTAGGATAATGCATGAGCAGCCTGTAGCCATGTATAGGATTCAACGCTGCAATGATAGCAGGGTATTTTGCAATGCTGTTGATGCCGAATATCAGCAGCATGGCAAACCATATGGCCATTACCGGGCCAAAGGCTTTACCTATTAATTGGGTGCCAAAGCGCTGGAAGAAGAACAGCGCGGATAGAATGACCACAACGATGCCTACAGTAAGATTGTTGCCGGGTTCTATAATATGTTCTAAGCCTTTTACAGAGTTAAGACCTTCTATGGCTGATGCAACCGATATAGGCGGAGTGATAATGCCGTCGGCAAGCAATGTTGTGGCGCCCAGTATGGTGGGTATCACCAGGTATTTGCCGTAACGGCGCACAAGTGCATACAGAGAGAATACGCCGCCTTCGCCCTGGTTATCGGCGCGCAGGGTAAGCCATATGTACTTTACTGTGGTCTGGAACACAAGTGTCCAGAAGATGCAGGATACCCCGCCAAACACCAGCAGTTCACTTGCAGGCCTGTCGCCAATAACAGCGCGCAGCGCGTAAAGAGGACTGGTTCCTATATCGCCATAAATAATGCCAAGGGCTACCAGCAGTGAGGCAATACTCACCCTGCTCAAATTTTTGCTATTCGAGTTCATATAAAAATTGTTATGTGTGGTCTGTATTATTCCGGACTTACCAACCGGTAACCAATGCCCGATTCGGTAAGTATGTATGTCGGCCGGTTGGGGTCGTCTTCTATTTTTTTACGTAGTTGTGCAATAAATACGCGCAGGTATTGGCTCTGGCTGATGTAGCCCGGCCCCCATACTTCGCGCAGCAGGTATTGATGGGTGAGCACTTTGCCTTCGTTTCTTGCGAAGAGTGCCAGCAGCGTGTATTCTGTTGCCGTTAGTTTTACCGGTATACCACCTTTCTTTACTGTTCTTGCAGCAAGGTCTATCTGCAGGCCGTTTATATCTAACACTGGTGTGCTAAGTTCATGGGTAGTACTGCGCAGGGCGGAGCGGAGGCGCGCCAATAGTTCGCCTGTGCGGAATGGTTTCACCAGGTAATCGTTAGCACCGTTATCCAGCGCTGCAATGATATCTTCCTCTCCGCTATTTGCAGACAGGATGAGGATAGGATGCGTATACCAGCTGCGCAGTTCCTTCAGTACATTATGCCCTGTATCATCGGGCAGGCCTATATCCAGTATAATAAGATCGGGTGGGTGAGCGGCGGTTAAGGCAATACCCTGGCGTGCAGTTTCGGCCAGCGATACTGTATAGTCGTTGCTCTGCAAGGTTATCTCCAGCAGTTTCCTTATCTGTGCTTCATCGTCTATGACCAGTATAGCGGGCTTATTCATTTTTCAGGTTTTTTAAGTACGATGTTTCAGCCGGGATATTAATAGTGAATTTTGCACCACCTTCCTTACGGTTCTCAAGGGCTATCCGGCCCCCCATGGCTTCTGTGAAGCCCTTCACTATAGAAAGGCCCAGGCCGGTGCCGCCGGGCGTGCTTTCTGCCAAACGGTAGAACTTATCAAATACCCTGCTGATCGCCTGTTCGGGAAAGCCGGGGCCATTGTCTTCTATCGTAAGCTGCAAAACATCTGTATAGCACATAGCGGCAATGTCTATTCTTGTATCTGCCGGGGTATATTTTACGGCATTGTTGAGCAGGTTAAAGATGATCTGTTCCAGCATGCCATCATCCAGCCGGAACAGTGGAATGTCGGGGTTGATGTTGATATGTATATGCTGCGATACACCGTTTGTTTCTATGTGTCGCACTGCATCGTATACTATCTCGTTGATATCGCACCAGTCTTTCTTTGGTTGTACAAAACCTGATTCGAGGCGCGACATATTGAGTAGATTCTCCACCTGTTGATTCAGGCGCAGCCCTGCCTGCGATATCTCGTTAATGAGCTCGTGCCTGTGTTGCGGGGTAAGGCGGGCATTGTTGGCCTGCAGATTGTCGGCAGCGCCTATTATGGTGGCTATGGGTGTACGCAGCTCGTGAGAGAGCGAATTGAGTAGGGTATTGTACAGCTTTACAGCGCCTGCACGTTTCTCTTTGCGGCGTACCTCTTTTTCTGCCTGGCGTATCTTAAAGGTAAGCACGGCATTCACCATGGCAATAACAAAATACATAGACAGCAGTATGCCATCTTCTGCAGAAGCTACCTGTAGTGTGAAATGAGGCGGGATAAAGAAATAATCCCAGGTAAGGGCGGTAAGAATGGCGGTGAGCAGTACCGGCAGTATATCGAAGAACATGGCAATAAGCGACACTGTTATCAACAGCACAAACGCTACCACGCGGTAACCCATATATTCTGATAAAAAATGGCAGGCCACGGATACGATACCCACAGAAAGTATACTATACAGTAACTGCATTTGTATAGTTGTTTTTTTATGGAGTATACCGTTCATTGTCTTTGCGTGCTTTGCGGATACAAAGGTAGACGGTGCCTTGCAAAGGCATTATAAAATGTAGTACGGAAAGTATAAAGATTTTATAAAGACGGGTTACGGTGCCAGTCTGCTTTTTACCCAGCTGTCGCCTTCGAGGGTAAACATGATACGATCGTGCATACGGCTGCTGCGGCCCTGCCAGAACTCTATACACTGCGGCACAACAACGTAGCCACCCCAATGTGGTGGACGTGGTATATTGCCATCGCTGAACTGTTGCTGGTAATTGGTGTAGTTGTCTTCTAAAACCTGTCTGCCGGCTATAGGCTGGCTTTGCGGCGATGCCCATGCACCCAGGCGGCTGCCTTCGGGGCGGGAATGGAAGTAGGTGTCGCTGGCCTCATCGCTTATCTTGCGGATAGTGCCTTCTATGCGCACCTGGCGCTCCAGTTCTTTCCAGAAGAACAGCAGTGCTGCACTATCGTGCGTGGCTATCTGCCGGCCTTTGGCGCTGTTGTAGTTGGTAAAAAAGGTAAATCCACCGTTCTCTAGGCCTTTCAGCAGTACTGTTCTTGCGTGTGGCTTATTGTCGCTATCTACTGTGGCCAGGGTCATCGCATTCACCTCAGATATCTGGGCTTCCTGCGCTTCGCCAAACCACTTCAGGAAGAAGGCCACAGGGTCGTTACCTGTTACGCTTTCGTCCAGTGCAGCAAGGGTGTAATCCTGCCTTATATGGGCAATATGAACGGAATTATGAGACAAGGGGATTATTTTTTATCGCCCGCGCCAAGATACTTCACCATTACATAGATCAGTTCTATGGTGAGCAGTATTGAGAACACCCACATAAGGGTTGGTCCTACATTCTTGTTGATATTGTCGTAAAATGCGCTAAGCATCAGATGGTTCATACTAGTATGATTTTTCGTGCCGCAAGATAACAATTAAAAACAAAACATAAAAGTAAATGCTCAAAATTGGCACCTGCGGTGTTTTACAGGGTGTGGAGCGGCTGAAATTGATGCGGAAAACGTTGTTAAATTAAGGTTTGTACCTTAAGTGCGGATGCCGGTTGGTGTGGCATACGTTTTTTGTGCCTACCTTCATTGCTAAATTCGTCCCTGCATGCTGCTGCGCCACGTGCCGTTCCTCAAGTCTGTATTCATATATTCCTTTACCGCATTTGGCGGTCCGCAGGGGCATATGGGTATGATGATGAAGACGTTTGTGCAGAAGCGTAAAGATGTTACCGAACAGGAATTACTGGAATATAATGCCTTTTGCCAGATGCTGCCGGGTCCATCGTCTACACAAACAGTAGCGCTGATAGCTATGAAACGTGGAGGTATTCCCCTGGCTTGCATCACACTGCTGCTGTGGGTGTTTCCTGCGGCGTTTATAATGGGATTATTTTCTTTTCTTATATTTTACTTTGGCCCCGATGCGCTGCATAGTGCCCGGAACTTGCCTACTACCTTGTTTGCCTACATACAGCCTATGTCGGTAGGGTTTGTGTGTTATGCTGCGGCCCGTATGATGACCTCATCCATCAAACACATAGCCACTACGGGTATCATGATAGGTGGTATTGTTGCTACCGTGCTATTCCGGTCGCCGTGGGTATTCCCCTGCCTGCTGATACTATCGGGCACCATCAGTAATTTCAGTAACAAGCGTATCCCGGGCAGCCAGCAAAAGCCCAAGCGTATCAATTGGGTGAACCTATGGTTGTTTGCTTTGCTGTTCATAGGTGCGGGTGTTGTCAGCGAGTTATCGCGGCAGCAAGGGTGGAGCCATGGGCGCATCTATAACCTGTTCGAGAATTTTTACCGGTTTGGGGCCATAGTATTTGGTGGCGGGCAGGCATTGCTGCCTATGATGTATTACCAGTTTGTGAGTACGCATGCGCATCATGTGGCTGCCAGTGTTACTGCGCAGCAGCTGCTTACAGGCTATGGTATGGTGCAGGCGGTGCCGGGGCCTGTTTTCTCCATTTGCTCTTATGTGGGCGGCGTGGCTATGCATGGCGATGGGCCTATGTGGCAAACGCTGGGGTGCATTGTAGCTACTACAGCGGTGTTCATACCCAGTACGTTGTTATTGTTCTTCTTCTTTCCTATTTATGAGAACCTGAAGCACCACGTCATCATATTCCGTGCGTTGGAAGGTATCAATGCCGCTATTGTGGGTATCATCTGGGCATCAGGCATCGTATTGTTTCAGAGCATACAGTTTGAATGGAGCAATGTGGTGGTGGTGATCATTACCTTCTGCCTGTTATATTTCAGCAAGATTCCATCGCCGCTTATTGTTATGGGTTGGCTGCTGATGGGGCTAACGCTCAATCACTAAAAAAAGAAAGCGGGCAT
>CANGNA010000013.1 GCA_947455215.1 Chitinophagaceae bacterium
CAGGGTGGTCTTCCCCTCCTGCCGCGGACCCAACAATGCTACTGCCGGGAATTCCTTCAGTAGCATATATACCTCTCTTTCTATTGCCCGTTTTACCATTTTGCCTTGTAAATCAAAAGCTGTGGTTTCGATTTACAAGGCAAATATACGATTTTTATTGATTTTCTATCATTTCACCTTGCAAATCGAAAGTTTTGTTTTCGATTTACAAGGTAAATTTATTGTACCACCACGAATTGTGGTGTTTCGCTTGCCGTTATCTGTAGCTTACCATTGGCCGGCTTTATCGGGGTAGCCTTCATCTCCTTGCCTCCAGGCACCAACTGATATAGTGTAGCCTTGGTAGCATCTGCCACATCCAGGCTATATTGCGCTGTACGCCCCAGGGCATCGGGCACCCAAATAGCATACATCTTCTTGCCATCAAAAGAGTATTCGTCCACACAAGGGGCGTTGCTGAGTGTGGAAATAAAGCTGGCTCCACCAAACTGCTTATTTACCTGCGCCACGTAGGCCGCTGCCGGCCGGGCACTTCTATCATCATTTACCAACCCCGATGTGCCATACTTGGTTGTGCTGGCCGCATTATCGTCGTACAGCTGGTAATAGAATACCCTGTCTATGCCGTTACGGGCATATAGCAACGATGTCCGTAATATCCAGTCGGCCTGTGTTTGCAGCACACTTTTGTCCTTTATGGGCACGGCGCGCTGTATGCTTTGCTGGTTCACATCGTACCCGGCCTCTGTTACCCATACCGGCATACCGCCACAGTAGCGGGCCGAAAACTGTACAAAATCTTTGGCTATGGTACCCGCACTGCTCATTTCGGGGGCTATCCCTGTGGTTGCCTCCTTAGTAGCCGTTCCATCATTTGCATAATAGTGATAGTTGATCACATCCCACGGCACATCTACCGAACCATCCTTTCTATAACCACGGTGCTCTTTGCACCAATCTACCATGCCCATTATATAGCCGGTCGATGGATCGGCGAGGCCTCCCATTACTACCTTCATGGCAGGGTCAGCATTCTTTACACCCACACCCGGCCCCAGTTTGCCCTTATGCCCATCGTAAAAGGCAGATAGATTAGCAGCATATTCGCGGCCCGTCTGGTAGGCGGTACGGCCCTTCCACCATTTATCACGCTCGTTATCGCACTCTATATAATGCACCAGGCCAAGGCCGGTCTTTATGGCGTTCACCTTGTCGCCATTCCAGCGTGGCTTACCGTCTACCTTTAGCAGGGCCGCGTTTATGCTTTTATTCCTGCCATACCGGGCTGCAAACTGGAATGCCACCCTGGCCTGTTCTGTATAAGATGCCGGGTCGGTAAGATCTTTACCATAACGCGCCGGGATATTCTCATAATTGCGCTTGTCGGCAGGATACGTTTCTTCCATCCATTTGGGTATGGTCTTCAGGCAAACCAACACATCTGTTTTGTTGTCTTTACACCACTGATACATGGCATCATAATCCCAGCTGCCATCGTGTGCAGGATTAAAGGTGTAATTACCTTCTGTGGCTTCCAGCTTGCCCCAGTCCAGGTAGTGGCGCACAGCGGTAAAGCTTGGTATGGCAGCCAGCCTTGCAGGGTCTAATACCGCCGCTTTGTGCTCGTCCTCAAAATTCCATTCGTAGGCATTTATGCCCAGGTAATTACTGAGATAAACAGGAGGTAACGACGGGTAAACCTGCTCTGCAGCCGGTGTATGTTTGCCATAAAACTCTATCTCTCCCGGAAACTCGCCCCACGAATTGATGATGAGGTATCGCACGCCGCTTACCGGTTTAGCCAACGCATATACGCCCGGCTTTTCCGGGTCAGGCCCTTCCCATGTTGCAGCACGCTGGCCCCTGAACACTGCTATCGGCACCCGTTTCCAGTCGGCCATAACAGCATATATAGTTACCGGGTGTTCTGCATCTATGCCCCTCCAGCAATACATCATAATGCTGTCTATGGTCATTTCTTCCCCATCCTGCAGGGGATACCAGGCATCGTAATGCGGCACCAGTTTATTATATCCTGTGTTGATCTTCTGGAACTGATTATTATCGAACAACTCCGACATATCCGTTGCCGCATTGGTCAACTGGTACCAGCGCTTACCTTCTATAGGTATCTTACCCGGCATGTGAAAGTTATGCTGGTCCTTCTGCGCACAGCCGGTGAAGCAGAAGAATAGTAGGGGTATGAAGAGTGTGGTTAGTTTCATTGCTATAGAATCTAAGATACAAATTACAAAGATGAAATGAAGCGTTATTAAATTGCCATTGTCTCGGTAGACAGCTTACTTGTTGGGTATAGCAAAGTTGCCAGATTATCGTTTCTAACATAAATTACATCATGGAAATGAACCTAGCCGAATGTCGAGAAGTGCATGTTAACATGCCAATTTGGCGATATATGGATTTTGCCTCTTTTTATTTCCTACTTTACTCTAGAACACTATTCTTTAGGCGCATTGATAAATATTCGGATGAGTATGAAGGGGCTTTACCCGATGAATTGAAGACTTACCTCTTACATTATTTTTCTAGCGGGCCCTTTAAAGATACAGAGGCTACCGAAAAGTTCATTGCACGCTTAAAAGAATTTAATACTGGTACATTGTCTAACTCTTGGATGTTAGGATCAAAAGAGAGCTACGCAATGTGGAAAATATATCTCAGGGGAAGTCAAGAGGGAATCGCAATTAAAACGACGACGAATAAACTAAAATCAGCTTTAGCACATAACAAAGTAGATTTTACTTTTGCAAAAGTAACTTACGGTGTGCTTCCTTGGCGTGACACAGACTACAAGTCACTAGCAGCTTGTAAAACTGAACCATATGCCTACGAAAACGAACTTCGAGTACTGGTTTATGATCAATTTACTAGTGAGACTAAATCTATTGACATCTTTCCAAAAGCACCCTTATACGATATAGGCTGCGCCTATTCTGTCGACTTAGAGAATCTTATTGATACCATACACATTTCTCCTTTTGCGGGAAGTTGGTTTAATGAAATTGTCACTTCATCTCTTCAACATTTCCTTCCGTCATTTGACATGTCTAATGTATTGAAGTCTGGTATAAAAGACAGATAAATGATCAATGTATTACTTTTAAAATCTTAGTCAAATGTTTATAATCTCCTAAAACAACATCTTATACACGTCCTCCACCTTGTTCACCGTCTTTATCTGTATGCCATAGCTCTTGGTGTCCAGCCCCTTGGCATTGGCCTTGGGTATAAAGATCACATCCATGCCCAGCTTATCGGCCTCAGCTATGCGCTGGTCTATACGGTTAATGGCGCGTATCTCCCCGCTCAGGCCTATCTCGCCTACCAGGCATATGTTATTAGGCAGCGCCTTGTCCTCGTACGACGACAGCAGCGCACATACCAGTGCCAGCTCTATCGATGGGTCTTCTATTTTTAGTCCACCTGCAATATTTACAAACACATCCTTGGCACCAAAGTGAAACCCGCCGCGCTTCTCCAATACCGCCAGCAGCAATTGCAGCCTGCGCTGATCCAACCCGCTCACTGTACGTTGCGGATTGCCATACACCGCCTGCGTCACCAATGCCTGTACTTCTATCATCATAGGTCGCAGCCCTTCCATGGTCGATGCGATGGCGATGCCGCTCAGTGGCTCTTCATGCTGAGACAATAATATCTCCGATGGATTAGTGACCGGGCGCATGCCTGCCGATATCATTTCGTAAATGCCCAGTTCCGATGTAGGCCCGAAACGATTCTTTAATGTGCGCAGTATGCGATAAGCATAATGCCTGTCACCTTCAAACTGCAAAACAGTATCTACTATATGCTCCAGCACTTTGGGCCCGGCTATAGATCC
Organism: Chitinophagaceae bacterium; assembly: GCA_947455215.1. GTDB lineage: Bacteria > Bacteroidota > Bacteroidia > Chitinophagales > Chitinophagaceae > Flavipsychrobacter. The sequence goes on from CANGNA010000013.1 coordinate 3,863, forward strand.
CTCCTTCGTAATGTGGCCTATGATGAATACCGGTATGTTACTCTGCTTGGCAAAACGTTGCAGCTCGGCAGCACACTCCCGCACCTGCGATACACTACCCGCCGCAGACTCCACATATGCCGACTCCAATGTTTGTATCGAGTCTATGATGAGCATCTGCGGCTTTATCTTCTTCACTTCGCTAAAGATGGTAGCCGTGTCTGTTGCGGTCAGCAAATACAATTCACTGTTAGGCTTGCCTATACGTTCGGCGCGCAGCTTTATTTGCTGTGCGCTTTCCTCGCCCGATACATATAATGTGCGTATGTTGTTCCAGTGTATACCTACCTGCAAAAACAAGGTGCTCTTACCGATGCCCGGTTCGCCTGCTACCAGTATCACCGATCCCGGCACCAGGCCACCGCCCAGCACACGGTTCAGTTCAGGGTCGGGCGATATCATGCGCGGCAATTCCACATGCACTATATCTTCCAGCTTGTGTGCTTTGTTGTTCTCTTTCTTATCATCATCCCAGCTTACTGCAGCCTTGCTTTTGTCCTCGCGCTGCACTACTTCTTCCACAAAAGAATTCCATGCACTACAGCTGGGGCACTTACCCGTCCACTTAGGTGTTTCATATCCGCACTGCTGACAGAAGAATGCTGTTTTGGTTTTTGCCATGCTGCGAAGTTAACATCATCATGCAGGCGTTCACGCAAAGCGCGCAAAGAAGTTTCGCAAAGGGCCGCAAAGTTTGTAAGGTGGCAAAGACCGCAAAGAAAATTCTTGTAAAAAAGAATGCGGTCGTAAAGTGTATTAAAAAATGAGAGCCGCCGGAAGAATCCGGCAGCTCTTACTTACTAACCCATTAAATTCACAACTGAGACAAAAGTAGTAATTGCAAACGGACAAAAAAAATGACCTTACGCATTTTAACTGTTATTTTTTTCTATGTATTAAATAAAAATAAAATCGTTTTCCATAAAACATTGAATTGTAATTACTTAAAAATATTATCACAGATTATTTTTCCATATTTAATATAACCATCAACACCGTACAGCTTATTATACATTGTATTTTTTACTAACAAGAACTACATTTACCCGGCTTAAACGATCAATTTGCTTACTTTTCACCCCTGGTATTCTTAACTTTTCATGGTACCATTTTTACAGAAATTTGCAACGCTGAAACAACAAAAACATGACACAACAATTCACCCCGATAGAAAAGATCAAACGTTCTTATTTACCCGAAGATTTTACCGTAACCGATTGGGCTTCTTTGCAACCTAAGTTCGATGAGCTGGTCGCAAGAAATATAGACTCCAAAGATCAACTGGAACAATGGCTGCGCGATGTGAGCGAACTGGAAGCAGTGATAAGCGAAGACGCTTGCTGGCGCCAGATAAAAATGACCTGCGATACCACAGATAAAACGTGCGAAGAGGCTTTCACTTTCTTCTGTATGGAAATAGAGCCTAAGATGAAGCCTTATGGCTTTGAGCTGAACAAGAAATTGCTGGCATCGCCATTTGCCAAAGACCTCGATACATCTGTTTACTTCCCTTATCTGCGCAGTGTGGAAAATGCTATCAAGCTGTACCGCGACGAGAACGTGCAGCTACAGGCCGATATGAACCTGCTGGCCCAGCAGTTTGGTGTTATCTCCGGCGCTATGAGCATAGAGATGGATGGTAAGGAATACACGATGCAGCAGGCAGCCAAATTTTTACAGAACCCCGATCGCCGCATACGCGAAGAGGTGTTTGTGAAGATGGCCAACCGCCGCCTGCAGGATAAAGATAAACTAAACGACCTGTTCAATAAGCTGATAGACCTGCGCCAGCAAATAGCTAAGAACGCCGGCTTCTACAGCTACCGCGATTATAAATTCCGAGAGTTGGGTCGCTTCGATTATACTGTAGAAGATTGCTTTGCTTTCCACCAGGCCGTGAAGGAGCATATACTGCCGCTGCAGGCCATGCTGGTCAACTATCGCAAGCAGCGCCTGGGCCTGGATGTAATGCGCCCGTGGGATGCCGACGCCGAGCCGGAAGGCACACAGCCACTGCAGCCTTTCCATAGCGGTAAAGAGTTGAGCGACAAGGCTGTAGAGGTATTCAATAAACTGCGCCCTTACTTTAGCGGCTGCTTGCAGACCATGCAGCAAATGCACCGTATGGACCTGGAGAGCCGCAAGGGCAAAGCACCGGGTGGCTATAACTGCCCACTGGCAGAAACAGGTGTACCGTTCATATTCATGAATGCCGCCGGCACCATGGGCGATGTCATCACCATGATGCACGAAGGTGGTCACGCGGTACATTCTTTCTTATCGCATCACCAGCCGCTGTCTGCATTCAAAGAATATCCTATGGAAATAGCAGAGCTGGCCAGCATGAGCATGGAACTGTTCTCTATGGAACATTGGGATACCTTCTTTGCCGACAACAAAGAACTGGACAGGGCAAGGCTGGAGGAAATGGAACGCGTTATCAGCGTACTACCCTGGATAGCTACTATTGATAAATTCCAGCATTGGATATATACTAACATAGGCCACACCAATGAACAGCGCAAACAAGCATGGCTGGAGATATTGAATGAGTTCACTACCGGTGTTGTTGACTGGACGGGCTTCGAAGACTTCCGCGAATACTCCTGGCAGAAACAACTGCATCTGTTCGAAGTACCTTTCTACTATATAGAATATGGCATAGCACAGCTGGGCGCTATAGCCATGTGGCGCCAATACAGGCAGAACAAAGAGCAGGCGCTCGATAACTACATGAGTGCGCTGAGCCTGGGTTATACTAAAACATTAAAGGAACTGTACGCCACAGCAGGTATCAGGTTCGATCTGTCGCCCGGCTACATAAAAGAACTGGCCGACTTTGTAAAGCCTGTGTTGCAAGATATGGGTGTTAAATAAAGCTATTTTTAAAATAACAACGACCGGTTCATTTGAACCGGTCGTTGTTATTTTACTGCTCTCATTATAAATTGTGCGTTCAGACCCTTTGCGCGCTCTGCCTACTCACTGCTCTTTGCGGCCCTTTGCGAAACTTCTTTGCGTCCTTTGCGCGAAATTTATTGCGCATTCCCATCTGCGCTCTATTACTTCATCAGCCATTCTTCGGGCTTCAGTATCTTTTGTGCTTTTCCTTCGCTCTTCCATATCTGGAAGTTGAGTGCATGTTTGCCATCATCATCTTTGCCCACTACACCCAGCAGCTGGTTGGCACATACGTGGTCTCCCTTCTTCACACATACCTGCGACAGCGAATTATATACCGTAAAATAGGTGCCATGCTTCACTATCACCACCTGCTCGCCATCGCCATCTACGCTAAATATTCTGCTTATCTCACCATCGTATACAGCGTTCACCTTTGCACCCTCTGCGCAATGTATATCCACGCCCGGCACCGGTTTCCAGCATCTGCCTTGCGGGGCTTTTACATCGTAAACAAAACTGCTGGCTTGCAGTGCCGGCCAGCTAAGGCTGCCTTTGTGCGCAGCAAAACTCACCGATTCCGGATCTTGTGGCACAACAATAGTATGTTTGGTTTGCTTGCGGCTTAGCATGTACCTATGGTGGCCATGCCCCGTTTTACGCCCGTGATAATGGCGGTAGTTGCCCCCTCTGTGCCGTCCGCTGCCATGGTGTTTCCGCCCGGCATAAGATGGGATACCAACAAAAAGCAACAGAATGATCGCCAGGTGTTTCATAGAGTTGTATTTAGTGGAGTGATCAAAAACACGCTATCCGCCCCCATGTTCACAGGCACAAGATAGAACAAAAGTGTTGTTGGTAAAAAAACTACGGCATAAATAACAACCCGTTAAGGCTTAGTGCGCCTTGCCTATCCACTGCTCCGGGTTCAGTTTCACCTGTGCGTGGGCCGAGCTCTTCCATATCTGGAAGTTGATGGTCGGCTCCCCTTCAAAGTTGGTGCCTACTGTGCCCAGTGCCTGCTTGGCAGTAACGTGCTGGCCCTGGCTTACGCTCACGGTTGCCAGTCCGTTATACACGGTTGAATAGTTACCGTGTTGTATCATCACTACCCAGTCGCTGCCGCCTGTCGAGAACACTTTACCTACTGTGCCTTCAAATACGGCATGCACCTGCGCATTGGCCGATGTGCGGATATCTATACCCGGCTGATCTATCATTACCTGTGGCGCCAGCGGGTGAGGGTGAGAACCGAAGTGATCGGCAACAAATCCCTGCGATACTGGCCAGTACAACTTGCCTTTATTACCTTCAAAGTTCGATGCCAGGGCTACGTCATTAGGCGTCATCATCAGCGCCGGCTCCTCTCCCTTTGGTGGCTTTGGTGTCGGCTTTACATAAGGCAACGTAGGGTTGGTGCCACCGCCTGGCCTTGTTGTTTCTTTCGGTGGTTCATTCTTAGCAGCTGCAGCGGCTTTGGCAGCGGCCTCTTTCCTGGCCTTCTCCATTACGGCCGCCATTTCCTTCTCTACATAAACAGCAATGGCCTTATTTATCCTGTTGGCAACGGTCCTGTTCTTCTCTATCTGCTTCATCAGCTCACCTTCCTTGCCCTTCAGGCCCTGTATCACACCGTTGGTCTGCTGTACATCGCTTTGCAGGGCCACTGTCTGCTGCTTCTGATTTACCAACAGCTGGTCCTTCTCCTGCTTCTCTTTGTTCAGGTCGCCTATCTTATGTTGTATCTGGTTTTGAGTTTCCAGTATCTGGTCTACCTGCTGCTTGCGGTACTCCCTGAATTTTTTTAGGTATTTCATCCTGCGCACAGCATCATTAAAGTCGGCAGATGAGAACAGGAAGGCAAGCATATCGTAGCTGCTGCGGCTCTCGTAGGCATACCTCAGCGATTGTGCGTAGCGCATCTTCAACAGCTTCAGCTTCTGCTGCAGCGTCAGTATCTCTTTCGATGAAGCAACAATAGTATTATCAATGCTGCCTATCTCTTCGTTAATGTTACCTATAAGCGTTTGCCGCTGTGCCAGCTTATACTGCAGGGCCTTCAGCTGGCTCACGGTAGCATTTTTATTCTTCTTTATTTCCGCCAGCTGGTCTTCGGTCTCCTTTATCGCATCCTGTATCTCCTTGCGCTTCGCCTCCAGCTGCGCCTTGGTAGGGGCAACATAATCCTTAGGCATCGTTTGCTGGGCTAATGAAGCAAACGACACAAGTAAACAAAATACCAGGAAACGTAGATGCATGCGGAACAGTTACTAACAAACAAATATACCCAATTATCAAAAGTATCAACCGCACCTTTGCCCTTTTTAGATAATTTTACCAACTAAAGTTCTAAAATATAAGCCCCGCGCGGGTTTATTGTAAAAGTTTGTTTTCTTTTGTTGTAAATTAATTAGTTATGTTATACTCGATGACAGGGTTTGGCCGGGCAGAGGCAAGAACAGATCGCTACCAGGTGGTTGTTGAAATAAAGGCGCTTAATGGTAAGCAACTGGAACTGTCCACTAAACTCCCACCCATCCTGCGTAACTATGAACTGGATATCCGCAACCTGCTCAACAATATATTGATGCGCGGCACCATAGACATCACCGTTACTGTAAAGCAGGAAGGTGCGTCGAAGCCTATGGTGGTCAATACCGACCTGGCGCTGTTCTATTACCAGGGCATGAAGCAGATCGCCGAGCAGGTAGGCGCTCCTACAGATAACATCATATCTACCCTGATGCGCATGCCCGAAGTGGTAGCACCCGACATCGACGCGATGGCACCCGAAGAGTGGGCCAAAGTGCGCGAGGTAGTGGCCGAAGCTGCCAGGAACCTCATGGAGCATCGCAAACACGAAGGTGAAGTGCTGTACAAAGACATACATTCCCGCATAGACAATATCGAGAACCTGCTGCAAAAGGTACTGCCCCTGGAAGGCGAGCGCACCACCCGTGTACGCACCAAGCTGGATACCTGGCTGGAAGACGTGATAGGCAAGGAGAAGGTAGACAACAACCGCCTGGAGCAGGAGATGATCTACTACCTGGAGCGCATGGACATATCGGAAGAGAAGACGCGCCTGAAACAGCATTGCACTTACTTCCACGAAACGGTAGATAACAAAGATGTAGCCATAGGCCGCAAACTGAACTTCATCATACAGGAAATAGGCCGCGAGGTGAATACCCTGGGCGCAAAAGCCAACCACGCCGAGATACAGCAGATCGTCATCAACATGAAGGACGAACTGGAAAAGGCCAAGGAACAGATATTAAACATTCTGTAACAGCACTGCCTGCCGTATCTGCCGCAAACTTCGTAAATTTGGTTTATGAGGCATTATCAATTTTCAGCCCAGATAGAGCGAGACCGTGAAACAGGAATGTATGTAGCTTTTGTGCCCTCTTTACCGGGAGCCCATACGCAAGCGGCAACACTTGATGAGTTACAGATAAATATTAAAGAGGTCATCGAACTTTGTCTTGAAGAATTAACAGACGAAGAGATCGCCGGGCTACCTGAATACATAGGCATGCAACAAATCGCTGTTGACGTATGAGCAAGCTCCCTTTGACAAACGCTAAAACGCTAGAAAAAATTCTGCTTGCTCTCGGATTTTTGGTAATGCGTCAGAAAGGCAGTCACCGGTTTTACAGACACCCCGATGGCAGATACACTACAATACCACATCATGGATCTTCCGATATAAGTCGATCACTTTTGAATGGCATCCTTAAACAGGTTGATCTTTCGCAGGAAGAGTACGTCGAGATGCTCAATAAAATATAGAGGATGTTATTACCTGAACTGCTTCAGGTAATAGCTCACACCAGCCTCTTCTAATACCATTTCGCCCTTCTGGCATTTTACCACTTTTATAATGCGCGGGCGCTTGCCCACACATTCCAGCGACTGGTCTACACCCAGGCTTTTAATAACCGCCGACGGTTTACCATCGGGGTCGTTGCCGCAATAAATGGAGCCAAGGTCGTTACTGCTGGATAATCCCGTTACATATACCGACCTTATCTGCAGATCAAAATCAGGAGCCCCATCATCCTTACCTACTTCTTTTTTGTACACCGTCCAGCGGCCTATCATCGTGTCTATATCTGTAACCGGCACTATCTTTTCTTCTTTCACCAGCACCACTTCAGGCGGCAGTGCCGATGTATCCGGCACGTAATAGTAAATACCTTTTGCATTGGTCAGTATGATACTTTGGGGGCGGCGCAGCGCTATGTCATAAGATACTGTCCCGAAGTCCAGGTGGCCGTCATCGTCTATCGTATACTTGCCGCGGTACACAAAGCCGTCTCTCACCTTGTAAGTAAAAGTATCGCGGGCATAAAACTGCATGAACAGCGTATCAGAGAAGGCAAACTGGGCTGAATCAAGCGTTGTTCTTTTCACCTCCACCCAGCGGCCGGGCAAAAAGTGCTTCGGTATGGGCTTCTTTTTGTCTTTGGCCATCAACAGGCCGGGCAGTAACAACAGCAGGAAAAGTAAACGCTTCATTTATTTAAAATTACAAAGTAATCGGCACAACGGCTTTTCCGAATGTCAAATTTTGTGTGAAACTTTGCAGCAACAACAAAACAGCAACCAATGGCCAGCCAGCACCTGCATATAACGCTCATACAGTCGGATATAGTATGGGAAGATAGAGCCGCTAACCTGCAGCACTTCGGGCAGGTGATAGCAGGCATACAGGGGCCAAAACATATTGTGGTACTGCCCGAGATGTTCAGCACAGGCTTTAGTATGGCCCCGGAAAAACTGGCCGAGACCATGGACGGTACTACCGTAAAATGGATGGCCGAAATGGCCGTACAGCACCGATGCATCCTCACCGGTAGTGCTATAATAGAGGAAGATGGTAAATACTACAACCGCATGTTGTGGGTACAACCCGATGGCAATATAGCTCATTACGACAAACGCCACCTGTTTGCCTACGGCGGTGAGGATCAGCAGTATACTGCCGGCAACAAACGCCTGATCGTGTCCGTGAACGGCTGGCGCATCAACTTGTTGGTGTGTTATGATCTCCGCTTCCCCGTGTGGAGCAGAAATAAAAACGCTGCTTACGATGTGCTGCTATATGTGGCCAACTGGCCGCAGGCACGCAGTCTGGCCTGGAAAACACTGTTGCAGGCCCGTGCTATAGAAAATATGAGTTACGTAGTGGGCGTAAATCGCGTTGGTACGGATGGTAAAGGGTTGATCTACAGCGGCGACAGTTCTGTATTTGGCCCGCTGGGCGAGCAGCTGTGGCAACAAAGCGGCACTACTGCCATACACACGATAACGTTAGACAAACAGACCCTGGAAGATACCCGGGCCAAACTACCCTTCCTGAAAGATGCCGACGATTTTATACTGCCGTAAAACATATAGTATATAATGCCCGAAATAGAAAAGAGCCCCGCATATTGCAGGGCTCTTTTCGTAGTATGTTAGTCAATTACTGCTTCTGGAATACGCGCAGAGACTGAGCAAAAGTTGAACTTGGTTCCAGTATGTACTGGTAAGAAGTATCACCAACAGCCATGTGCACCGAAGAATTGATAGCGTAAAGCGTACCAAATGTTGCAGATTCCTGAGATGGCACCTGGATGGTAGTATCGTCGATCTGAACAAAGTAACCTTCGCTGCCACCGGATAATGCACCACTGATATTGCTGGTACGGTACAGGCCATTAGCCAGTTTCGTAACTACAGCAGGAGCGTTGTTGGAAACGCGCTTGTAATTACCAGACAGGTCTATCGCCGGATCAATATTGGTTACGGCTACGTAAACACCTGTAGAACCCACCATACCGTACTTGTTAGACGATTTGATGTTTACAATGTACAGACCTGGAGTAGTGTTATCCAGCGTGCTTGCATCAATAACCACCGGATACGATGCCTTGTAGAAAGAATCGTAAGCAGTAGCAGACACCGATGGCAATGAACCACCAACATTGATGCTGAAATACTGATCACCGTTTACAGTGATGGTAGGCACAGAATACGTTACCTCGGTAGATACTGTATCTGTGTTTTTCTTACAGCTAGCAAAAAATATAGCTGCCAGGAAAGGTATAACTAATAATTTTTTCATATCAAGTTGTTTTGTTCAAATTTACAATATATCCCACCATACTTTAGCTGTCACTGGCTTCACACCAGGAAAAGCAGCGTTTCTTGTGCTTTCAGAGGTCGGGTATTGGAAGCGCTTGGCCAGCTCACCGCCCTTTGCAAATTTAGAAACAACAAAGAAATCAGGATATCCGGTACGGCGCATTTCTGACCATGCCTCGAAGCCCTGGTTACCGCACATTGCAAACCATTTTTGGGTAATGATATACCTCAGTTTGCTTTGCAGTGTACCTGTTGTAGGATACATGGTCCAGTAGCCACCTGCTGCCATATAGTTGGCGTAAGATGTTGCACCGTCATAACCCATTACTTCATTTATATCATTAGAATAAAAATTGAAGTTTGCAGCAATACCGTTAGCCCACCATGTAGAATCTGATGTGCCGGTTACTGCCCAACCGCGAGCTTCAACTTCTGCCTGCATGAAATAACTTTCAGCGGCAGACATGAAGATCACCGGAGCCTTTGCTGAAGCACTGTTCTGCGCATCACCACCTACGTATGCATTAGGGATGGAGAATGAACCTGCAGGCAGTGTGATATCGTAAGCACCCTGGCGCACACCTGCTACCTGGCCGTTAGACAGGTAAGTGTAGAATATATACGCCCTGTCGTCAAGATTGCTGTTCAGGCTGTCAACACAGGTAGCACTTGCCACCAGGTTTTGTGTGCTGGCCAGTACTGTTGAAGAAGCTTCTGCATACAGCGGATTCTTGTTAGATGTAGATGAACCGAAGTCTATCTTGGCATCTTCGCCGATACCGAGGAAAGCAACACCCGGAGTAGCATACAGGGCAGCTATACCAGCCTGTGCTGCTACCGGATCTTTTTCGCTCAGGCGAAGCAGCATGCGCAGCTTCAGCGTATAACCAAATTTCTGCCACTTGGTCATGTCGCCTTTGAATATCAGGTCGTCTGTTGTCGGGTCGTTGGCATCACTCAATGCCAGCAGCGTTTCAGCAGAGTCAATATAGGCGAGAGCACCATTATAGATAACGGTCTGTGAATCGTATTTAGGATTCAGGATACCACCATCTTCGGGCTGGCCCTTCAGCGCCTGCTTGAAGGGAGCATCACCCCAACCGTCTGTGATCAGCTGGAAGGTATATGCCTGCATTAACAACGCCAGTGCTTTGTAGTGCTTTTTCTTTTGCTTGTCTGCCAGCTTTGCCAGCTGATAGAAATTTTCGTTGGCCTGGTACAGGTTCTCCCATGCTGTAGAGAATTGATCCTGACCCGGATCATATGTTTCTACTGCCTTGTACTGGCTGGCGTTCGGGCTCTGTGTCCAGTAACCTGTCCACATAGAACCAATGATCTCCATATCCACACCCAGTGAGGATGTAACATATAGTTGACCAGCAGGCAGCAGCGTTTGTACTGTTGCTGTTGTAGCAATGTTGGGGTTATTATTTACGTCAAGGAACTTCCTGCATGAAGACGCGCCTAACACCAATCCTGCTGCAATGGTTACGATGACTTTTTTATTGATAGACATAATAATTATTTTAACAGTTATGGTTTAGAAAGTTGCTTTTAAGTAGATACCGTAGTTCCTCAAAGACGGACGAGCGGTGTAGTTAACACCCTGGCCGTTTGAAGTAGCACCCGCAGAACCAGCTTCAGGATCTACGTACTGGTTGCTCTTAGATGTCCACAGCAACAGGTTGCTGCCAAACACACCTGCTTCCAGGCTACCAAACGGACTCTTCTTGTTATAGTACTTCGCTGGTATCTTGTAAGTAAGAGCCGCTTCCTGCAACTTTACATAGCTGGCGTCAACCAGGCCCTGCAATGGCAACTTGTTGGTCTCTGTATTTACATAGTAATCGTAAGGAGAGAACTTGGTAGTGTTCTTCACGTAGTTATTGGTATTACCCACCTGCTGTACAGAATTGTTCCATACATATGGGTTACGGCCGTTAACTGTAGTTTCCTGAGATGTACCGTTGAAGTCCATGTTCATCTTATCAGCACTGTAGAGATAACCACCCTGCTTAGAAGCGAACAATACATGCAGTTTCAGACCTTTCCAGCTCAGATCAGTACCCCACGACATGATGTAACGTGGCTGGTAAGAACCCTTGTACACTGCTGTACTTGTTGGCACAGGAATACCCTTAGAGTCTACAACTGCATGGCCATTCCAGTACTGGATATCGTTACCGTAGAAGGTGCCCAGCGGCTTACCTACAGTAGCCACAACAGCCATACCATTAAATCCACCAATTGTTACGTTTGTTTGTCCACCATCCAGACGCTCCACATTGTTTTTGTTGCGTGTATACGTTCCGAACAGTTCCCATGTAAGGCCCCACTTGGTCTGTATCGGTGTACCGCGACCCGTGATCTCTATACCCTTGTTCCTTACATCACCAACATTGGTCCAGTAAGAAGCAAGACCTGATGACTGAGGAATAGCAGCACGGATGATCTGGTCGATCGTGATGCTGTTGTAGTATGTGAAGCTACCGCTCAACCTGTTGTTCAGGAACGCCAGGTCCACACCTACTTCATATTCACGAGAGTGTTCAGGCTTCAGACCAGGTGTACCAAAGTAGTTCTGCAACTGGTAAGTAGGAACACCACCGAATGGAGATAATACAGAACCGAATGCAGAACTAAAACCTGACTGCAGGAAGCCTGCAGGGTTATTAGCATATGCCTGGCCCGATTTACCGATACCGGCAGCACCAAAGCGCACCTTACCGTAGTTCAATACTTTCTTCTTAAAGTCTGTACCGTTCAGGCGCTCTGTGAACACCCATGATATGTTGGTACCCGGATAGAAATACGTCCAGTTAGAAGGAGTCAGTGTTGATGATGTAGAGCTACGACCTGTAAGTTCAAGGAACAATTCATTCCTGAAGTGGAACTTCAGATCAGCATAAACGTCATGGCCGCGCACCTTGGTCACTTCGTTGGTAGCTGTCACAGGACCCTGGTTATTAGACAGGTTGTAGAAACCAGGGATAACCAACCCGTTAGTACCCGGATCGATAGTAGCACCCAGGAACTCGGTCTGATACATCGTTACGTTGTCACCAAGCAGTGCATTGATACCGAAGTCTTTGTCAAACTCATGGATCCAGGAAAGCATCAGGTCGTTGTACAACGAGAAGTTGTTTGAAGCATTCTGCGCATATCCTCCCGGATTGATATAGTTCAAGCCATCATAAAGCGCGTCAACCGGCTGAGAATTCAAAACAGGTGTCTTATATGTAGCGCGGTCAGACGAGACATCTACACCCAGGCGGTCAAATACGTTGAATTCGCCTTTTTTGAAGCCCAGTACATAGTCGCCCAATATCCTGTCCGTCTTGTTACGGTAGTCGTAGTTGGCAGCTGTCCAATATGGGTTCTTGTAGTATGCTCCGTAATAACCATAGCGATCGATACCATTAGTATCAGTGTATTGCATGGAGTAGAACTTATTATCCAGGTTCTTCAGCTCCGAAATAGGAATATCGCGCGCTGTCTGGTACAGGTTGCTCAACACAGATCCTGTAGCCTGGCCCTGCGGTTCTATTCTTGAATATACGTTCATGTAGTTGAAGTCAACTGTTGAATAGAAATTGTTATTCAACTGTGTTGACGCATTGAAACGTACACTGTATTTATTGTAGAATGTGTTAGGTACTACACCGTTGCTGTTAACCGCGTTAAGAGACAGGTAGTAGCTTGTGCTCTCGTTACCGCCAGACAGGGAAACAAAGTTGTTCAGGTTCTGGCCGCGGTTAAAGAAACTCTTGATGTTGTCGGAGATGTCAGCATATGGCTTTACCAGCTGCTTGCCATCTATTATCTGGCCCCAAGGGCGCAGCTTGCCGTCAAATGGCAGGCCCCAGCTAAAGTTCTCACGACGGTCGTCGTAGATACCGGCGTATATATTACCCTGGCCATACTGATGCTGCAGACTTGCATATTTCAATATGTCAGATTGTGTATAGCTTACCTTGTAGGTAACATCCAGCTTAGAGTTTTCGTTGGTTGAGCGCTTCTTGCCTTTCTTAGTGGTGATCATGATGGCACCATTACGGCCACGCTCACCATACAGGGCAGCAGCTGCTGCACCCGGCAATACGTTCACTGATTCGATTTCTTCAGGGTTGATATCGTTGGCAGCGTTACCAAAGTCAGCCTGCTCCAGTACAGTACCACCCGTACGGTCGTAGTTGTTGATAATGATACCATCCACAACGATCAGGGCGTTATTGTTGCCTGTTATTGACTTCTCACCACGAAGAACGATACGCGTAGAACCACCAGGGCCGCCGGTAGAGCTGGTGATATTGGCACCTGCCACCTTACCCTGAAGGCTTGACAACGCACTGGTATTATTACCCGCTGTCAGTTCTTCGCTGTTAACTGTAGTACTGTTGTAACCAAGTTCCCTTTTCTCCCTCTTTATGCCGAGGGCGGTAACCACTGCACCTTCCAGTGTAGTAGACGTGCGGGCCATACGGATATTGAACTCCGATTGTCCGGTATCAGATACGGTAACGGTAACATAGCCCAGCGCCTGTATCATAAGCTTGTTCTTCTTATCGTCCGGCAGGTCGATGTTGAAGTTACCATCTATGTCAGTAACAGTGCCCAGTGTAGTGCCTTTTACCAATACGCCTGCTCCGGGTAATCCCTGGCCGTTTTCGTCTAGCACCCTACCTGTCACATTGTGCGTCTGAGCGAAAGCGCTAACGCTGCCTGATACCAGTAGTGCAAATAGTAACGAAGGTCTTTTCATACTGTTTGTTTTTCTTAATAGTGTGTGATTGTTAAACCTGATCAGCATCCTCAATTGCCACCTACGGCAAAAAAGAATACACAATCAGCCGGTGAATTTATTACAACATTGTGAATTAACAAAGCTTTCCTTTCATTTTTGTTAACATTTTTTTGCGCGTCACATGCATATTTTACGCATAGGTGCGTATCTCTCTTCCTCTGCGTTTTCCACATGTAATATACAAAAGTCCGTCTGTTAGCGGATTATACCGTTTTTTGCCTTACGGCATTAATGCCTTCCAGGCTGCTGCAACGCCTTTGCAATAGGGGCAGCCTGCACTTGCATGCAAAAATATTCCGATACATATCGGGCAATAGTAGCCTTCTTTTGTGGGTCCTCTATGGCCAGGAAGGCCAACTTTATCGCTTCCGCCACATCTGCAACTGCCGGTGTTCGGGCCAAAGTACCCACTCCCGCAGCGCCAAACATATCCATGTAAAAGTTCCGTACGCCAAGTATATACAGCCCTTTGGCCAGGTATTCCCCGGTTTTGTTCGGCGCCAGCATTTTCGATGCTATCATACCGGGTATCTCCTTCATCAGGCAGGCGCCTATATCGGCTGTGGCTTGTAGCGCCAGCATTTCTTCACGCGTTACGTATGGAAGCAAGAAAATATTGTCCTTATTGGCGGCAGTGGCTACAAACTGCCTTATACCATTACAATAGGCATTGTCTTTAAAGCCTGTAACCACAAGTGCCTGACCGGCCGTACCTGCCATGGCAAATGCTTCCACCAGTTCCCGCACGCACAAACGGTCGTTCACTGCGCCGGTATACAACAATATCTTTTTGTCAAACACATGCGCGGGCAGTACATTTTTCAATAACGCCTTATTGTCTGCTGCCGCCTGCACACCACCCGTATATGCGGTGTTGAGTATGGTTTCCGGCATAAAGTTGAGGTGCGCCCTGCCAGCCAGCCACGCCGACCGCTGGAAAGAAGGCGTTGCTACCAACAGCGCCTCGTTCAGCGAATGCAGCGCCCGGTAATGCGATATGGACGATAACGGCGATCTTCTCAGGTCTTTTATAGTAAAGTCAGATATCTCCAGTGTGTAATAGACAACCGGCAGCATGCCTTTTATACTCAACGCAGTATTGTAAGAAAACGGGCAAAATGCCACTATCGCCTTGTATTGCCCGGTTGCCAGTTGCTGCTTTGCATACGCGCTGAACTTTTTGCGCAACGCCAGCCGTGTTTTTAAAGGCACATTGTGGTGCTTGCCCATCGTCGTCACCTTTATGTGATCGCCGATATCTACAGCCGCGGGAGTAAAAGAATCAAATGTTACTATTTCTACTGTATACCCTTCATCCCGCATCGCCTGCGCAGTAGCGTATACGGGCGGTAAAAAGTCGGGGTGAACAAGTGTAAGAAAAAGAAGCTGCTCCCTGTTTTGCATATGCTGTTATGTGCGCCAAAAATAGTTGTTTAATATTTGAGAAGGATATAATACCAATATTATATTTGACATCCTTTCTTGTTGCCGGAACGTACCGTTAGATTAGAATATAGCGATTACTCCCCGTGGCACAATAATATAAGCACCTCTCGCAAAACGAGAAGAACAATGACCATCCAGGTAACCACCGACAACCATATAACAGGTAGCGAACATTTGTCAACCCACGTACAGGAGGTAGTAAACAATGCCCTGCACCGCTTTAGCGCACACGTCACCACCATCGTAGTGCACCTGTCCGACGAGAACGCTGGCAAAAAAGGCCCCGACGATAAACGCTGCTCCATAGAGGCACGCTACACCGGCATACAACCGGTAGCGGCTGTAAACCATGCTGATACTATAGATGATGCAGTAAAAGGTGCGGTGCAGAAACTACGTTCCTCGCTCGATTCCATTACCGAACGCATGCGCAATCATTGATTTACTGTAATTTGGCACCATGTGCCGCCCGTTCATAAAATTATCGGTCCTGCTCCTTGCCGGTGCAGGATTGTTGTTGCAGGCATGCACAGCCAATAAAGCAGCGGCAGATAAAAAGGTATTCCATCTCAACCTGTCCAGCGGCAACCTCGAAGCCATAGATCCGGCCTTTGCCAAAGACCTGTACCAGATTTGGATCAACCATATGGTATATAATACGTTGGTAGAGACCGATGAACACCTGCACGTTACACCGTCGCTCGCCCAAAGCTGGGAGATAAGTCCCGACGGGCTTACAGTGGTCTTTCACCTGCGCAGCAATGTGTACTTTCAAGATAATGATGCCTTTCCCGGTGGCCATGGCCGCCGCCTGGTAGCCGGCGATGTGGTGTATTCATTCCGCCGCCTGGTAGACCCAGCTACCGCAGCCACAGGCGCATGGATATTCAATGGCCGCGTAGCCGATAAAGATCCCTTTACAGTCCTTAACGATTCTACATTCCAACTAAAGCTGTCCGCACCATTCCGCCCGCTGTTGGGCATGCTCAGCATGCAGTATTGCAACATCGTTCCGCACGAAGTGGTGGAGAAATGGGGCAAAGATTTCCGCAGTCACCCATGCGGCACAGGGCCCTTCATGTTCCGCTACTGGGACGAGGGCAATATCCTCAGCCTGGTAAAGAACCCGCATTACTGGGAGCAGGATAGCGCCGGCAAACCACTACCCTACCTCGATGCGGTGCAGGTATCTTTCATAGACAGTAAGGCTACTGAATTCCTGTTATTCCTGCAGCACAAGCTCGACTTTGTGAATGGTATCGACGGCTCCTTTAAAGATCTCATCCTTTCCAAAAGCGGCACAGTAAAGCAAGAATACCAAAGCAAGTTCCACCTGTCTAAAGACACCTACCTCAATACCGAATACATAGGCTTTCTTACCGATACCTCGCTGGCCATCATGAAGGGCGAGCCAACCGGCAATGTGCTCATCCGCCGTGCCATCAACTACGCTATCGACAGGCAGAAGATCGTTACTTATTATAAGAACGGCATGGGCATACCTGCCACGCATGGCTTCATTCCCGCAGGCATACCCGGCTACGATAACACTGCGCAGTATGGCTATAACTACGATCCCGTAAAGGCCCGGCAGATCCTCGCCGAGGCCGGATACCCCGGCGGTAACGGACTGAAGCCAATAAAACTATTGGTGCAGGACAACTATGTAGACATAGTGAATTTTGTTGCCGGCCAATTGCAGGAGATAGGCATACCTACTACTATAGAGGTGATGCAACCCAACATACTGCGCCAGCAAATGAGCAAGAGCCAGGCGGTTGTATATCGTGGCCAGTGGCTGGCCGATTATCCCGATGCAGAGACCTTCCTTATTGTGTTCAATGGCCGCCAGCCCGCGCCGCCCAACTATACCCGCTTCAGCAATACCACCTTCGATAAGTGGTACGACGAATGCCTGAACCAGCCCGACACCCTCCGCTGGGCCACCTATCGCAAAATGGACAGCCTGGCCAGCAGCTATGCACCACTCATCCCGCTGTATTACGATGTGTTACTCCACTTCACACAAAACAACATAACCGGCTTCCGCAGCAATGCCCTCAATGTCATAGACATCAAGCAGGTCGATATCATGCGTTAGTGCAAGAAACTATTGCCAGATACACCTGACAGGATAATGTTTGAAATGTTTATCTGCGGAAAGCAATGTAAGGTCTTGTGCAATGGCCTGCGCAATAATCCGTCTGTCGAAAGGGTCTCTATGAATAAATGGCAATTCTGCCAGTTGCAGCAAATGAGGAAATTCGATAGGCAGCACTTTAATATCTGTTTGTACAAGGAAGTCGGCGACCTTTTCGAAAGATACCTTTAGCTCAAGTTTGCCGGATGAAGATTTAATAGCTATTTCCCATAAACTGGCTATGCTTAGAAAGCAATCATTATTTATGTCGGCTATTTTATCTCTAACGTTTTTAACCAGTTGTTTATCCCCCTTCAATAAACCATATAAAGGCATGCGTATCTAATAAAAACGGCATTACATATAGTCTTTAAAGTCCTCCAGCGGTTCGTCAAAATCACTACTCATTACAAAGGCACCCTTACCTATACCAAACTCACGCTTTTTAGGTTTTGTGGGTTCTTTATCCTTCTTTAACTTAAGCTCGAGGAAACCAACAAAATCGGCAACTTCTTCCTTAAGGTTGTCGGGCAGCTCTGATATTTCGTTGAACAATGCAATGTTTGTCATAATAACTCTTTGCTACAACAAATATAAGAAATTATACCACGCCTATCTGCCTCCGACCGCTATGGCAGCCTGTAGCAAAGTGTTATGATCGCCTTGATAAAAAGTTGACAGGTGTTAGCGACTAAGCCTCAGTAAGAAGTAAATCTGAAAGGTTCATAGAAATACTTATTTTACATCAGTTTTTATACCATGCACTACTGGAAACGCATAGCACTATACACATTTATCCCGGCCATAGGCTTTCACCTGTTGCTGATGCCGCTATGGTTCCTGGCCGCTTTCCAGCAATCGGCCAAGGCAATGTCGGTAGAGATGGCTTTCGATGTATTGCTACCCCTCTATCTGCTCAAATCGCACTACAACAACTCTGAGGAATTTGTACAGTTTAAAAACTACTACATCAACGCCATACTCATCGTTTGTGCAGTAACAGCTTCTTGCTTCCTGTACTACCTCAACTGGGCCATCTCCATCGGAGACTTCCTCCACCCCGACCCTGAAACCCTCACCAACACCCTGCATGAATATTATGTTGCTATATCAATAGCCACAGTCGGCATCGCTATATCCTTCCTGTCCATCAACAGAAAAAAAACTGCACAATGAAATGTAATCAATAAGCACGCATAGTGTCACCCTGAGCTCAGTTTACCCTGAGTTTGCCGAAGGGTCGAAGGGCGACACGGTCACGGGAAACTCCCCTCTTGCCGAAGAGGGGACGATGCACCCCTTGCGGCTGCGTCGGGGGTGATAGGACAACGACTGTACTATTGAGCCATTGAGCAATTGAGCAATTCAGCCATTCTACCTACCTTCGCTTATGCTTCCGGCCCTTGTGCACACCGATACAGACAATCCCATTTTTTATAAGGCCGCAGCCTTTGTCTGCGACACCGACGAGAACATTTTTCTTACCGGCAAAGCAGGCTCCGGCAAGACCACTTTTCTTAAATACATACAGACACAAACCAAAAAGCGCTGCGCTATTGTTGCGCCTACAGGCATAGCTGCCATCAATGCCGGAGGGGAAACCATACACTCATTTCTGCAACTACCTTTTTCGCCATTTGTGCCGGGCAATGGCGGTGGCTTTGGCGCGCAAACTGCAGGCGTAGAAGACAAACACTCACTATTGGCGCGCCTGAAGCTGCGCGACACCAAACTACAACTGCTCCGCAAATTGCAGCTGCTCATCATTGATGAGATAAGCATGGTGCGTGCAGATCTGCTGGATGCTATGGACCTGGTGCTGCGTCATGTGCGCCGCCGGTGGGACAAACCTTTTGGCGGCCTGCAGGTGGTGTTCATCGGCGATATGTTCCAGCTGCCACCGGTGGCCACGCAAGACGATTGGGAGATACTGCGCCGCTTTTATCCCGGTACATACTTCTTCGATTCACAGGTCATCAGGCAATACCCGCCGCTGTATATAGAACTGACCAAGATATACAGACAAAAAGACAGATCGTTTGTAGAAATACTGAACCGCATACGCACCGGCAATGTGACCTATGAGGATATAGATGTGCTGAACGATCGCCAGGTGCAACCCGGCGTAGATTACAAGGGCTACATCATGCTGTGTACACACAACAACATTGCCGATAAGATAAACGCCGAAGAGCTGGACAAGCTGCCCGTAAAGGAGCATGTTTTTAAAGGCACCATCACCAATGAGTTTAGCGACAAAGCCCTGCCGGTAGATATGGAGCTAAAGTTGAAGGTAGGCGCCCAGGTGATGTTTGTAAAGAACGACCTGCAAACGCCGCGCCGTTACTACAATGGTAAGATAGGCACCGTGGAGAATATCAGCGAAGACGGCATCAAAATATCATTTCCAGGAGAGCCTGCACATACCGCCGTTACTGCCGACCTGGAAGTATGGAAGAATGTACGCTATGCACTCGATAGCCGCACGGGCGAAGTAGTGGAAGACGAGATAGGCTCTTTTACACAATACCCGCTGCGCCTGGCATGGGCCATTACCGTGCACAAGAGCCAGGGTCTTACGCTGGATAAAGTAATAGTAGACCTGAACCGCGCCTTTGCCAGCGGCCAGGTATATGTGGCGCTCAGCCGCTGCACCAGTATAGACGGGCTGGCGCTACGCAGCAGGCTGGCCATAGAGAATGTGATGATCGATAACCGCATCATAGAGTTTGCAGAGAGTGAGGCGGGCGAAGATGAACTGAATGTAAAGCTGGAAGAGAGCCGCAGGTATGCCCGCAGATCGCATATCATTAATACCTTTTCCTTTGAAGAGCTGATAGCCAACATTGAGAAAACTGGCATGGAGCTGGCCAAGCGCAAGACCGGCCCGCTGGAGGAGAATGCTTTTCTGATAGATAAGATACTGGACGTGTTGCTGCAAGCACAGAAACATGCCACAGCATTTCATACCCAGGTGCAGCAGCTATACGATGCCGGCGATGATGATAAACTAATGGAGCGCGCCGCATCGGCCACCATCTACTTCTCCGAAAAAGTATTGGGATCGGTACTGGCAGACATCAACCAACACCTGGCGCTACTGGCCGACAATACCAAGGTGGCCAAGCAAACGCGCATGTGGCGCAATATAAAAGACGCCGTAGAGCAAAAAAATAAAGAGTTGTTTAATCATGTCGGTTAGCCAGATGTGGCACACCTTTGAGGTTTGCCTCATCTACGAGTACCTGGGTTATCCGTGATACACTCTTGATGCTACTATCTTCCCATCCTTTATTTCCAATACTTCAGCTACCATCATATCAGGGTCGCCGTCGGCCTTGCGTAAATACTCCATAAATACGCGCTCCTCATTGGCGGTTAGTATTGTGGGCTCGTATTGCAGGTTGGGCAGGCGCTCAAAGGCATCGGCCCACCAGGCGTGCAGTGCGGCCCTGCCCGTTACCATACCATTGGTCTCCGGCTGGCGCAGCTTTAGTTTAGGGCTATAGTGCACCGCATCATTATGGTACAGGTCCAGTAAACCTTCCAGGTCTTTGGTATTAAAACACTGGAACCAGCGCAGGGCTATATCGGTCAATTCGTAAGGATGCATAAAAAAATTTTTTGGCAGACTAGCAAAAATATCGGCTTATGTGTATA
This sequence comes from Chitinophagaceae bacterium, assembly GCA_947455215.1. GTDB lineage: Bacteria > Bacteroidota > Bacteroidia > Chitinophagales > Chitinophagaceae > Flavipsychrobacter. The sequence continues at coordinate 24,988 of CANGNA010000013.1, forward strand.
TTGCAGCACGGTTGTAAGGAAAACAAACTGTAAAAACAAGCAAAGCCGCTGATTTACAGAAAGAAAACACAGAATTGTGAACAGCTTGTGGGAAAACACCATTATTGTTTAACTACTTTTTAACTGCCAATTTTTGTTTTTGTGAGAAAAATCCTACAATTGCAAGTAAAATAAATTTGTCCAAGACTATTGTTTTTTAGAAATCACAATTATATTTGCATACTAAACACAAACACACTCTGTTATGAAAAGACTGATCCTCGCTTTATTAACTGCAGGAAGTATAGCAACAACAGCTAGCGCACAAGAGCCAAAGAGCATCTTGTGGTACGGAAATATCAATCTCCATACCATGAGGGATTCTATTAACACAACAACTGCTAACAACGGTAATCCACAGAAATATACAAACTGGAATATCTCTACAGGTGTAGGTTATCAGTTCAACCGTAACTGGACACTGGGTATGATGCTCAGCTGGGGTCAGAACGCTACTAAGACAGTAGGTGCTGTACACACTACAGACAACATGTATGCAGTAGGTCCTTTCGCTCGTTACTCTCATTACATAGGTCGCAGCGAAACTTTCTTCTGGTACGGTCAGCTCGACTTCACTTACCAAGGTGGTTACACAACAAACGAAGGCAACCCAGCTTACAACAAGCACAACGGTATCTACGTAGGTTTCTACCCTGCACTGGGTGTTAACGTAGGCCGCGCAGTTTGCCTGAACTTCAACATCGGCGGTATTAACTACGCTACAGACAAGTACACAACTGCTGTTTACAGCATCAATACTTTCAACCTGAATTTCGGTCGCCAGGTAAACATCGGCATCAGCAAGAACTTCAACACTGGTCATAAGATGCACAGCCACCACGAACCAGGTGATGAAGTACACCACCGCAAGATGGATCGTTCTGACGACGACGACGATTCAGCTCCAAAGCCAAAGAAGAAAGAAAGGAGCCGTGACGACGACGAATAAGATCGTTACCCCTTTTAAAGATAAAGAAAACGCCCCCTTATGTGGGGCGTTTTTATTTTTATACCCCTCCGTGTATGCCCACTCTTAATTACTTTTGATAGTACGTAATACAACGGCCTTTTTACCGTTAAAGATATTAAGCCGATTCAAAAAGCGCATAATGAAACACCTTACCTCCTTACTGTTACTTGTTGGTTGCTGGCAATATGCCGGGGCACAAATGCTTTCTGCTGCTCCCCAAAAAGCAAAAGCTGCAGACACTTTGTCTTCCGTATTCGTTTCGCATTCTGTAACGGCTTCCATATCTTTTGGCTTTATCGATGAGTACCGCAATCAGTTTGACGTGCCGGTCGGTTTCCAGAAAAACAATATATCCGGTTTTGTACCCGTATATGGCCGCCTGGAATACGCCTTATCGTCGCATATGGGCCTTGCCGCATCGATGGTATATGATGAGTTTTATGCCAATTATTACCAGCTATACACCGGCAATGGCAAAGAATTTAAGCGGGCGCGTACCGATATGACCACTATTTACAGCGGTGGCTTATCGCTTAACTACCATTTTGGCCATATCATTCCGGTAAAAAAACTGGATGTTTTTCTTACAGCAGGCGTTTTACTGAACAATATTCACCACTCTGCCCGGCCACAGGGCGATAGTACGATCGCTTTTGTAGACAGAGAAGTAACACCCGTATTACGTGTTGGCGCCAGGTATTATATATCCAATAAATCGAGCTTTATGCTGGATGCAGGGCTGGATAAGCATAGCGTTTTTAGCCTGGGTTATTCTGTTCGCTTCCTTAAGCATTAATATTCAGCACCGGCTCTATTACAAGTGCTGCGTGCGTAAAGCTTTGCTCGTAGCGGGTGCTGTAGTCATCGAATGCCAGGCTGTAGCGCATTTCGCGTACCCGGTAATTATCGTTTCTTTTCTGCGTGGTAGTTGTCACGCGGTCTAAGCGGCCGCACACCTCTGATGGCTGCCACCCCTGCAGCACTTTGTGTAGTTGCCATTCTATGTCGTAATAGCTGAGTGCCTGTTCTGCAAAGGGCTGCGGCGTAGCCGACGACGTGCTGCTATAAGGTGGGAAGGCCAGCCGCAGTACCACCGTACCCCGCGCCTGCTGCACATTTTCAGACAACGCGGTGAAGGAAAAATCTTCAAGAGCTATCAATACACACGGCCACGACACCGCAGGCCGTGCAGCCTTTAGCTGGCCAAGGTCCTGGTCGGAATGTTTAATGAATGGCGCATTGGCCTTTATCCTGCTTTGTATGGACAGGAAGATGTTGGCAAAAGGGGAGTTCATAGCATTGGTTGTTTAAAAGGTAAGGAGTAAAAAAGGTACTACAGTAAGCGGGCGTGTCAACGCAACCCGGCATATTCCTACCAGATCAGGCTGGTTTGATGCCATAGGTATCGTACCAGTAAGAGGCGGGGATGCTTACCTGCTCTGCAATAGCCTTGTCTATGGCTATACGATGGGTAAGATATTCTATATCCATGTCTTTGGCGAAGACGAACTGGCCGCCGTCAACAGGGTAGCCATAGCTGCGGAGTATAGCCATGAAGTGCGGATGATTGAGCATGCACGATACATAAGCAATATCGCTGCGGGTGATCTCGTACTGCTGTTGCAGGTGTATCTTGCTTTGCGCATAGCCGCTGCTGTGGCTGCTGGTGGTAGTATCTGTATTGCCCAGCACCAGCACCGATAACTCATCGTTAAGCATTTTGATGAAGGACAGTTGCAGGTCGCCATCGCTGTTGCTTTGCTTGCCATCCTTTATCTCGAAATCGGCCTGCCGGGGCAGCAGCATGGATAGTGAACTGCCGCTCTGGTCGAGTATCTTGCGTAGCTCGGCCTTGGTCTGTTCATCATAAGAATCGTAGCGGATGATGCGCACCGGCTGGCCAAATATCTCTATGAATTCGGCCCAGTCGCCAAGGCCGCCTTGTTTGTAAATGCACAATGGCGCGCACTTCAGGAGCAGGCCCAGGTCGGCAGCATCACCTATGACCCATACGTTATCGAGCGCACCATACGCAATACCATCATTGCCCCGCTGCTGGTAGGTGATGATGCCAATATCGGGGCGGATATGCTTGCGTGGTATATTCTTGAAAGCCAGCTCTTTACCTGGCAGGAACTCCATGCCGGATATGCCCCAGAACAAGGTCTCTATAATAGATTGGATGACCTTACGAAACGGCAACGACCTGATGAGCGCATCGAAAGAATAGTCTTTACTGCCATTGCGCCCGAAGTACAGGTCTTTATTGAGCACGGCATCTATCCGCTTGGCCAGCACACCCGACAAGTGACCATCGAGCAATATATCTTCATAAATATCGTACAGGCGGCTGCGGTCGGGAAATTGTATGGCGCTCGCGGTGGCCAGGGCGTTGCGCCACGTGGCTATGTCTTTATTAGAGCGATCGGCAGAGCGTACATCAAGCTGATTAACGATGATGCCGGTGGGAGCAGGTGAATTGTCTTTTTTTATCATAGAATTAAGATTGATGAATGACGGAGAACAGAATGATGGGTAATAAATTGTTTACTTTTGCTGCATGAAGGTGTTAGTGCTGGAAGCGTATCGGCTGTTTTATTACCTTACCGGGGCAAAAACAGTATCGTATGTTTGTGCTATCATATTGATGAGCATACTGTATGTGATCCTATTGATGGGGCTGGTATTGCTGTTGCAGGACATTTTCCCGTTAAGGATGTTCGCAGTGCTTTTCAAATTTCCATTCAACATAGCCACGGGCGTAGTCATTGCAGGCGCGCTCTACCTGACCACCTCTATAAAATTTGTTTCCATTACAGCACCCCATGGGCATGGCCGCCTCTTCAGGCTGGGGATGGTATTTCTATTGTGTATGCTCATCCTGGCATATAATTACCTGCTTCGTTACCTATAGTATCAGTAATGGTTATGCCTTTTAGGGTTGCTGTTCCAGCTTATAGCATCGCCATCCGGCGGCTGTGCTGCACTTGCGGTATCGGTATAGGGCCAGCCATAGGGGCTTACGCGTTCTTCCCCGATCTCTGTTAATAGTTTAATAGCATCCTGGTATGCTGTGCGGTACACTGACTGCTCTATACCAGTGGCAGACAGGCGGATGATATGCCATACCGCAATGTCTTTTACCAGGCGCTGCAGCAACGGATCGGGGCGGGCAGGTGGTGTACTTTCTGTGCCAAATAGTTGCAGCAAATCGTAGCGGGACAGGTAGAGCATCGCCTCGCTTTCAGCGGCCTGTATGGCCTCTGTAGTTATGCTGTCATCATTGCGGGTGATCTCGGCGATCACTTCTGCATATATGTGTGTCTTCAGGTCGGTTGGGGTGATTAGGGACATGGTTTTGGTTTGAGTTAAAAGGGTAAAAGGTTAAAGGGTTGAAACAGGCATTATGAACGCGGACGAGTTAAGACGAGGATAGGCAAGCGGGACGCTTGCGGGTGCATAGGACGAAGCGAGACGCTTCGACCAGTTGCGGTTTATGTGGAGACGCACATTGCATCTCTACGTTGTGTTTTGGAAAATGAATATATCCCGGGTTGTTTGTTGGCAGACCTATTCGTCTTTTTCTTTTGAGGGCGGGGTCTTCTCTTCTTTTTCCTCTTCTTCGTCCTCGTCGTCTGCGTCGGGGTCTTTTTTCTTTTTAGCCGGTGTGGCCTTAGGCGTGTCGCCTGTTTTTTTTGTAGCCGGCGCGACCTTTTTTTCTTTGGCTTCTTTTGGTTCTGCGGCTTCAGGCTCGGCACTTTCTCCGGTACGCTTTATGTTGGTGATCTTGCGTGTGGCCCGGTCGAAAGTGAGCTCGTATGCATTGGCCGTATTCTCGCCTATCTGCTGCACGATATAGCCTTGTATCACCTTGTTTTTGGCGGTATCATCATTATCTACAGAATCGACGGTGACAAATACCTTTACGGGCTCCTTATTTTCTTTTTGCAGGGCCGATATCTTCTTGCGTTCTTCCGAGAATTCTTTAAGCGCCATGGCCTGTCGGCGGAACACGCCGTAGTCGGCACGCTCTTTTACTTTCTGGCGCTGTTCGGGGGTGGAGTGGGGTGTTTGTGCAAACGCAGTAAAGGATAATATGCTGAACAGAACGACCGCGAGGGCTGAGGATATTTTGAACATGTGCTTCATTGTTTGTAAAAATAGGTAAGGTTTTATAAATGTTGTGTTATTTGACGTGTTGCTGCTGTTTAATTGAGCGACTGATGATTGCGCAGCAGTGCGCCCACCTCCATATCACGCAGCAGATCCAGGTTGGTGCGCTCACCGAAAATATATATGGCACCTTCTACAGCGTCGGGGCCATCATCGTGCGAGCGGCTGCCGGGGCCAAAGGCCAGGAACTGCTGCTCCAGCCGCTGCATGTGCGGGTTGTTGCGTTCCTGCTCATTAAGGAACAGCTGGCCGTTGCGGTTCAGCGGCTCCAGCAGCAACTCTATGCGCGCATATTTGTTGGTCTTCTTACGGTTATCGGGCTGTACGCAAAGCCTGACACCGCGCTTGCGGGCTTCGTTGTTTACCTGATCTATAAGGGTATGCTGCATAAATACCTGCTCCATATAGAACCTGCAAGGCACAGGCAGCCGGCTTGCGATATCTATGTGCCACTGTATCATTTGGGCAATGGTGGTCTGCTCCAGGAAGCAGGCAATGATATGGAATTCGTCCTGCCACTTACCTACCAACACAGTGGCCTTAAAGTCGCCCTCATCGGAATAGGAAGGGTCGGTATAGCAAACAAGGCCATCGTATTCATGTATGTCTGGCAGGTCTTTCCAACTCACCTGTTTGAACACGGCCCCTTCGGAAACCGGGTTGTTGAAATATTCCTTCAGCATAGAGGCATGGCTTTTCTGCTTCAGCACACGGGCTATATGCTCTTCGGTGTTCTTTTCCGGCCATGACGACAAGCCATCATCGTTGCGGATGTTGACGATGCCTGCGTGATCGGCAAATTGCTGCGCGCGGGCCATGCAGCTGTCGTGGGCGATCAGGTTGCCACAGAAAATGATGGTGGTGGGCTGCGACACGGAGCGGGTGCCTATAGCGGCCTCTTCTATCCAGCGCCATTTCTTACGCACAATATCGCCATTCAGGCAATCGGCATCGGTGTCTATATCGTCGAAGAGCAGGATATCGGGCCGGGCCTCCTCGTTGCGGGCACCACGCGGGCTCTGGCCTACGCCCAGCGCGCGGAATGCAGCGCCGGAGCGGGTGATGAACTCGGCAGCCTGCCAGCTGCCCGACTGCACCTGCTGGCCATAATCGTGCAGCAACAGTTCGTTACACTCCAGGTTGGTTTTGTAGGGCATCAGCAGTCGGGTGGCATTGTCGAGGCTGTTGCTGATGAGGAGCGCATATTTCTTTTTCACCCGGGCGTTATCTGCCGGATGGCCAACAAGCGTGAGGTACAGTACCTCCAGCATGGTACGCGTGCTTTTGGCCAGCTCGCGGCTCCAGATGCGTACCTCGTAAAATTCGGTGTTAGCTATTACCCGTTGCGTAGCATCCTTGTGGAACTGTGCGGGCGAAGCGGTGCAATATTGCTTGAAATAGTAGCTGAACCATTGCTCGGGATCGGCCTCCAGGCGCTGCCTGCGGGCTTCTTTGATCTCGGTGGGCTCATTAGGGTCTACGTCGGCGGGCGAGAGGAATATACTGCTGAATTGGCCCCAGCTTTCGAGGGCTTGTTTGCTGGTCATAGCGGGTGGATGTTTAGTGATAGAGAGGGAAAGACGGCATCAGGCTACTTTAGCCTCATCGGCCAGGAAATCGCCGAAGGCAGCGCAAACCTTGTGCGACAGTTCTTTATCGCGCGGGCGCAGCCACAGGCAGAATTTGCGGCCTACATCGTTGATGGTGCCGAGATCAGTACTGGTATCGAGGTTGCGGATGCTGGCGGTATATTTGGTCATCAGCTCTACATCTTTCATGTTGGGGTCTGCTGCTGCGCGTATCTTTTCGCTCAGCTTGGCCAGCATATCATAGAGGATGGTCATCTGGTGGCGCTTGCTGGTGAGCAGGCCATTGCGCAGGTTGCCCCAGCTGCCCTGTCCGATCCAGTCGCGGATGGCATTTGCGGGGATATCTGTTTCTTTAGCTATCTGGTCGGGCTCTTTGAACTCTACTGCGTAAAGGTAGCGGGCCAGCGATCGGTTGAGGTCGGTATGTAATTTGTCTTCCATGACCCAAAGGTGAGCAGAGAAAAAATACCGGGCCCGGCAAAAAAGCATGATGCTATCAAAAACGTAGCATGATGCACCGCATAGGGGGCATCATGCCACGCCATTTTGTGGATAAGTGCCGGCAACTGCTTTAACACCAAACAACAACAAATACGATAGCAAATAAATATCTGCCGAAGATGCCGTGCATGAGTTTTTTCTTGCATAATAAGGAAAAACGGGGCATACCGTTGGTGAACAAAAGCGACCGTTGGTGAGAAAAAAGCATAAATTATGACACGGGTATATACCTTTGGCGTTCCACCTAAAAATCGGGTACTATGAAGAAGATATCTGCGCTTATAGCAACATTCATTTTATTGCAGGTAACCAGCTGGGCACAGCCAGGCCATTTGGTGAAATTGTTTGGTGGTCCTGCGTATGCTGGAGTTACTCCTGTGGAATATGCACCGGATACTTTGGTGAAGTTCTCCAACGTGACGTGTTTCCATAAAGACACTGCCGGCAACTACTTTGTTGCCGACTTTGGCAGAACAGGGTTTGGCTACCGGATACGGAAGATAGAGGCGGCAACCCACCAGGTATATACAATAGCAGGTAACGGCGCATCGGGATATACGGGCGATGGTGGCCCGGCGGTATTGGCCGCATTAACTAATGTGACCACCATGACCACAGATCATTCGGGCAATCTTTTAATTGTTGATAATGGCAACCTGAGAAAGATAAACCTGGCCACCAATATTATTACCACCCTGGCACCGGAGGGTTATTTCGGGATCAACGGACTGTATGTAGATGACTGGGACAATATATTTTATACATCTCAGTTTAGCATGTATAAACTGCCTGCCGGTGGCGGGCCGCGCACGGTTGTGTTGAACACCTATGGCGTTAATGGTTTTTCCGGCGATGGTGGCCCGGCGGCGATGGCGCATATGGGCAAAGCAGGGGCTATAACCGGAGACGGGCATCATAATCTTTTTGTGATAGATAGCGGTAACCACAAAGTAAGAAAGATAGACGCTGCAGGCATAATAACAACTATAGCCGGCGATGGTACAGACTACTATCATGGTGACGGTGGCCCCGCACTAAGTGCAGGGATGCGTTGGACAAGAGCAGGTGCGGGAATGCTGAAAACTGATACCGCAGGCAATGTATATGTAGCCTGCGAGACACCATTGTTCCCCTATGTAATAAGGAAGATAGATGCAGCCGGCAGGATAACAAAAGTGGCGTTTACGGTAACAGATTCGACCGGGTGGGTAACCAGCCCGGAAACCCCCGGTGGCTATTACGCTGTTGAGTTTCAATTGGCGAGCGATGGTTCGGTGCTGGTACACGACGCGTACAGCGTGTACAAACTCACCAATATGTGGGCAGGCATTACCGCGCTTGACATTCGCGATACCATAGTAACACCGCCCTGCACGATGCCTGTGATGAAAATGGCCATACATGGCACCATAGCTGGTACACCGGCCCCCGGAGACTCTGCCAGGGTAGCTATATACTACAAAACAGACAGTGTGCACCAGGTAACACTGCCCTATGACAGGCATATTGATGGCGTGACAGGCGACACCACCTATACCTTCGGCAGCACCGGCTACGTTATAGATTCGTTTGCGTATAACTGGCCGGGCATACATTATCCCTTTGTTACACTATCTGTGTTGGGAGGATATGAGGATGCTGAACGACTGCCCGCCATCAACGCGGTAAGCAGCTGTAATAACAGCTATAAGCTCATACAGGTAAGCAGAGTACAAGACACGATACTAACACCTCCTTGTGTATTTCCGGCAGTGATGAAAAGAACGCTTACCGGCACGATACAGTCGAGTTTTATGACAGTGCAGGATACGCTGTACGTAAAATTTGATAATGACGACAGCACAATGACTGTCGCAAGATTGCCGATAGACATCAGCGATTATGAGATAAGGCCGCAAGACTGGCCAACGGAGGTGGATAGTACCGACACATTCTATCATTATTCATACACTTACTATCATAATTATAACCCAAGGCCGCTAGACTATTCTAATCCATCTGTGGAGCTTAGCGGTCCTTATTACAGTGGTAATTTACAACTAAGGGTAAACTCCGGACTTGGCGACTATTACGGAGGAGAGTTGTGGGTGCCCCAGATGAACCCATGGATCGTAAGCACAGATATTTTATGGGGTGCGCTGGCCGTGCCGGCATGCGATACATCTATTGTGCAGATGGATGCCATCATGCATCATTTGGCAGGGCCGTGTGCTAATCCGCTGCCCTTTAATGGCAGGATAAATATTAGTGGTACATTGCAGGGAGGTGCTGCACGATTGTCCACCATCCCGATACACGTGAACTTTGGTGACGGGTCGGACACGTTCATCCGCATCAATAATATCTGGACAGATGGTATGGGCAGGTTTAATTACAGTGTGCCGGAATTCCGCCACCTGTACCTAACTGCAGGTACTTATTTCCTGTATATAACATTAGACACAGCAGTGGCGGTGCTGGATTACAATAGCACAGCCTCGGCCGTTACACTAACAAATGACTGCTCATCAGCAAGTGGTACCTTCTTTATAGATGCTAACCACAACTGCGTGGCCGATGCCGGCGAGATAAGACTGGGCAGCTGGCCATTTATAGTAGTGAATAATACCACCCACGATACTACCAACTATTGGTGCGACCAGTATGGCAACTACAACGTAGCGCTGTCTGGCACCGACAACTATACCATCATATCTACCCACCAGAACTACTATGATGGTACCAGCGTGTACGATTCGCTGACACCAACATGCCCTGCCAGTGGGGTGTACCATGTTACAGCTGCTACAGGTACATCGTTCACCCAGAATTTTGGCTTTGAATGCTCGGGTATTGGCGGTGCAGTAGACATGAACATATCCGGCTTTGGCTGGGGTTTTGTGCCGGGCGACACAGGCGTGATATCGATATGGGGCAGTAATGAGTGGGGCTATATGTGCGACACCCTGGCATCGACAGTAACGCTGATCAAAGACAGCAGGCTGGCCTATGTGGGTATGTGGAATGGCCCGTCACCATCATCGGTAAGCGGTGATACGCTAACGTGGCATTTTTCTACAGCGGCAGGCCTGCTGGACTTTAGCGCCAATGTAAAGGTAGCATGCGCAACCACGGCTAGTATGGGCGATACACTGCACAATATGCTGATGATAACGCCAACAGCATTGTCCGACCCTTACCTGGCCAATAACCAGTATAGCTGGAGCGAACCGGTGCGCACATCGTGGGATCCTAACGAGAAGGAAGTATCGCCCAAAGGCTACGGAGCGGAAGGATATATAGAAAACGGCACAGCGCTGAGCTACATGGTGCATTTCCAGAACACCGGCACGGCACGTGCAAGGCATATAACAGTAGTAGATACACTAAGTGCATCGCTGGACCTGAGCACACTGCAGCTGACCAATGCCAGTGCACAGGTGCAGCTGATACAGGCCGGCAATAATGTGATACGGTTCCGCTTTACGGACATCAACCTGCCCGATAGCGCCAGTGATCCTGAAGGTAGCAAGGGTTATGTATCCTTCAACATACTGCCGAAGGATGACCTGGCAGCGGGCACACAGATAAAAAACCATGCAGGTATATACTTCGACTATAACCCGCCTGTATACACCAATGAGACCATCAACACGATAGAAGATGAACTGGCTCCGCTGGAAGGCCCTGCAACGGTATGTACCGGAGGCACGATAACACTTAGCGCCAACATAGCCGGTGGTATATGGCACGCCGCCAACGGACACACATCTGTAACCGATGGTATAGTGACAGGTACAACAGAAGGGGTAGACACAGTGTACTATACTGTTTATGGTGATAAAGTAGCCTACATGGTGATAGAAGTAAACAACACTGCCGATGCAGGTAGCATTGCCGGTGTAGACACGGTATGCGAGGGATCGCAACTGTTCCTGTCGGCCACTGTAAGCGGCGGTGCATGGAGCAGTACTAACACCGGCATCATATCAGTAAGCACATCGGGCATGGTTACGGCTGCAGCACCGGGTTCGGCGGCTGTACATTACATCGTATCGGGCACGTGTGGCACAGATACGGCCACCCATGGTATGTATGTGATACCTGTAGATGAATGTAACAGCACGGGTGTAGCAGGCATTAGCCATCCGCAGATAGCCATCTACCCCAACCCATCATCGGGTACGTTTGTAGTAGACATGCAGCAGCCGGTGAGCGATGCAACCATAACTATTACCGATATATCGGGCAAGGTGTTGCTGGTAGTACATCCGCAGGCAGGTCAGCAGCAAGTGCAGGTATCGCTGGGCAACCTGGCCTCCGGCACGTATATGATAAAGGTGGAAGCCGATGGCCGGCAGTACAGGGATAAGCTGGTGCTGTGGTAGGCAGCTGAAAAGAGAAATTTTTGCAAAAAGGAGGGCACTGCTCTCCTTTTTTTTGTGCCAAAAACAAGTCAAAAATGGCCATTTTTTCGTACCAGCTTTTTTCGGCGGACAGAAAGATTTTTTTGCAAGTGTAAAAGCAACATTGCAAAATAGTTGGCGGAAGATATCCACAAAATGGCGTGGCATGATGCCCCCTATGCGGTGCATCATGCTACTAAAATCGTAGTATCATGCTTTTTCGATTTGCCTGGTTTTGATATCCGTTTCATCTTTGTGCCACAAAACAACGATATCCTATCATGACAGAGAAATTCAAGAAGATCGACAGACAATTCATCCTATCAGACAGCTCGGTAAATGTATATGGTTTCCGCCTGCTCACCTCGGGCTACCAGCTGGATGCCTATGGCAAAAACCCTATAGGCTACTATATGCACCAACGCGAAAGCGGCATTGCACTGAAGTGGGACAATCTGCGTGTAGAAGGCGATACTATAGTAGGTACACCGGTCATAAACCTGAGCAATGCACGCGGCGAGCAAACCTGCGCCGAGGTGGAGAACGGCTTTCTTAATGCAGCATCGGTAGGTCATATAGTAGTGCTGGAATACAGCACCGAGCCTGAGCTGATGTTGCCGGGGCAAACAGGCCCTACCATCACCAAATGGTATAACAAGGAATGTAGCCTGGTGGATATTCCCGGCAACAGCAATTCGCTCTCCACCTTATACGATGCACAGGAGAACCAGATCAACCTGGTAGATATAGGTGTAGCCATGCCAACGCTCGACCTGATGCCTAATGTATTGGGCGACATAAAGCAGGCGCTGCAACTGAATGCCGAAGATGACATGCCGGCGGTACTGACCACTATCCGCGACCTGCGGGCGAAGACAGAACTGCTGGCCGCGGAGCACACCACGCTGCAGCAAAGCAACACCCGGTTGCAGCAACAATTGGAAGGCTTGCAGCAGGCAACCGCCAGGACGGAGATCACACTAATGCTGGACCGTGCCATAGAAGACAAAAAGATAACCATAGCGCTGCGCAACAGGCTGGCAGCAGACTATGCAGATAATGCTTGTGCCCTGAAGGAACTGCTTGCTGCAATGCCCGCGTACCGGTCGGTAAGCGAAATGCTGCAACAGGCGCAAGACAATGCACAACTGCTGTGGACATGGGATGACTATGAACATAACGACCCCACAGGTAATAAACTGAAAGAGCTGCGCGCCAACGATCCGATCCGCTACAAAGCACTCTTCGACGCCAAATTCGCGGCCTAACAATACTGCTATATCCATAGCTTACGGGGGTAGCCGGCGGGTTTTTCTCCTTCCTTTCTTTGCTTGTTCATGTGGTTAAAAACGGCCCCCGTTTTTACCGCCGTACCCTTCTTTTCCTTAAGTTTTTTCACCATAAACAATCATATACATGGCAATTCAAAAAGAGATCTGGCAAGATCACGTAGAGGGCAACCTCTTTAAAAACAACGAATTCTTACTGGCATCAGTGGATGCAGGACAGTTCGTATTACAAGGTAAGGTAGTACACATACCGCAGGCAGGCGTGTTACCATCGGTGGTCAAGAACAGGTCGTCGCTGCCCGCAACGGTGGTAACCCGCACCGACTCCGACATCACGTATTCGCTGGATGAGTACACCTCTGATCCTATACTGATACCGCATGCCGAGACGCTGGAGCTGAGCTACAACAAGCGCGAAAGTGTATTATCTGAACACGAAGCATCACTGCGCCAGACAATAGCCGACAACATCCTGGTATCGTGGGCGCCCACAGTAGCCGGCAATATCATCCGCACCACCGGCGATGCCGTAACAGCCCACCTGGACAGCGCTACAGGCAACAGGAAGAAGCTGATGCCTAACGACCTGAAAGCAGCACAACTGATGCTGAACAAGCAGAACGTGCCTATGGAAGGCCGCCATGCGTTGCTGAGTGCAGATATGTTCCAGCAGCTTACAGATACACTGAGTGTAACTGAGTACAGGGACTTCAGTATGGCCTATAACATCAAGGATGGTATACTGGGCAGGCTCTATGGTTTCAACATCATGATGCGTAGCGCGGTAGTGAGTTATACCAACGACACCACCCCTGCCATCAAGGCTTATGGTGCTGCTGCCGCCGCTGATGACAACGACGCGATACTGTGCTGGCAGAGCGATTGCCTGGAGCGCGCGGTAGGCGCGGTGAAGTTTTTCGAGCGCATAGACGACCCTACTTACTATGGCAATGTGTACAGCCTGAGTGTGCGTATGGGTGGCCGCAAGCGCCGTGCCGACAGTAAGGGCATAGTAGCCATAGTGCAAGGCGCGGCTGCATAGTATTGCCTCCCCTACCTTATCCTATCACTTTGAAAACAACAATACAATGCTGGCAGAAATAAAAGCCTGGATATTGATAGCGGTGGCCGGTGTAATGGCAACCATATTAGGCTATATCATAAAAATGGTGACGGCACAGGTCATCCGCCGTCTCGACGACATAGTGCAGGAGCTGAAACAACTGACACATACCACCACTATACAGAATGAGCAGATAAAGGGCCTGCAGGAGCAGGAAGCCATTACCCGCCGCCGCATCTATAAACTCGGCCTGCGCATACGCAATGTAGAGTTCAAAATACTGCAAAACGACAATCAATAAACGATCACCCTAAAAACAACATCAACATGTTCTGTTCAAAGATCAACACGAAGATCAGGCAATTGCTGCGCCAGTTCGACAGCCTGCTTGAAAACAATATCGACACCGCTCTGCAGATCACCACGCAGCTAAAGGCGCTCCTGTCCTCATCTGTAGCCGACCTGCTTACCGCAGTGATACCTGGCAACATCGATGATATCATCCGCAAGCAGCTTGTCTATTCGCTGGATAAAGCAATAGAAGCACTGGCAATAGCCAACACCTGTAAGGACTTTAAAAACATCAACGACAAGCTGAAGTGCTTCGCCATGCAATTGTCGCTGAAGGAGCCGCACCTGCAGGATGCTATACTGCAAAAGCTGGCCAGTCTGCTGGCGGGAGAACTGGATGGTAAACGCCTGAAACAAAGCATCTACGACCTGTATACACAGGCCAAATACACCACCGCTAAAGACATCTAAACACATGGCTATACAAGAAACGACACCGCTAAGGCTGCGGGCGCTGGAGGTTGCCATTACACAACTGGGCCAGCAGGAAGAGCCTGCAGGTAGCAATCGTGGCCCCATGGTAGATAAGTACCTGCGATCGGCAGGGCTAAACCCCGGGTATGCCTGGTGCCAGGCATTTGTATACTGGTGTTATGCTACTGCCGCAGCGGCCACAGGCACAAAATGCCCGGTGATAAGAACGGCAGGCGTACGGGATTGCTGGAACAAAACCCCGCTATCGCAGCGGTTGTCACGTAAAGAAGCCGTCAGAGATACCACGACCATCAAACCGGGCTACCAGTTCATTATGCTGTTTGCCGGCGGCCTCGGCCATACAGGCATAGTGGAGCGTGTAGAAGGCACTTATATCCATACCATAGAAGGCAACAGCAATAACACCGGAAGCCGGGAAGGTACCGCCGTTGTGCGCCGTATTAGAACAATAACAGATCCGGCATTGCAGGGGTTCATTATGTACGATAGCGGGCTGTAACCGCAATAATTTTTGATCACAACAAAACAAAAACAAGAACAATGGGTTCAGTAAATATAACATTGACCAATGGCGCACTGGGGGCCACGCTGCAAACCAGCGATGGGGTAGCAGGGCTGGTGGTTACAGGTACTAACGTATCCGGCGGGCTACAGAATGGTATACCCGTACTACTGACAGGGCTGGCGAGTCTTGCAGAGCATGGTGTGGACGCATCGAACAATGCATTCGTATACAAGCAGGTGCAGGAATTTTATACCGAAGCAGGAGAAGGTGCGGAGCTATACCTGATGATGGCCAAGCCGGAGCTGAATGTAGCTGCACTATCAGAATTTACCACAGAGACTGGCGTAGTGAAATTACTCAACTATGCACAAGGCAGAATAAAGCTACTGGGCGTAGTGACCAATGATGAAGCTGTGGCCACAGCAACAGGCAGCCCTATAGACAACAGCCATGGAATAAACGACGATGTGTATACGGCGATCACCAATATGCAAACAGTAGCCGATGCTTACTTCGCAACACACAGCCCGTTTCGCGCCATAATAGGCGGCACATCTTACAACAATGATGCAGGTACCCTGACCAATGTGAGCACCGGCGCTGTGTGCAACAGCACTGCAGTCCTTATCGGCGACACGGTAACCGGCAATGGCGCATGTGTGGGTCTGATGCTGGGCCGCCTTTCCGTAATACCTACTATGCGAAAGGTGAGCAGGGTGCGAACAGGCCCTATGAAAAATACCGCCGCATGGATAGGCAGCGCAGCCGTAGGCGCTTCTGGCGGCGAAATTGCAGCTATAGCGCGCAGGGGTTACATTACCTGGTGCACCTACCCCAATGTGTCCGGCTTCTTCTTCTCCGGCGATGATACCTGCAGCAGTACTACCGATGATTATCATTTCTTGTCTCGCGGCAGGGTGATAGACAAAGCGCACATACTGGCGTATACCACCTTTGTGCAGGAGGTAGATGACGAAGTGCCTGTAAATGCCGATGGCACGCTCGATGCCGGCTTCTGCAAATGGCTGAGCCAGCAGATAGTGAACCAGGTGAACAATGCTATGACCATCAACAAGGAGATAAGCAGTGTGAGCTGCTTTATAGATCCGGCACAGAATATACTCAGCACAAACAAGCTGCGCGTGATACTGCGTATAGTACCTGTGGGTTACGCAACCGATATAGAGATCAGCCTTGGCTTCACTAACCCGGCATTATAAATTCTAAACAATACCAAACCATAAAACGATCAACATGGCAGGAATAACATTTTTCGACAGTAAAGAATGCGAATGGGCAGATATGTCTATCCTCTTCGCAGGCACGCCGCTGGTAAAGGTGCGCGGCCTTAAATACAAGGCCTCTAAGAGCAAACAACACCTGCATGGTGCAGGCGACGAGCCGATAAGCATACAAAGCGGCAACCGCACATACGAAGGGCAGATAAAAGTACTGAAAGGTGCCCTGGACAATATGAATGATGCGGCCCAGGCAGCCGGTGGCAACGATATCTTGGATATGGACTTCGACATAGTAGTTACCTATAAGCCTGCTCCGGGCCGCCCGCTACAAACAGACACACTATTGGGTGTGCAGGTGAAAGATTTCGAAAAAGGCTGGGAACAGGGCGCCAAGAACATGGATATCACACTGCCCATCATTTTTATGAGCCTTAAGTAAAACAACAACAATAAACTAAAGCAACATGCAAACAATACTAACAACAACGATCGAACAACCTACCGGATTGACGGGAATGGCATCTGAAGCACAAATAGCCGAATGGAAAGCAAAACACAAGTATGGCATTTACGCACTGGAAGTGGATGGGCATATAGCCTATTTCAAAAACCCCGACCGTAACGAGCTGAACTGCGCTATGAGCAAGGCCGACAGGGATAAGGCACTGAATGTCTTTGAAGAGCTGGCTACGCTGACGTTCATTGGTGGCAGCGAGGCTGTACTGAAAGATGACCAGATGTTCATCGGCATCAGCCAGGAACTGAAAGTAAAACTGGAAGGCAAAAAAGCTAAACTGGTAAACTTATAGAGGAGTCGCGTGGTGGCCCGGAACACGACTCCTTCGGATATCTTGAAACATTGCTTGAATACCACCTGCCGGGCCTCGACCACAGGTTGCTGAGTGATGAAGCCTTTGCACAAAAGATCGCACACCTGCACTACATACACAACCGATCTGCCCCGCCCCTTATTGAATAGCTATACGTACACCAGCCCCTGTAAACCCTTATCTGATATGATGACCCTTTTAAATAGCCCGCTCCTTGAATATGCGAGCACCATTGTGGCAACTGACAACACTATCCTTGGCAATACACAGGCACTGGCAGAGCTGACAAATAAAGTAATGCAATTGTCGGGCACAATAGAAGGCGTTGCAATGCCCGCTAAACCAATTGGCCCGGCGACGATCAACTACAACAGCGCCGTTAATAAAGACGAGGACTTGTCGAAGATCATTGGCTCTCTATTAAAAAGCGGGGGCGATGGCGGATTCGATGCCAAAGGTGAAAGTTTGAAAAGGTTGTCTGCAACGATCAGCGCTTTTGGAGCAATGAGCGATGCCATAGATGTTGCAAAAACAAGTAAGGGCATAGAAGCTATTGCTGATATTGCCAAAGCGGTTGCAGGATTTTCAGCATTGGCTAAAGAGGTAGGTGTATCAGCAGCTGCTATAGGTGTTGGATTGAAAAGCGTTTGGGACTATTCCAGGGCAGAAGTCGAATCGCACAAATTTCACCCGGACACAACAACGTTCATGGCACCGGCAGCAATTGCGGGCAATCCTCAATTGTGGGCAATTACAGACAATGCCGCGTACACAAAGCAACTGGCGGAATGGACCAGGCAAAAACCAGCTGACCAGGTAAACAGTGAAGTAGAGCTATACGTGCAGAAATTTTTGAAGGCTGGTGGTGAATTACATTTCAGCGAGCGACTGGCCATTAATGACCAGGCATATATACCTGCCATAGTAGCGGCCATGAAGAGAAATCAAATTACACCTGGCCACCCGATCAAGGATATCCTCTTTGATACGCCGCAGCAGCTGCGTGATTTCCAGGCGAATGTAGACCCATTGCATGAGATCAAAACAAGGCTAAGGCCAATGCAGATTGTTCCTTTAGATAATGCGTATGGATCAAAAAATGCTGGCACCGGGCTTGGCTACGTGAAACAGGAAGAGTTTCCGCGGTTTGATTGGATGAACAGTGCGCACCGAATAGAGGCCCAGCTGAACAGTGCGGTAGAAAAGGGACTGCAAGGGTATAGACTTTATGGCCCAACCTATGTAGGCAATTATGTACAGTCGCTGTCGACCATGTTTGGTAGTATGCCCGAAACTCAGGGTGCAGTAAAAGAAGCGCAGGCGAGGCTTACAAGAGGTTTCAGTCAGATAGACAGGGAGAAGGCTGCAAAGCAAACCGGAGACCGGAGTGAAACAACGAGCACTACAAAGACCATCAACTTCAACCGTGCACTTATCGAGCACTTCACCATCAATGTAAAGGATGCACGCGACGGCATCAACGATTTCAAGAGAAAGGTAGAGGAGGCATTGGTGGAAATATTGAACAGTATAAACGCAAAGTAACATGGCAGAATTATCTTTTAACCTCGCTGATCTTTTCGAAGAGGCCTACGGATATCGCTCGGCAGCATTCGATATGCAGTTTGACCCGGTAGCCGGCGACAGTGGCTTGCCTGGAACGCGCACTGAACAAGGCGCATTGGGATCTCCATACTACAGCCACGATGGGCTGTCTAAAGAATATTACATGCCGGTAACCATCAGCTATGAGCGGTCGGCGGGAAATGAAGGATCGGCAGGTACCGGCACTACAGACTGGGATTTGCCACACCCTGTGATAGCGATCAACAGTCGCAAGACCATTGTGGAGACTGCACTTACCGAGCGCAGAGGCACGGTGAAAGAGCTCATCAATGTGCAGGATTACGACATCGTCATCAAGGGATTTATCATCAATGCTACACACGAGTTTCCTGAGCAGATGGTAACCAGGCTGCGCACAATATATGAGCAGAACGAACCCCTCTCTATCAAGTGTCCGCTCACAGATATCTTCCTGGTGCGCCCCGACCGTAAGGGTAGTGATAAAGTGGTGATCAAAGAATTGAAATTCCCTGCTGTCACAGGCATAAAGAATGTGCGGCCGTATGAACTGCACCTGGTGAGTGATGAACCTTTTAACCTTGTATCTTTCAGCTGATGTTTGTTTTGAATAGTGATATAACGATCGGCAAGTTCCGGTTTAGTGGTGTGCATGATGTGCGCATAACAATGGGTATGCACAGCATTGTTTGTATGGCCTATATCCAATTGCCGGCTGTGTCGCGCATCATTAAGAATGGCAAAGCTGTTGATGGCAGTGTTGTGACAGCAGATCAATTCACAGAGGGTGATGCGGTAACTGTAAAGCTGGGCTATAATGGCGACCTGCGAACCGAGTTCATGGGATATGTAAAACACACCGACCTGAACAAACCGCTGACCATCATCTGCGAAGGCGGTAGTTGGCTGATGCGTAGAAATAAGATCAACCTGTCTGAGCGTTCCATATCTGTGAAACAGCTTTTGCAGAAAGCAGTAGCAGGTACTGGACTGAATGTAGTGTGCGATATAGATGTGCTGCTCAACAACGTACAGTTGAACGGAACAGGTGTTGATATGATCAATGCGATACACCAGTATACAGATCATTCACTGACCATCTTTTTCAGCAAGCCAGATACACTGTATTGCGGTAATCTCCGCACCAAAGCGTCGGGTAATAATGATGTGTTACAACTGGGTAAAGTGCAATACAGGAGCGGCTTCAATATTTTCTCCAACAACAACCTGAAGCGACGCACCACCAACGATGATCCTGTAGCCATTACGTATAGCAAGAAGGAAGACTCCGGCAACATTATTACGGCAACATCTGCAGCATTTAAAAATGCAGTAAGGAAACACAGTAAGTTGCTGAACCAGGTAAAAGAAGCGGCCACACTAAAGCTGCTGGCAGAAGAAAAGGCATACAAGGACAATTACCAGGGCTTTGAAGGGAGTGTGCAAACATTCCTGGTGCCATACGTGCAACCGGGGTACCTGGCATCGCTTACCGATAACACGCTTAAGCTAAAAGAGCAAACATACCTGGCAGAAGCAGTAACCACGCACTTTGGTGTGCATGGCGCGAGAAGAACCGTAGACCTGGGACCATTGATGGGCTTTGCAAACCAATAACCTTATGAATAAGAACACAGCTAAGATAAGCGCCGGTATACGTGCGCTACATCATCAACAACAGGAGATCATCAGCGGCAAAGTGGTGAGTATCGACACAGGTAGTGCAACGATGACCATACGTCCTACCGGCGACGGTGAGCCGATAAAGAATGTACGGCTATCGCCGGTAGGTAGGAGTAGTGATGGATGTATCCTGTTCCCTGAATCGAATAGTGATGTGGTGATAGCTAGCATAGATGGCCCCGGAGAATGGATACTGTTGAAGGCTGATAAGATCACCAAGGCAACTATAAAGATCGGATCAGTGAATTGCGAAGTGACCGATAGCGTCATTACGCTGAAGAACGGTAGCGTTTTACTGGAGGTGGGCAATGCACAATTCAAACTGAACACACCATCGGAAACACTGTTCGATATACTGAATGATTTGATCTCTTATATATCTGCGCTTACTGTATCAACAAGCACAGGTCCCAGTGGTGTGCCGCTGAACATATCAGACTTTATAACGCTCAGCACCCGGCTAAGCAATTTATTAACGCATTAAACCTAACACCAAACAGATGGCCAGGACAATGATGGACATCGCTCTTGAGGACGATGAAGATGTAAGCATTAATAATGGTGACTTTCCTATTGTTGAAAGCACACTACAGCACCAGCGGCAATTGATACTGAATAACAAAGGTGACTTTAAACAGAACCCGACCATATGTGTAGGTGCCTTCACCTACTTTGATGATGAGCATATGCAAAACCTGGTGCGCGCGGTGAGCGTAGAGTTTGCGCGAGATGGCATGGATGTGCAGGAAGTAAAGATAGATGCCGACGGCACTCTGAAAAGCGAAGCCTTATACCTATAACAACAAGCATATGAACACCATAAAACCCCAACCCAACCAAAGCAGCCTTGATGTAGTGCTGACCGCATGTGGCACTATGGAAGGTACCATGCAACTGATGTTTGCCAATGGTTGCTCCGTTACAGCGGCCGTTAGCGAGGAGTATGCTATTCCGGACACGATAGCTACCGATGCAGCCACTATGACTTATATGCGGAGCAACAATATACTGCCCGGCACTAAGGGCAGCGAGTAACATTTTTCTTTCCTTTTATAAAACTCCTAACCATGGCAAGAACGATAGCCGAGATACAGCAATCGATAATAACGGCCAAGCAGACCGACCCTGTATTGAGCGGGCTTACGAGTACCAGCAATGTATCTGTATGGCTGCTGTGGACCTATATTGTAGCCGTGTGCCAGTGGGTCCTTGAAACATACTTCGATGACCACAAGGCAGAGATGGACAGCATCATAGCCACACAGCGGCCACATACGCTACAATGGTATGTTACCAGGGCCAAACAATTTCAGTATGGCGTGGCGCTGCCTTTTGAAAGCGACACTTATACTACGGTATCTGATGACCCTGCGGTAAGCATCATTACGTATGCTGCTGCAGTAGAGCTACCCAGTCTTATCCGCATAAAGGTGGCCACGCTAAGCGGCAGTTCGTTGGCACCATTAACGACTGTACAGCTTACGGCATTCACAGCCTATATACAGCAGATAAAAGATGCGGGCGTGCGTATGCAGATAACCAGCGGCAACCCAGATATGCTGCGACTACAACTAAAGATCTATTATGATCCACTAGTACTGAATGCCACTGGTAGCCGCATAGATGGTACTGCTACACAGCCGGTGCTGGATGCCGTGAAGAACTTTCTAAAGGCCCTGCCGTTCAATGGCTTGTTTGTACTGAACAATCTGATCGCTGCATTGCAAGCGGTTGACGGTGTTGTTATCGGCGTAATAGAATCTGCGGCGGCAACGTATGCTGCGCTGCCCTATACACCTGTGACCGTAGAGTACGCGCCAGACGCGGGTTATATGGCTGCCGATGAAGCTTACCTGCTGGCCAATATCACCTACATTTCTCACAGCCCTATTTGATGATCTACAACCAACCGCTATGTCTTACTACGATATTGACTTTCCCGCACTGATAAAAATGCTGCTGCCCGTACGGCTACGTAAGCCGGTAATGCAGCATTGGTTGCAGGCGCTTACAAAACCGGTAAGGGAACTGTATGCTCAATTCTACCAGAACAGGGCCAGTGACATTTATACCTTATCGCATAACAGCCAGGTGGTATACCTGCAAGCAGTGCTGAATGACGTGTTTGATAGCACAGGGCGCGGCATATACATCACCGATGACTTTGCTGCCGACCCGCTTTACGTGTACCTGCCTGCGGAAGCACATCCGTTGTGGCTTGGGTTAGATGGTGAACCATCTTCTGTAGCTTACCAGGTGCCGGCATGGCTATATACCCGCACAGAAACAGCTTATGTCAGTTATCACTTCATTATACATGTACCAACTGCGGTAACCATAGATATGGTGCGGTTGAATGCGCTGGTAGATAAATACAGGCTACCATCGCGCAATATGTACACAGTGGTGTATTACTAATCAACTAAAAACAAGCATACATGAGATCGATAGATTTTACCCACGCGGGCGGTTTCCCGCTGACACAAAACGAACTGGACCACCTGCAGCAGGCTTATACGGAGTGCATCAATGCACTGGCATCGCTGGGCGGCAACCCTACTGTGCCTGCCATCATCAGCGGCATGGTAAAAACAACAGCAGGCAGTGCCGTGACCATCAGCGACGGCTGGTTTTATTATAACGGAGCAATGGTCAGGTTTACGGGTGGCACCGTTACCCCTACCGGTACAGATGTGCCGTTGATAGTGATCGCTAACAATACTACCGCGCTCACCTACAATGATGGCAGTATATACCCTGCACTCAGCAATGTAGCTGCCACGCTAAGCGCCGGGCCTGCCGCTACTACAGCCGATCATTTCCCCTATAGCATTATGCAGCCCTACCAATATTTCTTTGGGCTGGGTGGCCGGGAGGCTACATGGAACAGCATGAGTGTGTATACAACAGCGGCCACAGGTGGCGTAGCGGGCACCATATACTACAAGAAAAACTGGCTGACCAATACGCTTACTTTACAAGGCACGCTGACCGCCAACAATGCACAGAACTTTGCTGCATCTCCCGGGGCTATGTTTTATACTATGGGCACATTACCTGCGGGCTATATCCCAGCTACTAACGCATATTTCATAACTCACTTCTATGCATCTTCTATGTTTAAGGATGACTTAGGTGTTTCGTGGATTAAACATTTAAGTAGTGGGGTAAACACCGGAGGACAGGTTTACATCAATTTTATTCGACCGGACAGCGTTGTTTCTGCTTATTCTGTAGTGTTGAATGCCATAATCCCGCTTGATTAAGCGCGGGCTACATTCTGGCGGGTAAAGAGGAGAATATACACCAGTATGAAGGCCATTGATGTAACAAAGGATGCAGCTATCTTCAGCAGTAAGGAGCCGATACTGGCGGCAGACCATGATTCTACTGAGAAGAAGACAAGGTGATGTATCAGTAGCAGGAAGCCGCTGTATACCAGGAAGGGCATCCATCCCATTGTTTTAATAGAAGGCTGCTGGTTGATATATTCAGACAGGTTGCGCGGCATCAGTGCGTTCAGCACATTGGTGCGCAGGTAGGCCATAAATATTGTAGCACAGGCATGCATACCGGCTGTTGTCATGAACGAATCGATCGTTACGCCCAGTGTGAAGCCCGATAACAGCAGCACCCACACCGGTGTTTCGAAGGGCAACAGTAATATGAACAACGGATAGATAGCAGGAATGAACAACGCTCCCGCAGGCTCGGGAAACCAGTGTAGTGTTATCCTGTTCAGTATCAATACCTGCAGGAAAACGATAACTACAAAGCGTAAAATATTTTTTGCGTAAACGTTCATCTTAAATTCCTATTTGTCCCTCCTGATGTTGTAGCAGGCTATTTCTTTATCGCTTGTTCTTCCAGCTGTTGTCTTTCGGGGCCCAGTGTATTTTCCAGTACGTAAACATACTGCAGGCTCCTGAAGTTGGTTGCCGGTTTCAGGTATAATTGCTTTTTGCCGTTCTTTTTATTGATCTCAACAGATGTTACGGTGCCTATCAGCACATCGGCCGGGAATGTATTACCGAAGGAGGTGGTGAAAACCGAGTCGCCCTTCTTTACATTGGTCTCCTGCGGCATATCCTTCATCAGGAATACATCAGGGTGCTCATAATCCCATGTGGTCGATTTGAACGTGCCGTCTTTAAGGCGGGCGCTAACCTGCTGCTTGTTACTAAGAATGGACAGAATGCTGGCAAAATGGGCCGATACATATTCTACCCTGCCTACAAGGCCAGTGCCAGAGATAACACTCATGCCTTTTGTTATTCCTTCATTGCTGCCTCTATTAATAGTAATGTAGTTGTTAACCCCGTCTACAGAGTTGTTGATGACCCTTGCTGTGCGGTATATATAGTCGGCATACTTTACAATATGGTGGGTAGTATCGCCGGTGGTGCTGGCCAGTTCGCGGCGCACCTTCATGTCTTGCAGTGTATCTGTGGTCTTATACTTATCCACCGTTTTACGCAGGCGCATATTCTCGTTCAGCAGGCTGTCGTTCATCTTGCCCAGGCTGATGTAATACATCAGGTCGCTTTGCTTTTTGTAAATGATGCCTACAGCGGTGTTGGCCGAACTTACCAGGTCGTCGCCTTGCAGGCTGTGAGACCGGGAGATAAGCACCATACACACTATCTCCAGCCCCACAAATAAAATGAGGTTAAAGAAACGACGTATGATGAGAATGAAATTGCGCAATTAAGGCAAAAGTTAAAAGTTAAAACCTAAAGTATGGTCGTTGCTGCGATCTACGCCCGGCATAAGTGCAGCATGTATTATTTAAAACAGCTCCCGTAAGGAGCTGTTCTTTTATTATTTCATCAGGAAAGGCATCCTGGCAATATTCTTCAGTGCCATACCCGTTCCCCTTACCACTGCGCGTAGCGGATCTTCGGCCACGTGCACCGGCAGTTTTATCTTATGAGAGATACGCTTATCAAGGCCGCGCAGCAATGCACCGCCACCTGTAAGGTACAAGCCACGGCGATAGATATCTGCGGCCAGTTCCGGCGGCGTGCTTTCCAGTGCTTTCAGGATGGCCTCTTCTACCTTGAAGATCGATTTGTCGAGCGCTTCTGCTACTTCCTGGTAAGATACCATGATCTGCTTAGGGATGCCCGTTACCAGGTCGCGCCCGTTAACAGCGATCTCATCAGGAGGGTTGTCCAGATCTTTCAGCGCAGAGCCTACGTGTATCTTTATCTGTTCAGCAGTACGTTCACCTATCATCAGACTATGATAGCGGCGCATAGCCTCCATAATATCACCTGTAAACTCATCGCCTGCAATACGTATAGACTGATCGCAAACGATACCCGCCAGCGCTATTACGGATATACCCGTAGTACCACCGCCTATGTCTATGATCATGTTACCGGTAGGCTCTTCTACATCAATACCAATACCCAGGGCCGCGGCCATAGGCTCGTGTATCATGTATACTTCCTTGGCGCCTGCCTGTTCGGCAGAGTCGCGCACGGCGCGCTTTTCCACCTCAGTGATGCTGGACGGTATGCATATTACCATTCTCCAGCTGGGCGGGAACATTGGCTTCTTAGGGTATACCAGTTTTATCATCTCGCGTAGCATGCCTTCGGCAGCATTAAAGTCTGCGATCACACCGTCTTTAAGGGGGCGGATGGTCTTCAGATTTTCGTGCGTCTTTTCATGCATCATCATCGCCTTCTTACCTACTGCTACAATTTTATTTGTGGTCCGGTCTATGGCTACTATCGATGGTTCATCTACAACTACCTGGTCATTATGTATTATCAGCGTATTGGCAGTGCCAAGATCTATCGCTATTTCCTGAGTTAAAAATTTAAAGAAGCCTAAAAAGCTCATTATGTGTTTTTTTATAATAATCGCAAAATGCGAAAAAGTATGTCTGTGAAGCGGTAAAAAATACCGTATTGCTGCAAAATTATGTAAATAATGACAGCATTACCGGAAAATTACAAGATGTTTGGAAAAAATGGCACTTTATTTTCCGCAGGACACAAATAAATATAATCTATTTAAAACCATAAACATATGTTGGCGGGTATTCCGGGACTAAGCAGCGCAAAACAAGGCGGTAGATAAAGGTTAGCGTTAAAGCAGCCAAGTGGACTTTAGTGCCCGGCGGGCATGTGAATTTTAGCAAATTTCGATTACTTTTGCCGCCGGGCGCAAGCCCTGTTTTTATATGTACTCCAGCACAACGGTCAAATTTCAGCATTCGCTACGCTTCAACCTTAGTTGAGGTGCGGCAGAATTTTGGATATTTTGATGCCGGGGCCATTAAAAGACAGTTTCCAAAATTTCGCCATTTAAATTTGATATTGTTATATGCCTCTCGACACCTCCATTAAAAGTGTATTGATCATTGGTTCCGGACCTATAGTTATTGGCCAGGCGTGCGAATTCGATTATTCGGGTTCACAGGCAGCCAGGAGCTTAAGGGAAGAAGGAATAAAGGTCATCCTTATTAACTCTAATCCGGCAACCATAATGACCGACCCCATTATGGCAGACAGGGTGTACCTGTTGCCGCTTACTGTAGAGAGCCTGGAGCAAATACTGGAAGAGAACCAGATAGACGCGGTATTGCCTACCATGGGCGGACAAACTGCGCTGAACCTTGCCAAAGAGGGAGAAGAAATAGGCTTGTGGGAGCGCTACAACGTGCGCCTGATAGGCGTGGACATCAAGGCTATAGATAAGGCAGAAGACCGCGAGCAGTTCCGCAGGTGGATGATAGATATAGACGTGCCTGTGGCAGAAGCGAAGACCGCCAACTCGCTGCTGGAAGGCAAAGAGTTTGCACAGCATATAGGCCTGCCAATAGTTATCCGTCCGTCATTCACGCTGGGTGGCTCCGGCGGTAGTATCGTATATCGCAAAGAAGACCTGGATGGCGCGCTTGACCGCGGCCTCACCGCCTCGCCTATACACGAGGTGCTGGTAGAACGTGCCGTGATGGGCTGGAAAGAGTTTGAGCTGGAACTGCTGCGTGATAAAGAAGACAATGTGGTGATCATATGCACGGTAGAGAACTTTGACCCGATGGGTATACATACCGGTGACAGTATAACAGTGGCCCCTGCCATGACGCTGAGCGATACTGCCTTCCAGCTGATGCGCAACACTGCAATAAAGATGATGCGCGACCTGGGCAACTTTGCCGGCGGCTGTAACGTGCAGTTTGCACTGAACCCTGAGACAGAAGAAATAATAGCGATAGAGATCAACCCGCGCGTTAGCCGTTCATCGGCACTGGCCTCGAAGGCCACAGGCTACCCTATTGCCAAGATAGCCTCTAAGCTGGCCATAGGTTATACACTTGACGAACTGAAGAACCAGATCACGCAAACCACATCGGCCTACTTTGAGCCTGCGCTTGATTATGTTATCGTAAAGATGCCACGCTGGAACTTTGATAAATTTAAAGGTGCAGATGATACACTCGGCTTCCAGATGAAGTCTGTAGGTGAAGTAATGGCCATAGGCCGCACCTTCCCAGAGGCACTACAGAAGGCCTGCCAAAGCCTGGAGAACAATGCAACAGGGCTCTCCTACATCAGCCAGCAAAGGCTGAGGCCGGAAGAGCTGATAGATACGCTTAAGCGCCCTACATGGGACCGTATCTTCCGTATAAAGGAAGCTATGGCTGCAGGTGTATCGATAAAGACGATACGGGAGCTTACACAGATAGACCGCTGGTTCCTGTACCAGATACAGGATATTATAAAGCTGGAGAATGATCTTAAAGCTGCCAAGCACATTGAAAAGCTGACGTATGACCAGATGTTCGAGGCCAAGAAAATGGGCTTCAGCGATGAGCAGATAGCAGAGCAACTGAAAGACTGCACAGCAGAAGAAGTGTATGAGCACAGGAAGGCGCTGGGCATTACCAGGGTATACAAAATGGTGGATACGTGCAGTGCTGAATTTGAGGCCAAGACCCCTTACTTCTATAGCACATTTGAGCACCAACCTACAAATGGTACTGTAAGCAACAATGAGAGCATCCGCTCTGATAAGAAGAAGATAATAGTGCTGGGATCGGGGCCGAACAGGATAGGGCAGGGTATAGAGTTTGACTACTGTTGCACGCATGGCTTGCTGGCTATTAAAGACTGTGGTTACGAAGCTATAATGGTGAACTGCAACCCCGAAACCGTGTCTACAGACTTTGACATTGCCGACAAGCTGTACTTTGAGCCAGTGTACTGGGAGCACCTGTGGGAGATAATAGAACACGAGCAACCCGATGGCGTGATCGTTCAGCTGGGTGGCCAGACCGCATTGAAGCTGGCGCGCAGGCTGCATGAAAAGGGCATCAAGATAATAGGCACATCGTTCGATGATATGGACATTGCCGAAGACCGCGGCCGCTTCAGCGATCTGCTGAAAGAGCTGAATATCCCGTACCCTAATTACGGTACCGCCTACACTACCGACGAAGCCATAGAAGTAGCTGCCCAGGTAGGCTACCCTGTGCTTGTTCGACCATCGTATGTATTGGGCGGACAAAGGATGCGCATTGTTATTAACGATGAAGAACTGGAACGTGGTGTGGTAAGCCTGCTGAAGCACCTGCCAGGTAATAAGATATTGATAGACCACTTCCTGGACAGATGCCAGGAGGCTGAAGTAGATGCCATATGCGACGGTGAGGAAGTGCATATAATGGGGATGATGGAACATATAGAGCCGGCGGGCATACACAGCGGCGACAGCCATGCTTTGCTGCCGGTGTTCAACCTGGGTCCGCTGGTAGTAGAGGAGATGGCAGATATAGCGAAGAAGATAGCCCTGAAGCTGAACATAAAGGGCCTGATCAACATACAATACGCTATTAAAGATGGTAAGGTGTTTGTGATAGAAGCCAACCCGCGTGCCAGTCGCACCACACCATTTATAGCCAAGGCATATGGTATCCCTTACCTGAACATAGCCACCAAAGTAATGATGGGTGAGGCTAAGCTGAAAGACTTTACCTTTAACAAGCAGCTGGAAGGCTTTGCAGTAAAAGAACCGATATTCAGTTTCAACAAATTCCCGAATGTAAATAAGGAGCTTGGCCCGGAGATGAAGAGTACCGGCGAGGCCATCCGCTTTATTAAAAACCTTAGGGACCCCTGGTTCAGGCAGCTGTATAAAGAACGCAGCATGCACCTGAGCAAGTAACATACATGAGACAGTTATTTTTGTGCCTCACCCTTTTCCTGACCATGCCTGCTGCCGCGCAGATAACCCTGACTGCGGCAGACTACCCTGCTGTGCTTACAGGAACCGATAGCATAAAAGTAACTGTCTCTGCATCACCTTTCCCGGCACTGATTACCGGTGGCGGCAATATGTGGGATATGACCATTAACACAGACAGTTTGCCTGTGTTGCATAACTACCGCGTTCCTGCTGCGGGCTTCCAGTATGCTGATAGTGCTGCATGTACTTTGTTTCGTTTTACTTTCCCCGGAAAAGCCATACGCACGCAGCTGATGTCGGGACATGCAGAGGAAGGTTGGATAATTGGTGATACCAGTTATAACATTGGTTTTATCACCACAAGCGCATACGACAGTCTCTTCATCCCTGCGCAAACAGATTTTTATAGCGTGCAGCGGAACATACTTATCTACCCGGCTACAGATGCCTCATCGTGGTCGTCTTCTTTTTTTGTTGATCTACAGTTTCAACTTTCGATGGCGTTTCCGGCATATAACCATGCACCGGGGTACAGGCGATCGTACGTGCAGGAAAACTGTTTTGTGACCGGATGGGGGCAGATGCGTATTAATGATGCGAACGGTAACCCCGGCGAATACCTGGATGTGCTGCAGGTGCAGATAAGGCGCATAACTACAGATAGCTTTTTTCTGAATGGTGTGCCTATGGCGCCGAGCGTGCTGCCCGTGTTTAATGTGTACCAGGGCATGGCAGATACTGTTTATGAACATAACTACTACCGCAAGGGCGAGATAACGCCGCTGGCCAATGTGCGGTTCAAAGATGCGATATATACACAGCCGGTAATGGCGCGCAAGCACGTGCAGCGCCTGATGCGTGTTGGGGTAGCGGATGTACCAACTACCAAGGAGGTGAAAGTGTATCCGCAGCCGCTGACAGGTGAGGAGCTGATGATATCTATACCGCCGGGGAGATATGCATATACGCTGTACGACATGAAAGGGATAAATGTGGCATCGGGTGTTGTATCTGCCACTAACAATACATGTAAGCTTGCATTGCCTGAAAGCATAGCAGCAGGACAATACTTGTTGTGCATAGCAGGTATGCGATCTGTACCGGTAAATATTCAACGATAATAACGAGTCTTGATGACACCAGCATCTACATCGGCGCTAAAGAAACTGTCGGCCCTGGGCCTGGCGGCTATGGCTGTGCTGGCCATTGGAGGTGTGGTGTTTTACAAAGAGCGCCTGCTCTTTGCTGATTCCAGTTTTATTGCTTTTAACATACTGAACCTGGGCAAGCTGTATGTGCAGGAACACAGGTATGGCAGCTTTATTACCCAAATGGTATTGCTGGCCGGCTGCAAACTGCACCTGCCGATCTCGGTGGTGCTGAAGGGATACACATTCAGTTTCAATTTCTTTTACCTGCTGGTTGCGGCAGTGGTATATAGGTGCCGGCAGTATGCCTTGGTCATCATCATGTCGCTATACTATGTGTTGCTGGTGAGCGATACTTATTTCTGGACCAATAACGAGATACACCAGGCCATAGCGTGGATGTTCCTGTTTTATGGCGTGGTGCTGCGCATGGCTGCCGATAAGGTACGGTGGCCGCTGTTGCTGCCCGTATTTGTATTGCTGGCCTTCCTGGCGCTGTATACGCATTTTATTGTGATCCTTCCTTTTGGTTTTTTATGGGTGTTCCTGTGGCTAAGGAACGAGGATTGGCCATTCAGCAAAAAGGAATCGTGGTGGCTGAGCGTGCTGCTGCTGCTGATAGTGGCCAGTAAGTTCCTGCTATTGAAAAGCAACAGCTATGACGATGCCCACCTGAACAACATTACGCACTTATGCCTTAGAGACCTGTACCTGTGCTACGTAAGCGATGGTGTGAAGGTCTTTCTGTACCGGGTACTTACCAACTACTGGGTAGTGTTGGGCATAGTACCCGCGGGGCTAATCGCGGCACGTAAGGCAAATAAGCAGGTAGCCATATGGAGCGCGATGGCAATAGTGGGCTATATAAGTATAATGGGCATTACCTACCCTATGGGCGATATACTACAGTTCCATATAGAAAGTGAATGGCAAAGCCTTGCCGTGATAATGTCTGCGGCATTTGTGTATTACGCACTGCCGGCAATGAATTTGAGAGTGGCTGCAGTGGCATTAGTATGTATATTTTTAGCCCGTTTCTTTTATATCGGGCGGTCTGAGAAAATATTTAGCTGGCGCGTACGTTATACACAAAACGTATTGGATGCCATGAAAAATAAAGGTATCAACAAACTGGTGTTGGCGAATGATAGTACCCTGCATGCGCAGTATATGCTCGACTTTACCCTACCCGAGGAAAGCACACTATTGAGTGCCATGGACGGAGATGTGCCACAACGCACCTTTTTGTTTGCAGATACATATAGCATTGCCAACAGGGCAGATCTGGCCAATCCGAAGATGGTGCGTGCCAGCTGGAGCGGGATGAAGCCTGCTGATTGGAACTATGAATATTTTAAACCGGATACTACACATCCTTATGTGATCACCACCATAAAAGACCTTTTCACTCGTCAATAATGACCCAAGACCCAAGATCAAAAAAGTTAGCATTCATTAGCCTTGGTGCTATGCTTGTGTTGGTAGCCGGCTCAGCCTGGTTTTACAAGGAAAAGGCGCTTTTCACAGATACTGCTTATGTGTTGTTCAATATCATCAACAACGGGCAGTTGGCGATTCAGTTCAACCGGTATGGGGCGCTGATAGCGCAAGGAGTCCCATATTTAGGCCAGATGCTGCATATGCCCCTAAAGACCATGCTGATCATGTATGCCGCCTGGCCATACTTATGCTACAGCATTGTGGCAGGGGTACTTATTTTGCGGTACCGGCAATACAACCTGGCTATATTAATGGCCTTGTTCTATGTGCTATTTGTTAGCCAGTCGTTTTACTGGGGCAGCGAGATCCCGCAAGGCATGGCCTTCCTGTTTCTGATGATGGGCACTGCATTGCATATGGGTAACAGGAATGTGGGGTTGTGGAAAATAGCAGTCCCTTTTGTTTTTTGTGGTGTGGTCGCTATGTTCACCCATTTTACTATAATGGTAGCGGGTGTGTACCTGTGGGTCTACTTACTGTTAGATAAGGGTAGCTGGCCATTCACAAGGCAGCGAACTATATTGTTGAGCATACTGCTATTAGCTTGTATTGCTTCTAAGTTTGTTTATTCATTGGTGATTGCCAAAGGCACCGGCGATGGACCGTTCCTGAAAAATGTATTTACTTGCTCTATTCGGGATATATACCATATGTTCTCTACCCCAGTGGTCCGTACGTTTTTGTATAGGTGTATCACCGTATATTGGGTGGGGACGATAGTGTTTTTATCAGGTATGATACGCTTGTTCCAAAGAAGAAAATATATCCTTGCAACATGGACAATGCTAAGTGTGCTAGGATATATGTGTGTCGTCTCCCTGACCTTCACAGAATGGGGGGAAACGGCCTCGGTTTTCCATATAGAGAGTGAATGGCTCTGCATGTCAGTTTTGCTCATTACGCCCTTTGCTTTTGATTTTCTGCGGGCGGCTAAGGGTGGGTATTTACTGCTGTTGCTGCCACTCATCTTTATTGCACGGTTTGTGTACATTTACCAGGCAGTTGCCCCATTTGAGACCCATTTGCAAATGCAGGCTCGTGCATTGGGAAGTATGAAACAAAAAGGCATTAGGAAGGTAGCGATAGTTTGGACAGCAACCTTCTCCAAACCATATGTTGCCGACTGGGCAGCGCAATATGAGACAATGCTATCATCAGCTTTGGATGGAGATAGCCCGCAGTATAATTACTGCGTGGTGCGGGAAGAGGATACACTGCGGATAAAGGCGCTGAAACCAGCGGCATTCGCAATGGCATTTACAACACCCGCCCCGTTACAGCTAAATAGGCAATATTTCAGGATGGACACTGTGCAGGACTGGAAAGTGATGACATATGAAGAACTAACAGAAAAATAAAAGTAGAGAGATGCATACAAAGAAACCAATGGATTCGCTGGTGACGATGTCGGAGCTGGTGTTGCCGAATGATACGAATACGCTGGGCAACCTGATGGGTGGCCGCCTGATGTACTGGATGGACATTGCGGGTGCTATAGCCGCGCAGAAGCACTGCAACTGCCCTGTAGTAACTGCATCTGTAGATAATATCTCTTTTGCCAGCCCGGTAAAGCTGGGCAATGTGTTGAGTATTGAGGCTAAGGTGACAAGGTCGTTCAACTCGTCGATGGAGGTGTACCTGAGGGTATGGGGTGAGGATATTGCCGCACAGTACAAGTACCTGTCGAACGAAGCTTACATGACCTTTGTAGCGCTTGACCCCAATGGTAAGCCGCGCAAGGTACCCGAACTGATACCAGAAACCGATAGCGAGAAAAAGATATTTGACGGTGCGCTACGCCGCCGCCAGCTGAGGCTGATACTTGGCGGTAAAATGAAACCGGAAGAAGCCACAGAACTGAAGGCATTGTTTATGCAGGAATAAGCTGAGTGATGAAACAACCGATAACGATCTTCTGGTTCAGGCGAGACCTGCGCCTGCACGATAATGCCGGGCTGTACCATGCGCTGAAGATGGGCGTGCCGGTATTGCCCGTATTCATATTTGATACTGATATACTCGGCGACCTGAAAGATAAGGCGGACAGGCGGCTGGACTTTATACACAGAACGCTGGTGCAAATGCATGCAACCCTGGAGCAGCAAGGCAGTACGCTGCACGTGTTTCACGGCAAGCCGCTGGATTGTTTCAGGGAGATAATTGATACCTATTCTGTATCCGCTGTTTATACCAACCACGATTATGAGCCTTATGCGCGACAGCGCGATGAGGCTGTGCGCGCCTATCTTGACGCCAATGGAATAGCGTTTCACACCTTTAAAGACCAGGTGATATTTGAAAAGAGCGAGGTGGTAAAAGACAATGGCGAGCCGTATACCGTTTACACACCTTACAGCAGAAAGTGGAAGGAGAAAATGAAGGATTTTTATTTAAGTTCTTATCCTGTAAAGAAATATGAACAACATTTCCTGAAAACGAAGCCCACAGCTATG
Source organism: Chitinophagaceae bacterium (assembly GCA_947455215.1). GTDB lineage: Bacteria > Bacteroidota > Bacteroidia > Chitinophagales > Chitinophagaceae > Flavipsychrobacter. Next base: position 59,931 of record CANGNA010000013.1, read on the forward strand.
CCAACCCTGGAAGCGCTTGGCTTTGAGGCAACAGACGTTGATGTGCCGCCGGTAGTGCTTGATGAGCAGGTGGCCAGGAAGTATGATGAAACCCGCGACCTGCCCGCCATACATGGCACCACACACATGGGCCTGCACCTGAGGTTTGGCACAGTGAGTGTGCGGCAACTGGCAACTGAAGTAAAAGAGCTGAACGGCACCTTGTTGAACGAGCTGATATGGCGGGAATTCTTCATGATGATCTTATGGCACTTTCCGTATGTGGTCAGTGGGTCGTTCAAGAAGGAGTATGATAATATACAGTGGCGCAATAATAAAGATGACTTTGCCAAATGGTGTGCCGGACAAACGGGCGTTGCGATAGTTGATGCCGGCATGAGGGAACTGAATACCACCGGCTTTATGCATAACCGCGTGCGGATGATAGTGGCCAGTTTTCTCACCAAGAACCTACTAATAGACTGGCGCTGGGGCGAGGCCTATTTTGCCGAGAAACTGCTGGACTATGATCTATCGGCGAACAACGGCAACTGGCAGTGGGCGGCAGGCAGCGGATGCGATGCCGCGCCTTATTTCCGCATCTTTAGCCCGGAACTGCAGACACAGAAATTTGATCCGCAACTGAAGTATGTACGCAAATGGGTGCCGGAGTTCGAAAGCCTGCAATACAAACCGATCATTGACATCAAGGCCTCGAGAGACCGCTGCCTGAAAGAGTACAAGCGGGCGCTGGGTAAGAGCGAATAAACAGGCTATGCACTGCGGTGCACCTTTATTTTTTTGCTGAGCGCCAGGAAAGGCTTCTCAACGGCCAGGTAAAACAACCAGGCAAACAACACGCAAGAAACCACACATAAGAACCATGCAACATAAAAATTAAGGTGCATGTATTTTTCGTAAAGCATGATGAAGCGTGTGGTAAGCGGCATATGCGTAAGATATATGGAATAGGAGATGGTACCCAGCCACAAGAAAAACCTGGGTACTTTCTTTACATAATAGATAGCGGGCAATGCGGCGATGCCGCCTAGTAGCATCAGCGGCGCGTTGGCAAAAGTTCTGCCAATAAGGTATTGCACGATACAAAACACAATATAGGTGGGCACCAACATGATATAGAACTCACGTATTGTTGTCTTACCCGTCATGTATAAAAACAGGGAGATGCCCATAAGGAACAGCGGGAGATAAACAAATATGATATATGGATGCCCCGGAACAATTATAGTACTTAACGCCAATAGCCCGAAAAACGTAGCAAACATTTTCGTTTTGTTATTGCTGTTCAGTATCGGGAACACCAGCGATAGTGTAAGATAAAACTGGAACTCGACCGCTAATGTCCAATAAACCCAATTCAACCAGTGAGCACCGGTGAAGGCATTGATGTAGGCAAGATGACCTAAAACAAATGGCCAGTTGATAGTGTATGGCCCACCATGGTACCATGGATAAAGTGTATTGATGTAGTTAAGTAATAGGACCAAAATTATGGAAACGATATAGGGAGGCTCTAACCGGACAAGGCGTTTTGACATAAAAAACCTAAAGTCGGAGAAATTATAATTGGCCTTATACATGGAATAGGGTATGATAAACCCTGATATTACAAGAAAAGTATTTACGCCAAACCCCAAAGGATTCAAGAACGCGCAGAATGCAGGATGTTGTGCCTCAAAACCTTTCGGAGAATGACAAAGCAGTACAAGAAAAGAAGCGATCCCCCTCAGCATGTGGACAGAAAGAAAAAATTCCTGCTTCGGTTTTTCCATAAGAAATATATTGGCTGTAAATATAGGGCATGTTTTTTATAACCGCCTGCCGCCGGTTGCGGGGCCACTAATTATAATAGAAAGACAACGACTCTGTAAGCGGCAATATCTGTTTCTGAAACCTGTCCGCAAAGGATAAAAAGTGGTTACAGTTTTACACACTTCTTTACTATGCTGCCATTGTTGCCAAATAAAGTGATGTAGTATACTCCGGCCGGCAGATAATTGGTATTGATACTGGTCATGTTGCTGGTGAGCTGCAAATGCAACAGCGTTTGCCCAACACTGTTCGTAATGGTCAGTGTGTTGTATTGGGTTGCATCCAGTTTTATTGTCAGTTCGTCTGTAACAGGGTTAGGGAACACAAGCACATCTTTATTGATGGTGGTATTGCTTACGCTTACCGGCCAGCACGCACTGGCTGGCAATATTGAGATGGCCATAGTGCTGGACTGACTGCCGCAACCGTTGGTATATGTGTAGGCCACTGAATCTATGCCTATATTAAGCCCTGTTACCAGGCCGGTGGATGTTACCACGGCATTATCGTTGCATACAGTCCACACCCCGCCTGTTGTTGCATTGGCCAGAGTGATCGAAGACCCCTGGCAAACTGTTGCTGCGCCGGTTATGGCGCCGGGATGAACGACAGTGTCTATGGATATAACCTGGCTGGCAATGCCGCTACCGCACGATGAACTAACCGTGTAGTATACGGTATCGGTCCCCGGAGTGACCCCCGTGATGGATGAGCCGGACAGGGTGGCATTAGTGTTATACAGCGACCATACGCCGCCCGGAACTGTTGACATAAGTGTGAATGATGCCCCTGCACAAATAGCGTTGGAAGAGACGATAAAGCCGGGCTCAGGTGCGCCTACCTTAACAAGGTATTGCGATACCACAGGGCCACATGCTGCCGGTAAAGAATAATAGACGAACACGTAACCGTCGGAAATGCCGGTAACACTGCCGCCAGATACTGTGGCATTGCTGTTGCTTACGCTCCATGTGCCGCCAGGCAATGATGCTGCTATGGAAATGGATGAGCCCGGACATACATTATCGGGGCCGCTCATGGCGGCTGTGGCAGGTGCAGGACCTGTTATGTTCTCTACGGTATTGGTCATCACCACGGGGTTCTCATCGAAGTAGATTCCTGCACGGCCCTGTATGTGCGTGCAATCGGGCAGGCCTGTTTTTGTTTTTACGGTGTACACCAGCATACCATGACACAGGTTGTGGTGCGAACTATCGAGCAGGTTGATGTGCGGGAAATCGAATTTTACAATGTTGTGTCCGCCTGCGGTGAATTTGTATATGTCCATAGCAGCGGATGCGGCTACTATGTTCAATGTACCCGGATCAACATTATCTGACAGCGTATCGAGCACATAGATATTGTATGCCGTATCGTTGCCGGTATTTTCGAAGCCTATGGTGTATTCCAGCTTTGTGCCTGACGGGATATAGCCGGCAGGGCTAACCTGTATGAAATTAGGGTCGTATCCGGACCTCACTGTGTCTATGGGATTGGCTATATTGTCGGTTGTATCAGTATCGCCGGTAAAGGGGCCTATGATAGCAAGGGAGTGGACTGTGTCTCCGGGAAGGTAAGCAGGCGTAAAGTCCGGCTTTTCTGCATAAATACTGATCATACCGGGTGGCGCAATTCCGGATAGTCCTGTGAAGTGCCAGATCAGGGCATTGCCTATAGTTATGGTTGGTGCCGGGTCTGCGAATGGGTGTTGATATTTGGGGCTAATTGTAAATGTAACGGTTGCTTCGCCTGCTGTACTACAGTGAAGGTTACTGGCTAACAGTGTGCCCATAAAAGCGTGATAACCACAGCGATTTGCTGTATGTATACTGAAATTATTGCCGGCAACTCCTGAGCAGGTCATACCGAAATAGCTGATATCCGCATTATAGTCTGATGTTATCAATGTGGTAGTCAACTCACCTGATACGGGTGCAGAAGGGAGTAGCCCGGCTGCTATATCAATTATTCTGAGCCTGTAAATATCTCCGGCCACTCCGTACGCTGTATAATAAAAGCCGCTTGTAGTGTTTATGGTATCTATAGCAACGCCATTAGAATCCACTTCCACACTAGCCGGATAATAACACAACGGATCTGCGCCGTCATCATATACCCCGTTTCCATTTCTGTCTACATAAAATTTTGCCTGTAGCACATTGCACATTTTGTATTGATAGCTATAAGTTGCAGAATCTATTGCCACAGCCCCGTTCATGAAAATAGTTTTAAGTGTGTACGTGCCTGGCATTTCATAGGAGTGAGTAAATAATGATGCGCCTGTACTAAGGGAGGTTGCAGTTGATGTGCCGTCTCCGAAATAAGTGACCTGGTGAAAGGAGGAACCGGAAGGAAGAGCAATCATATTGATCTCCGGCCCCGAGCATAGCGGGTTAATATATACGACAAAACTATCTGCCATAACAGTTGGGGGTGTGATCTCAACCTTGCAAACCCTATTAAGCAATTGGTCTGTAACATAAATATTCTGGAACCTGTCTGTTGATAGGCCATGAGCGTTGGCTAATTGTGCACTAGTAGCAGGTACGGAGCTGAGAGTAGACACAGTGCCATTACCAGCGACTGTAGTTATAATGCCATAACGATCGACCTTCCTTATTTGCCCAATACTCAGGCCCTCGGCTATATAAAGGTTGCCATATGCATCTACGCACACATTAGCAGGTGCAACAGCCGCACTGGTTGCCGGGCCGCCATCGCCTGAGGGTGAAGAAAGCCCGTTTCCGGCGTAGGTGCTTATAATTCCTGTAGCGCTTATTTTACGTACCCTGTTATTGCCATTATCTGCTATATAAATATTCCCAGCATAATCCGCACATATGCCAGCGGGATAGTTCAACAAGGCTGCAGTTGCAGGACCACCGTCGCCACCAAACCCTGATGTTGCAGCACCAGCTATGGTTGTTATGACGCCTGACGTGCTTATTTTCCTTATTCTGTGCCGTGTGGAGATATACATATTTCCCGAATGGTCGAAGCATAACCCTGAGGCATGATCCAACAACGCGGCGGTTGCAGGTCCGCCATCTCCGCTAAATCCGTAAACAGAGGAACCTGCAATGGTACTTATGACTCCCGTGTTTATATCAACTTTACGGATCCGGGTACTGTCGATGAAATATAAACTATTGTAGGCGTCAACAGCCATAGGACCCGGAGAGATCGCCGCATCTGTAGCTGGAATACCATCTGCAGTTGATGTGCCTCCTCCTGCAAAGAGGTCAATTATTCCTGCTGAGTTAACCTTTCGTATTTTATAATCAAAGATGGTTCCACTGCAAAAATAAAAATTACCTATAGCGTCTGCGCAAACCACTGCAGGACCCCATGTACTTGCAGCCGTCGCTGGCCCGCCATCGCCTGAATAGCCAGAGGTGCCGTTACCAGCTATTGTAGTAATGTAGCCGGGTTGTGCTATGACACCTGTTGTAGCCAATATTGCCAATAGCATTGCGCAGATATTGCGGATAGGATTTAGGATAGTGCGGTTCATATTGAAATAGTTATAGGGGTAAAGATACATATAAAAAACAAAACATGATTCACATGCCCGGAGGAACATATTGCGCATAGCAACAACTGCCCGGAATACCGGGCAGTCGTCATAAAAAGTAAATGGTTGTTGGCTTAATGGTATACCACCTGCATGCCGAGGCGGAGGGCGATGTCGCGTTCGAGCTGGGCGCCGCGGCTTTCCTGCCAGTCGGGGAGGAGGTGTACTTCGTCGCATTCGAGCATTTTCTTTATGTCGCTGCGAACGGAGTCGCGCCAGTTGCGTTCTTCTTCAAGGGTTGCGGCCGGGTTCACTACGTTGTAGCCCATGTCGGTAAGGCGGCTGGTGATGTTATTGAATTTGCTTTGCACCTCTTCCTTAGGGAGGCCTGTGATCTTTCCTGCTATATACACTGTTCTCTTCATGACCCTGTAATTTTAAAAGTGTTTAAATGGAGATAAAAATTGTGCCGCGAGTTATTAATGCGATATAATCTTGTTAGTGTCAATCGAATGGATATAGCTAAGAAGTATCTTCCGGTCTTTCAGACCTTGACCAAACTTTCTAATATACCCGGGACTTCATCCCGGGCTATTGTCTTTCGGTCTTTCAGACCTGAATTGACATTAATGATCTATTCCAGCCTCATTACAAGAATACGGACAAAAGGGTGTGCAGGATGGAGGTCCGCTTTTGTGGTTTGGGTTTGGGTTGCGCATTGTCTATAAAGGCGAGGAAGAGATCGTGCTTGTGTTGGCGGCGCGTTTTTCTGCTGCCGTCATTATAGCCGTTCAATCCTGCCGCAAGTGCATCATGTATATATGTGGTCTTTCTCATGATCTAAGCAGCTTGTTTGGTGTCTATGTAAAATTTTTCGTCCTGTACTATTTGTATGCCCAGTTGCATTAGTGCGCTGGCTACGTGTTCTTTATTTCTATCGGCCAGCAGGAGGTCTTTTGCCGGTTCTTCTATTGTGCGCACGTAGCCTGGCAATAGTGTTTTTAACTGTTGCAAAATAGCGGCCCACGATGCGTTGCGGCTGATCCTGAGGCGTGGTGCACCTAGCCTGAACCCGGCCACTCCGTATGGTGTGCCTATGCTGCGGCGCTTGCCAAACAAGGACTGCTTGTTGTTCTTGCAATAAGTCTTTATCGTTTCCAGCAAATGGCTCTGGCTGTGTGCAGTGCATTGCAATTCATGTTCGTAGCGTTCCATAACGGCGTTGATCTCGGCCTGGATAGCCTTGTTTATTTCCAGACCCCGAAGGCCGGCCTGCGCGTAGCGGGCCATGGCCTCCTGGAACCCGGCGGGTGTTATTTCTATGTTTCGTTTATGTGTGATACGGTGTTGCATATTGTGTATGTGTTTTTCCGTGGTGATTACAGGTATTCAATTATTATGCCGCGAGGCTGGTGATCTTTTTTACCATTGTTTCTACAATGACGGTTGCGTATTTATCATGCTTCAAGTCCATCATCTGCCACATCTGGTAAAAGGCAACGGCCTCGGTGCCGGATAGCGACAGGGTATAATCGTCCTGCATGCGCTTACTCATCAGCTTCAGTTTGTGCTGTAGTTCCTGCATGTATTCGCGCAGCAGGAAATGATGATCGTTGAGCGGTTTGAAGCTGCTGAGCATATCCTTGCATATATCTATTAGGGCCTCTACGCGCAGATGGCTGATGCGTACCCTGATGTGTCTTTTCTGAGCCATTGGTTTACTGATTTTAAAACTGTTTCGTATTTGTGAGAGAATCGCTGGTCTTCCATTTCCAACAGCATGTTGGCGCGGGCCAAACCATTCATTACCGACGTATGATCAACACCGCCGAAGTACATGGATATCTGGTGCAGTGTAATAGTGGGGAAGTAGCTGCGCAGGAAGTAAGCGGCCAGGAAACGAAGCTCCACAATATCGCGTTCGCGGGAACGGATCGTGTACATCCTCATGTCCATGCCTAATGCGGCGGCTATTACGGTCATCATTTTTTCCGGGGTACGTGCCAGGTGGCTGTCGCGATATGCTACAAGATTTACCCGTAGCCCCGTCAGCTTTTCTATGTTGCGCTCGGCTTGCCTGGTAATGCTTTTGGCGCTGCATACTTTGTTGCGTTTGATCGGTGCTATATTCATAATATATCTGTTTTTACGTGTTTGTTAATTATCCTGATCTTACAGGATATCTTTCGCTCTTTCAGCGCTCATCCTGTTTTGTTCTCTTCCCCGGGATTTCATCCCGGGCTGTTGTCTTTCGCGCTTTCAGCGCTTATTGTTTTTACTTTTCATTCTTCTGGTGTCATCCTGCAATCGTCTTTCGCTCTTTCAGAGCTCATCCTGTTTATTTTTTTCTTTTCCCGGGACTGCATCCCGGGCTGTTGTCTTTCGCGCTTTCAGCGCTTATTATTTGTTTTCATGAGTGATGAGTTTCTTTAGCCTCACCGCGGCCCTGGTTCGACACTTCGGCAAGCTCAGTGTAAACTAATCACCATGACATAGGAGAGGGAAGTGGCGTGTGGCTTACTGTTTTGTTTTTCATGGTGATGCGTTTTTTAGCCTCACCCCGGCCCTCTCCAAAGGAGAGGGAGGTGGCGTGTGGCGTATTTGTTTTTCCATGGTGATGAGTTTAAGGGGCTGGTGTTATCTTTCTTTTTGTTTACCCGCCCGGGTGTAGAAACAACTAGGCAGCCATAGCAACAGGATAGTGTTTTTTAATGAGTTCGGTAACGTGGTGCAGGTTATTGCCAGCGCTGGCCACGATATGTGCAATGCTGTTTTCGTCGGTAATGTTATTGGCGCGACACACCAGTTCGGCATCGCGCGGCGACAGGGAGTTGATGGTGACAAAGCGGCGCCCGAATGAATTATAGATACGCTCGTAGCCTGCCTTGTTCTCCTTTACACCGCCGGTGATGCGGCTGCGCCATTCTGCATTGCCCATCAGTACCATACCGGCTACGCCTGTGAGGGAGTTGGCCAGGGTGATGACCAGTTGCAGCACACGATCTTTGAGCAGGTGCGTATCGTCGAGCACGATGACCATTTCGGGCACATAGGATACGGCGGCAGTAAAGGAGTTGACCATATCGGGAATAGAGTCGGACGGGCACAGGCGCGCAGCCTGCAACAGTGCTGTTATGAAGGTTCGGCGGTTGTGCTCTTCGTGGCAACGCAGGTAGATGACATTGTCATGCTCTCGGGCGTAGTGCCTGGCGGTGAATGTTTTGCCGAGCCCGGTGGCTATGGCCACGCCATAAGCCATTGCATAGCGCTGTGCATCGCCCAGCAATATGCGGAGCAGCAGCGAAGTGCTGGTATCGGCATGGCTCCACTGGCCACTGTAGAAGCCTACCTGCCGGGCTATATTGAGCCAGGTGTTGCCGCTTACCATCTGCCAGTTATCGTTCTTGATATACGATATAGCGGCAGCGCTTACGCCTTGCAGTGTGGCGGCAGCATGGGCCTGGGTGTCGAAATTGCTTACGTAGCGCATCAGTGCTTCTTTTACCTGTATCTTTTGTTCGTTTGTCATTGTGTAAGTGTTTTCAGGTGCTGTTACCATGGTCTATTACAGTTTTTTTGGAATTTGGTACTGCCTGTTTTGTATATTTGTCAAGAATAGCATCAAATCCGGTACAAATTTATTCCATTTTTTTTGACAAATCCAAATTTTGTGGAAAAATTTATTTTATCTTTGTGTCATGAACTTAGCAACAAACCTTAAATACCTGAGAAAGAAGAAGGGTAAAACGCAGGATGCACTTAGCATTGAGCTGCAAATAGGCCGTACTACCCTTGCCAATTACGAAGCCGGCATCAGCGAGCCGAATATTGAGACGCTGATGACCATTTCCAATTATTTTGGAATTCCGGTGGATGTCCTTTTGTCAAAAAATATAGAGGAAGCGGGTGATGTGCCTGAACCGGGCGGATTTATTGTGTCCAAATCAGCCGCTGATAAGTATAATGGCGTGCCGCGCATCATAACGGTAGATACCAAGGGCAATGACAATATTGTATATGTGCCGGTGAAGGCGCGTGCGGGCTACCTGCTGGGCTATGGCGATACAGAGTTTATGGAAACGCTGCCCACCTTCAGGCTGCCGGGTCTGAGCAATTCGACCTACAGGATGTTCGAGGTTGACGGCCCATCGATGGCGCCCAATGTATTGCATGGCGACAGGCTGATAGGCGAATGGGTAGACTCGCTGGATAAGATACGCGACAACAGGGTGTATATAATCGTACACTCGGGTGGTGTGGCGGTAAAACGCGTGGTGAACAGGTTGAAGGAGCGCGGTAAGATATATCTGAAGAGCGATACGATAGCCCACAGGCATGAGTTCCCCACACTGGAGGTGGACCCGGCTGATATAAAAGAAGTGTGGTATGGCCGGCTAAAAATAAGCAGCGACTTCAGCGAGCCGGCAGAGGTGTATCATCGCCTGGCCGACCTGGAAATGGACGTGATGGAGATGAAGCGGAAATTATCGGAGTAATGGCTGAATGCCATCTCTAAGTTATACCGACCCAAATACAAACAGGCCCGAGCATATTGCCCGGGCCTGTTTTAGTTAAGCGCTACTGGCATTACCACAGCACAAGTTTGTCTCTGTATTGCATACCGTCGGCCTCTACTTTGACCAGATATGTTCCTGATGCCAGGTTGGCGAGGGACACGTGCGTTTCGTGCTGGCCGGGCTGTGGATGTATGACCTGTATGATCTTACCTGATATATCTGTAACAGTAATGGACGCATCGTTTACCGCTCCCGGTATCAGCACCGTAACGGTGCCTGTTGTAGGGTTGGGGTAGATACTTATCTGCGCATTGGCAGTAGTGTTTGGTATGCCGTTGTTACAGTCGGCAGCCGGAATCACATACATATCGTGTGTGGTAGTGGCCGTGCCGCAGGAGTTGCTTACAGCGTAGGTAACGGTTACCAGGCCGACAAACGGCAAAGAATAGGGGCTTCAGGAGTGAACGGGTATACAACTGAAGAAGGAATGCCGAATTATACCCGAACAGGATAATTCATTGTATCACAAAACCAATGTTGCGGCGGTTCTTACTGTAGTATTTCATTAGTGCGGTTTGCAGCGCCGCATCGTGCTCCATATTGGTATAACACATATTCTTTATCACTTGCAGGTAGGCGTGCCAGTTGGTGAAGGGGGCGCTACGTCGCGCATGCTGGATGTATTGGTTGAAATGCTGATAGAAAACGGGGTCGTGACGGCTTTTGTTGAAGTAATAAAATATGGCATCGAAACAAAATGCCTCCAGCAGAATCCTGTCTTTGCCGCTTCTTATCTCTTTCTGCCCGTTTTGCCCTATGCATACGTGTACACCCACGGTTGTATCCGGCCGGTATACGGTGTCACACATAAAAAAGCGGGAGGCGACGTGCATCATTTCTGCAATGGTATATTGCTGCTTGTCTTGTGTATGGCCGATAAGGATGTTCAATCCGTCGCTGATGTTGCTATCGTTTTTGATGTACGCCCTGAAATGTTCATTCACCGCTGCGCTATCGGGGTAATATTTTGTAAATGCGGTTGTGGGGCCAATGCCGTGTAATAGAAAATACTGGAAACGGTTGGCGTGCTTATTGACAAACTTTGCAATGCGATCATGCTTTATGCTGACCAATTCAACCGACACCGCTTTAGAACTATCTGGCCGCAGGGAGACATCGAGCCGGAAGTACGGGGAGAAGTCGGTTTGTGCACGTGTGGTAAGGGTAAGAAGGATGGTGACGGCGGTTAGCCAGATATGTTTCATGAGGATGGTTTGTGCTGCAAATATACAATGTAACCCTACCGATGGGCAACTCTAACATTCCTATAACCATCGCATTCGCCCATATTACATTCATTAAGCTATATTTGTTGGGTGAGTTTTTTATATCCGCTATTTCTGACGGCAGGGGCAGCCCTGGCCATCCCCATACTGATACACCTTTTTAACCTGCGCAAGTATAAAACGGTGTTGTTTCCGCATACCCGTTTTTTGAAAAATATACAGCTGAACAGCCAAAAGCAGAGTCAGGTACGGTATAAGGCATTGCTGGCTATGCGCCTGTTGTTTCTGGCACTGCTGATCATGGCCTTTGCACAGCCATTTGTGAATGATGCCAACAAGCAAAACGCGGGCGACAAGACGCAGATCATCTACATAGATAACTCTTACAGCATGAGCGCCAAGAAGGGCGCCCGCACTATGCTGGATATAGCCAAGGAGCTGGCCGCACAACAAGTGAAGACGGCCAAACCCGGTACCCGCTTTTTGCTGCTGACCAACGACCGGCTCTCCAGCTATCGCCCGGAGCCGGCAGACAGGGTGTTTGCCGCCATACATGCCCTGGACCTGAGCGCCGCCACCAAAACCGTGGGCCAGGTGGTGGCCACCGCCAGGGGCATGCTGCACGACGACATCAGCAGTAAGGCCGACCTTTATTATTATTCTGACTTTCAGCAGAGTGCTTTTGCAGCCCTGCCGGATAAGGCGCAGATGAAGGATATTACTTTTTATGGTATGCCCGTGCAGGCCGATGCTACCAGCGATGTATATATAGACACCGCCTACCTGTCCATGCCGGTATTGCAAACGGGCAAGAACAATAACATCATCATACACACCCGGTTGAATGGTGATGCGCCCAAAGAGGCAGTGGTATTGCAGCTGAGCATTAACGGGCAAGTGAAGAGCGCTGCTACGCTGAACTTCAGCGATAAGAAGGAGAGCATAGATACGCTGGGCTTTGTGCCTAACGACGCCAGCTGGCAGCAGGTGCAGCTGACGCTTAACGATGCTGTGGTACGTTTTGATGATACCTTCCGCATAACAGCGAGGAGTGCCTCGAACCTGTCGATACTGGTGCTGAACGAGGGGCAGGTGAACCCTTACCTGCAAGCGGCCTTCAGGGCCTATGAGGGTTTTAGGGTGAATCAGCTGGATGTGAACAGCGCCCCTAAGGACTGGAACACGTATAACCTGATCATACTGAACGGGGTGACGCATATAGATGCCGCCATGGGCAAGATGCTGAACGAGGCACTGGCAGCGGGACTAAGTGTGTGCATCTTCCCCGGCAAGACCACCAACATCAATGCGCTGAACGAGGGCCTGCAGGCCATGGGCGATATCCGCATCACCAGCTTAGATACTGCAGTGCAAACGGCCAGCAGCATACAACAGGGCAGCGCACTGGTAAAAGACCTGTTTGAAAAGATACCGGAAAATGTGCAGCTGCCGGTGGCCAACTGGCACTATAGCATAACTGCCAGCCTGAACGCCAACCAGCAATCGGTACTGAGCTTCCGTAATGGCGACCCGCTACTGGCGCGGTATACACCGAATAAGGGACAACTGTACCTGTGTGCCAGTGGTGCCGATCTGCAAGCGGGCAATTTTACGGGCAGTTATTTCTTTGCGCCCTTCCTGTACCAGATGGCCATGCAGAGCGGTAGCAGCAATATCTATGCTATAACCGCCGGTGCGCAGCAAGCCGTATACCTGCCGCTGGTGAATGCCGCTGAGCGCAGCACGGTGCATGTAGTAGGTAGTGGTACAGACATTATTCCGCCCCAGCGCCCTAATGGTGCCGGTGTAGATGTGTTTGTAGACCAGGCGGTACAGCTACCTGGCTTTTATGCCCTGACAGGCGGTGCCGACACCACGCGTGTGGCGCTGAACCAGGACAAGCTGGAAGCGCAGCTGGTATATAAGAGCATAGGCACGCTGAAAAGCGAGTGGAAGGGCGACAATATAAAATGGCCAGATGTGCGCCGCGGCAGCAGCATGAAGGATGCGCTGGCTGACGACTTCCCGCTGTGGAAGGTATGCGTGATAGTAGCGGTGATAGCTCTGGCGGTGGAGACGTGGTTACTGGCGCGGAAGCCTCTTAAGCCGCAGGGTTGAAAACCTGCGCTGGAATAGCCGGCCCTTACAGGGCCTGATATTGTGAGCTGACGGCATAGCGTCGTCGGGCCAACGCGATAAAAATTACTGCCTTCCGGCTATGGAAAGTTTGTGTAATTTTGGTGCCGTTCGCATAATACCATTCCGATGCAGGTAAAACTAAACAAGGTCAGGATCACAGACACGCGCTCCGCATTTCACGATAAGCTGGTAGACCTTGTTATTGACAATCATATCATTTCTGACATAAAGCCATTGAAGAAGGCCGCCGGTAAGGAGGGTTCTTCTATTACTGTTGGTAATAAAGTAAAATGGACCGGTGCCAATGGCGAGATACTGAACGTATCGCCAGGATGGGTAGACGTATTTGCCGACTACCGCGAACCGGGCTATGAACATAAAGAGACCATAGCCACGGGACTGGCGGCTGCTGCTGCCGGTGGATTTACCGATGTGTTTGTGCTGCCCAATACGCAGCCTGCCATCAGCAATAAAGGCCAGGTGCAGTTCATGCTGCAGCAGGCGGCCGGCCACGCCGTGACGTTATATCCTATGGGTGCCATATCTGCTGATGTAGAAGGCAAGACGCTGGCCGAAATGCTGGACATGCGCGATAATGGTGCCATTGCTTTTACCGACGGCTGGAAGCCTGTACAGAACGCCAACCTGATGATGAAGGCCCTGGAGTATGTAAAGGCTTTTGACGGCACTATAGTGCAACTGCCTGTAGATGCAGCGCTGGCTGCAGGCGGGCTGATGCACGAGGGCATAGTATCGACAACACTGGGCATACCGGGTATACCTGCACTGGCAGAGACACTGGCCATTTACCGCGACATAGAACTGGCGCGCTATACCAACTCTAAACTACACATCACCGGCGTATCGACAGCCGACAGCGTGGCACTGGTGCGCAAGGCCAAGGCCGATGGCCTATCGGTGACCTGCTCTGTAACACCATATCACCTGGCGCTGACCGATGATATGATGAATACCTATGACAGCGCCTACAAGGTATCGCCGCCGCTGAGGACTGAGACCGACAGGATGGCGCTGATAGATGCGCTGGCCGATGGCACGATAGACTGCATCTGCAGCCATCACCGTCCGCAGGAGTGGGATGCAAAGACGAAGGAACTGGACTATGCGGCTGATGGCATGGCCATACAGGAAACCGCCTATAATATAGTATGGGACACGCTGCGCGACTACATAGGCACCGACAGGCTGGTAGAAGTAATGAGTACCAGTGCCCGCACCATCTTTGGCCTGGACGAAGCACAAATAGAAAAAGGTGGCACCGCAGCACTGACGCTGTACAGCACAGACGGCAACCATACACTGACTGCCGCCAACAAGAAGAGCATTGCCTATAATCAACCCTTCCTGAACGAGCTGATGGCAGGTAAGGTATCGGGTATCATCAATAACGCACAGATCATCTTAAACAAATAATATCATGGAACAAAAGAACACACATGTAATGTACGGAGCCATATCAGGGATAGGCTGTATTGTAATCGCATTGATCATCCATATTGCCAAGCTGGATACAGCTACGTGGGCAGGATGGCTGGTGTATATTCCCTTCCTTGGCGGGCTGGTGTTGAATGCCCTGGCCTTCTCTAAGGCCAACGACGGGAATATTACATTCAAGTCTGCGTTTGGCAGTGGCTTTAAGGCTACACTCATCATCGGCATCTTTATGGTAATATGGGCGGTGATCACGGTATATGCATTTCCTGAGATAAAGGAGATGGCACTGGAAAAGGCGCGAGAAGGCATGATGAAACAACCTGGCATGTCGGACGATACGATGGACAAAGCATTGGAGTTTACCCGCAAAGGCTATACTACCATCATGATATCGAGTGCGGTATTTGGTACACTGATAGCAGGATCTATTTTCTCGTTGATAGCTGCAGCTGTTGCGCCTAAGAAGCCACAGCGCGAGGACGCTTTCAGCTAGCCTCACCACCTCCCTCTCCAAAGGGAGAGGGAGGTGGCCTGTAATTATAAAATACTTTTGATCCTGGCCTTTGTGCCGGGATTTTTTGTGTGATCCCTATTCTTGCAAAGGAAGGTGTTTTGCGTATTGTTGCGTACCTATGGCACGCTGTGTGTAGATTGGGCGTGGTGCTACAAACCTTTTGCCCCTACAGGGCAATGACATGCACTTTGTGCCAAAGGTTGTGTGCCGTATACGCCCAATGTCATTAACTTAAGCATCATGTGGTGGTATCTTTCGCTCTTACAGAGCTCGACCCAATTTTTTATTCCCCCGGGACTGCATTTCGGGCTTTCATCCCAACCTAATTCTCTTAAGTTAATGACATTGGGTATGTGCCTGCGTATTGGGTATCTTTATACCACATATAGTTTCTTATGGCCCCTAAGCAGTATTGCTATTACCGCCCGAAGGTTTTCTTTGTTACGCTGTTCCTGGCAGGGGCTGAGGGCGGCTTGCTGTGGAATTGTGTGCAGCCTGGCGACCTGGGGCTGGTAATAAAGTGCTGTGCAGTATTGCTGGCAGTGCCCACCTACTTCTGCATTGTTGATGCGTTCTTACCCGCCATCAGGCGCAAGCCTGTGTTCTTTATTGATGAGCATGGTGTTACAGACATCATCAGCTGGGGTTTGATAGAATGGAGCAATATAGCCGGGGTCAACAGCCAGGAGGCCAAAAGCAAGGGCTATACATTTACCGAATTGCTTATTGACCTAAAGGATAAACATGCCTATGCCGGATACCGGCACAGCTGGTGGCGGCGTTTCAAAATGGCCTATTGCCGCACTATGAAGGGCGCGGACATTGTAATAGATATTGATGCCCTGGAGGATAATGTATACACCCTTTTTCAGTCGGTGCAGGAAGGCTGGCGGCAGCATGCTCAGGGTGGGGCGGGAGTTAAGTGATGAGGGCTGCGGAGCGTATGTTGTATGCTTTAATCACCTAATAAACGAGCAACATTTTCCGCGGTAACGGAAAATGGATCGACAATTTCAACATTCGGTATTTGTTGAAAATCCTTTTTGTTCCTGGTTATTAATGTGAGGTCGTTTGCTATGGCTGTGGCAGCTATTATAGCATCCGGCAATTTTACTTTTCTTGATTTCCTGATATTAATAGTTGCTTCTGCTACTGATTTGTCTAATTCGATTACTGAGGCAAGCTGTATGAAATTTCGCGTCTCTTCTGATACATCATGATAACCCAATATCTCAATTCTATTAATAATAGAAATAATAAACTCTGTATCGATAACTGTTGCCACAAAGTCCTGGCCTGTAGCGGGCAATGACCGTTCAAGAAATGCGATAAGAATGTTAGTGTCTACTAAATATCTCTTTCCCATTCGTTGCGGCTTTGTTCAATATGTTTTAGCATTTTTTCCGCTTCTTGCTTTGATAATGACCCAGCATAATCGGATGGTCTTTTCTTTTGCGGACCGGGGTTTGCCAGACCAACAGGCTCATCTACTGCATACAATATCACCTCCAGTTTCCGACCTATATAGTTGGGAGGGAGTGCAATATGCAGATCTGCATTTTGTGGTGTTACCTGGGTTTTTATCATTTCGCATTGTTTGTCCTATTGTAAAGTTATGCTTTAACTGTCAGTGGGCACAAACTGCTTTTCTAAATTTTCTATAACATTGCAGCATGACGAAGAAGGAGCGTTACCAGTTTGTATTGTCGTGGTTCAAAGAGCATATGCCTAATGCGGAAACGGAGCTGCATTATACCAATCCGTATGAGTTGCTGGTGGCGGTGATCCTATCGGCACAGTGTACGGATAAGCGTGTGAATATGGTAACGCCAGCGTTGTTCAAACAATACCCTGTACCGGAGTTGCTGGCAAAGGCCGAGTTCGAAGATGTGGAGCCATTCATCCGCAGTGTGACGTTTGCCAACAATAAGACGAAGCACCTGATAGGTATGGCACAAATGCTGGTGAACGACTATCATAGCGAGGTGCCTGATACTATAGAAGAATTAGTGAAGCTGCCGGGCGTGGGCCGCAAGACGGCCAATGTGATCATATCGGTGGTGTTCAATAAGCCGGGCATGGCTGTGGATACGCATGTGTTCCGGGTATCGGCAAGAATAGGCCTTACGCGCAATGCCACCACGCCGCTGCAAACGGAGCAGCAACTGGTAGCCAATATACCGAAAGATCTGCTGGCCATAGCGCACCACTGGATAATACTGCATGGTCGCTATATATGCGTAGCCCGCAGGCCAAAATGCGAGGAGTGTGGCCTGAAGCCCGCCTGCAAATTTTACCAGACGGATATGAAGTATGTGGTTGAAGGGTAGGGTTGCAAGCGTTCGAAGCCTTGTGAGGTTGCCTAATTAAACCCCGACCCTAAAGGGAGGTGATATTAGCGATCCATATGCCTGCGAGACTGTTTCGTTCCCTGTCTGCCAGTAAGCAAGCTCACAGAGGCCTGTGTCATTTTCAAAGTTCCTGAGCGCAGCTAATTGTTTACTCACCGTGACACTCTGTGGTGGTTGCTGCCATTAGAGCATGATTACAGGTTTCGAATAACACCTCGCAAGAGCCTACAACTGTTTGCGGATGAGGGATATCACCAGTTCCATTTCGCGCTCTATGCTGTATACCAGCTTGTCTATCTCGCGGTCGTCGTAAACAGGTGTATGCTCGAGCGTTGATGCCAGCTTGCCCAATACGCTAAGGGTTGTGCTTACTGCGGTGCCAAAAAGCTTGTGCCCGGCCGCGTTAAGTTGCTTCAGGTCTTTATTCCTTATGCCTTCCCTTAGGGTTTCTTTCGACTCTTCGAGTTGGGTAATGGTTGCAGACAGTATCTCGCCCAGCGTTTCATCATCAATAGAGAAGTTGGCCTTTATTGCTTCAGGGTCGAAGTGCCCGGCGGTATTCATCGGCATATCTATGCGCGCCTCTTCGCCATCTTTCCATACCCATTTGTTCAGCAGTGCATTCAGGGCCGTCTCTACAAATGGCTTGGCCATAAAGTCGTCCATACCTGCCTCCAGGCATTTTTCACGCTCACCTTTCAGGTTGCCTGCTGTAAGGGCTACAATAGGCACATGTATGGTGCCGCCTGCTTCTGCCTCTATCTGCCTTATGGCCTCGGTGGCTTCGTACCCGTTCATCAGCGGCATCTGGATATCCATAAGAATGATATCGGGCGTAAGCTCTTTATACCTTCTTACGGCATCCTCTCCGTTTAGCGATATGATAATGGTGGCCTGTGGCGCTATGCGCTGTATGATGGTCTTTGCCAGCAGTATGTTCACATCATTGTCTTCGGCCAGCAATACGGTCAGTTGCCCTTCGTTGGGGCCGGTAGCAGTTGCAGCCACGGGCGATGTTATTCCTGCATTGCTATCGTGCAGGCGGGAGAGCGCCTGGTACATCTCCTGCATTTTGATCGGCTTTACCAGTCTGTGTTTTACCTCCAGCTCCTGGCACGCCTTGATGATGGTCTCATCGTCGGACGAGCTATGGAGGAGGTAGATCGGTATCTTCTTCGCCGTGTTAGAGAAGCTGTCGCGTATCTTACGGATGGTTTCCAGGCCATCCATATAAGGCATATGGTAATCCATAAAGATGACATCGAACTTGCCACCTGTGGCCAGTTTCTGCAATGCTTCAAACCCGTTTTGCGCCCCTTCTGATGCTATGTTGCGCAGCTGGAGCATATCTTTAAGTATCAGCCTGTTGTTGTTGTTGTCATCTACTATCAGCACATTCTTCACCAGGTCGTTATCCATCACCGGTACGGCCTCTCCGGCTTCCGACTTCAGTTTGATGTCGAAGTAGAAGGTACTGCCCTGGCCAACGGTGCTCTTCAGCTTCAGCTTGCTGCCCATAAGGGCCAGCAGCCGGTTGGAGATGGTAAGCCCCAGACCTGTGCCGCCATATTTTTTAGTGGTCGACGGGTCTTCCTGGGCAAACGCTTCGAATATTTTGTTCTGCATCTCGGGCTTGATGCCTATGCCGGTATCGCGCACCTGGAAGCGGTAGGTGATCTGTTCGCGGGTAATGTCGGTCAGCGCTTCTATCTTCAGTTCTATCTCCCCGGCAGCGGTGAACTTTACTGCGTTGCCCAGCAGGTTTACGATGATCTGTTTGATGCGGACAGAGTCGGCCCAGATGAAGCGGGGCAGCTCCGGCGATATATTGAGCAGTACCTCCAGGCCTTTTTTCTGCGCCTGGTAAGTAATGATGTCGGTAGACTCGCTGGCCAGTTCAAAAATGTCGCACTTGTCTATGTCCAGTTCCAGTTTGCCGGCTTCTATCTTAGAGAAGTCGAGGATATCGTTGATAATGCTGAGGAGGGCATTGGCCGAGTTGTTGACAATGGATAAGTATTGTTGCTGCGTCTCGTTGAGTTCGGTCTTCAGTACAAGGTCAGTAAAACCAATGACGCCGTTGAGCGGTGTACGGATCTCATGACTCATGTTGGCCAGGAATTCGGACTTGGCTATGCTGGCCTGTTCGGCACTGCGGGTGGCTATCTTCAGTTGTTCGCGCTGGTGCACCTGTTCGGTAACATCCTGCGTGAACATCATAATACCGCCAATATTACCATCGGGCAGGTACCATGGGCGTACTTCCCAATGCAGGTACTGGTCGTGGTCCCAGCCATCGGGGCGCCAGCTTTCTTCCTGGCTGGAGATGACTTCCCCACGTAGGCCACGCTGGTGTATCTCTCTCCACTCGTCGGATATATTGGGGAATATCTCGTAATGAGAGCGGCCTTTCAGTTCCTGTCCCTGCAGGTGATACTCGTCGAGCCACTGGGAGCTGTAAGCAATGTACCTTACATCCTTGTCGAACATGGCCACTGCTGCGGGCGCATGTTCCACAAACGCCTTAAGGCGCGATCGCTCTAATGCCAC